>DHHN01000117.1:11428-15659 GCA_002403295.1 bacterium UBP1_UBA4771 | reverse complement strand
TGCAGGACCTCCGGAGCGAGATGGTGAAAAACCTCGTCTCGTGCGGGCTCACCTGCGAGGTCCACCATCACGAGGTCGCGACCGGTGGGCAGGGGGAGATCGGTCTGCGGTACGACACGGCGGTGCGGATGGGGGACGCGCTCGTTCTCTTCAAGTACGTCGTGAAGAACACGGCGCGCGCGTTCGGCAGGACGGCCACCTTCATGCCGAAGCCGCTCTTCGGGGACAACGGCTCCGGCATGCACGTTCACATATCCCTCTGGCGGGGAGACCGGAACATATTCAGCGGTCCCGAGTACGGCGGTCTGAGCGAGACGGCGCTCTACTTCATCGGCGGGCTCGTCGCGCACGCCGAGGCGCTCCTCGGCGTCACGAACCCCTCGACCATCTCGTACAAACGGCTCGTGCCGGGGTTCGAGGCGCCGATCAACATCGCCTACTCGCAGCGCAACCGGAGCGCCGCCATCCGCATCCCCGTCTCGGGCGACCGGCCCGAGGCGAAGCGCGTCGAGTTCCGCTGCCCCGATTCGACGGGGAACCCCTATTTCACCTTCGCGGCGATCCTCATGGCGGGTCTCGACGGCGTCACGAACCGCATCCATCCGGGGGAACCTCTCGACAAGAACATCTACGACATGCCCCCCGAGGAGCTCGCGGTCGTGAAGAAGGCGCCGCCCGATCTCCCGGCCGCGCTCGCGGCGCTCGAGCGGGACCACGAGTTTCTCCTCGCGGGAGATGTGTTCACCGAGGATATCGTGCGCACGTGGATCGCGTACAAGCGGGAGAACGAGATCGCTCCGGTCATGAGCAGGCCGCACCCGTACGAGTTCTGCATCTATTTCGACGTCTGACCCGCGGGCCGCGCGCGACGGCGGCGGCCCGCCGCCCGGATGGCATCATGGCGCGTCCGACCTTCAAGGCATCGACGCTTCCGCCCCCGCGGCCCGCCGCGGGGGACGCGTGGATGACCGCCTTCGCCGGCGGGGTGCGCGATGTCTATCGCGGCCATCTCGCGGAGCTCGAGCGGCGGCACCGCGCCGGAGCGCCGGGGCTCGAAACGGCGCGCGGGGTCTCCGCGGCGGTCGAGACGATCGTCTGCCATCTCTACGGGGCGCTCCGGGTCTGGATGGGTCCCCGCCTTCGCCGCGCGCCCTCCGTCGCCGCCCTCGGCGGCTTCGGAAGGCGCGAGCTCTCGCCGCGGAGCGACATCGATCTCCTCTTTCTCTGGGACAAGAAGCCCGGCCCCGCGGGCGTCGCCTTTGCCGGCTACCTCGTCCGGATGCTCTGGGACGCGGGTCTCGAGCTCGGCCATTCGGCGCGGACGCTTCAGGAGCTCCGCGCGGCGCTCGCGCGGGACAGCGATCTCAAGACCGCCGTGCTCGACTCGCGGTGGCTCTGCGGCGAGGAGCGGCTGCGCGACGAGCTCGCGGCGGCCCGCGCCGAGCTGCGGGGGCGCGAGGGCGGCGCGCTCCTCGAGGCGAAGCTCGAGGAGGCGAGGAGGCGCTGGCGCAAGCACGGCGGGAGCTTTCATCTCATCGAGCCGAACGTCAAGGAGAGCCCCGGGGGCCTCAGGGATTATCAGGTGATCCGGTGGGTGGGGATGGCGCTCCCGTGGGACGGCACGCTCGAGGGGCTCTACCGCCTCGCCGTCATCGACCGGCACGAGATTCGGGACGTCGAGCGCGCGTTCGACTTTCTGGTGCGGACCCGCAACGAGCTCCATTTTCTCATGCAGACCAACTGGAACGTCCTCACGCTCGACATGCAGCGGCAGGCCGCGCGCGGGCTCGGGTACGCCGACGGCGGGGGGCTGCTGGCGGTCGAGCGGTTCATGCGCGACTACTACTCGATGACGCGCTCGATCTACACGGTCCTCGAACGCATCCTCGAGGAGACGCGCGGCGAGGGGAATCTCCGCATCATCGAGGGCTCGCTCTACCGGCGCGTCGGGACGAAGGGCCTCGGCCGGCTCGACATGCGTCTCGGCGGAGCGCGCCTGAGCGACGATCCGCTCTTCGCGTTCAAGGAGCGGCTCCGGACGGGGAAGCGCTTCTCGCCCCGGATGGAGCGGCGGCTTCGCGCCGCCTTCCGCGCCCCGAAGCTGCCGGCGGCGGCGATGCGCCGCATGCGGGCCTCGTTCATCGAGCTCCTCGACGCGCCGGGGCGCAAGGCGCCCGTCATCCGGAGCATGCACGAGCTCGGCGCCCTCCGGCACCTCTTTCCCCCCTTCGAACGCCTCACCTGCCTCAAGAAATACGATCTCTACCACCAGTACACGGCCGACGAACACAGCCTGCAGGCGCTCGCGAACCTCGACGAGCTCGCGGGGCAGGAGGGAGGGCTGCTCCCGCGCATATTCGACGAGGTCGCCGAGAAGATCGAGCTCGCGCTCGCGACGCTCCTCCACGACATCGGCAAGCCGAGCGCGCGCGGCCACGCCCGATCGGGCGCGCGCATGACGGAGCAGCTGCTCCGCGCGTTCCCCCTTTCGCAGCGCTCGCGATCGCTCGTCTCCTTTCTCGTGCGGGAGCACCTCCTCCTCTCGCATTTCAGCCAGCGCCGCGACATGGAGGACCGCGACACGGGGATGCAGTTCGTGAAGAGCGTGCGGAGCCACCGCAACCTCAAGCTCCTCTACCTCCTCACCTGCGCCGATCTCAAGGCGACCGGTCCGACCGTGTGGACGGGCTGGAAGGAGAGCCTCCTCGAGGATCTCTACTTCAAGGCGAGCCGCATGCTCGCCGACCGGAGCGAGTCGGCGGCCTCGTACCGCGCCGTGCTCGAGCGCCGGCGCGCGAAGCTCCTCGACGCGTGCGAGGGCGGCGCCGAGCGCGAGGGGATGGGGGCGCATCTCGCGGGGCTCCCCGAGCGGTACGCGATGGTCGTCACCCCGGCGCAGGCGCGCGCGCACGTCGCGATGGCGGCGCGGCTGCGGGGGCGCGGCGTCATCCTGAGCGCCGCGAGGCTGCGCAGCTCGATCGAGCTCACCGTCTGCACGCGCGACCGGCCGTACCGCCTTTCGCAGCTCTGCGGGGTCATCACGATCAACGATCTCACGATTCTCGGCGCCCTCGCCTTCACGCGCGACGACGGCGTCGTNNAAGCTCGATCGCGATTTCGCCGCCGTCCTCGGCGGCGAGGTCGATCTCGAGAAGGCCTTCGCCGCTCACGTCGAGCGCTGGAAGTGGCGCTCGGCGAAGGGGGTGTCCGTCCCGACCTCGATCGAGTTCGAGAACGATCTCTCCCGGGAGAGCACGATCATCGACCTCTCGGCCCGCGACCGCCCCGGGCTCCTCTACCGCGTGACGCGCGTCCTCTCCGAAGAGGGGCTCGACATCCAGAGCGCGCAGATCACGACGAGGGGCGAGATGGCGGCCGATTCCTTCTACGTGCGCGCCGCAGGCGGCAAGCTCGCGTCCGCCGCGGCGATCCGGCGCGTGCGGCAACGGCTGCGGGCGGCCCTCGATTCGAAGCGATAGCCCCATGGGCTCGATCTGCGTCCCCGGGCGGCGCAGGCGTGCGGCGCGCGCCCGGCGCGGCGTGCCGGTAAAGGAGCGACGCGATGAAGATGAGGGACATCCCCTTTGCGGCGATCGACTGGAGCGGCGTGAAGCCCGAGCGGTATCCCGGAGAGACCGGGTTCGCCGTGTGGCGGACCGTGCAGGCCGGCGGGATCCGGGTGAGGATGGTCGAGTATTCGCCCGGATACAAGGCCGACCACTGGTGCTCGAAGGGCCATATCATTCTCGTGCTCGAGGGGGAGCTCGTCTCGGAGCAGCGGGACGGGAGCGTCGTGAGACTCGGCCCCGGCATGGGGTATCACGTCGCCGACGACACGGCCCCCCACCGGTCGAGCACCGAGGGCGGCGCGAAACTCTTCATAGTTGACTGACCGGGATGATTCGCGGACATCCGAAGGGCCCTTGCCCTTCGAGTGCCAAAACGGGGCAACGCTTACCAATTGAGAGGACGGCGTCAGCGCCGAATCTCGCATTCATCCAATCTTGTTGAAAAACCTCGCGAAGGCGCGCCTCACGTCCCCGCGCGTCGATCGAAGCCGCTCGAGAAACGTCCCCGCGCCCGGGAGCGAATCCCCGAGAAGGCGTCCGAGATACCGCTCGAAGAACTCCTCGCGCTCGGGGAGCGGGGGGTAGGGGATGCCGTGGAGCGCGGCGGCGTGCTCGATCGTCCAGAACAGCCGGTACGCGCGCGAGAGGATCGCCGGGTCGTC
>DHHN01000117.1:10189-11223 GCA_002403295.1 bacterium UBP1_UBA4771 | reverse complement strand
CCGCAGAGAAAGCGGCACTTCGAGTAGGCGAGGATCTCCCAGAGGTCGGCGCGCGATTCGACGTACGTCTCGTACGAGGCGAGCGTCCGGACGAGCGGCGCGTTCTCTCCTTCCCCGCGGAGCCGCAGGTCGATGGGGCCGACGCCGGCCTCGCGCGCTCCCTCGAGGATCGCGCGCACCGCGGCCGCCGCCTCGGGCACCGCCGCCTCCTCCGCCGTCACCGCGACGAGGTCGAGGTCGCTGCGAAAGTGCGCGCGCCGAGCGGCAAGGGAGCCCGCCGCGACGATCGCGACCGGGGTGAGCGCGCCGCAATGATACGAGAAGAGCGCCTCGACGGCGCGGCCGGCGGAGTCCGCGATAGACGGTCCGATGCGCTCCGGGCCGCTCTCCGGGATCGGGTTCATGACGTGCGCGAAAAGAAGCGTCTCCTCGTACCAACGCGCGAGCCGCCGGTGAAAATCGATCTTCCCGGGCGAGGGGCGGGGCGGGGGGCCGGGGGGGATCCCCTCGGCGAGACGGTCGAGGAGATCCATGCGGTTCGAGAGGATATCGGTGAGCGCCGTCGAAAAGGATGCAACCGAGAGGATGAGGCGCGCGAAATCCGTATCCTCCGCGAGCAGCGCGAGCGTCGATTTAACGGCGCCGCCGGCCTTGACGACCCGCACGAGGTTTCTCACGGTGAGCGACGGATCGGGGGTCCCGGAGACGCGGACGAGAATTTTCGGGAGCGAGGCCGCTGCCGCCTCGAACGTGTCCGCTCCCTCGAGGTTCGGGAAATCCCCGAAGACGAGCGACGCGAGCGCGCGGTGCGCCCGCTCCCCTTCGCGCACGCCGAACCGGCCGAGGAGCTCCTCGACGGCGGCGTCTCCGGGCGGGAGGGAGAGGATGAGCGGCACGGCGCCCGGCGCGCTCCCGCGAAAAAATTCGCCGAAAAGATGACGCACCTCGACGACGGCGCGGCCGAGCTCGGCGCGGAAGTTATCCGCCGTCACACCGGGGAGCGCGCTCCGCGCGACGCGCTCGGCGACGAGCCG
>DHHN01000117.1:1985-10075 GCA_002403295.1 bacterium UBP1_UBA4771 | reverse complement strand
TCGGAGCGGCTCCGCCCATGGACGAGCTGCATCGCCTGCGTGATGAACTCGATGTCGCGGATGCCGCCCGGCATGAGCTTGATGTTCGCCTCCCGCTCGGCCGGCGGAAGGCCGGCCACGGCGCGCTCCCGCATCGTGAGGATGTCGACGAGCGGGTCGCCCGTGCCGGCGGAGCCGAAGACCGCCCGCACGCAGTTTTCGAGAAATGTCTCCGCGACGCGGCGGTTGCCCGCGGCGTAGCGGGCCTTGATGAGGGCCTGCCGCTCCCACGGTCTCGCGCGCCGCTGGAGATATCCGAGGTGCTCGGCGAGCGTGACGACGAGCGGGCCGCTCTCGCCGTCGGGCCGGAGCCGCAGGTCGACCCGATAGAGCGTGCCATCCTCGGTCGGCTCCGAAAGGATCTCGACGACGCGACGGGCGAGCGCCGTGTAGAAGGCGCCCTCGCGCGGGGAGCCCGCCGGATCGCTCACGAAGATGAGATCGACGTCGGAGGCGTAGTTGAGCTCCGTGCCCCCGAGCTTGCCGAGGGAGATCACGGCGAAGCGATGAAACGGGGTCGTCGCGTCGAGATCCCATTCCGGCGCGAGCCCCTCGCGCGGCGCGAGATCGGCGAAGGCGAGGGAGGCCGCGGCCTCGATGACCGCGTCGGCGAGAAAGGAGAGCTCGGCGGCGACCTCCTCGACGGGGGCGAGGCCGGCGAGATCCCGCGCGCCGATGCGGAGCGTCTCGCGGCGATGGTACCGCTTGACGGCGTTCAGCCGCCGCCGCGGATCGCGGAGCGGCGCCGTCTGCGCGTGGAGCTCCGCGCGGTATTCGCTGTGCGCCTTGCCGCGGGCGAGCGTGGGCCCCTCGATGAGCCACGAGAGGTATTCGGGACTGCGCGCGAGGATGTCCGCCAGATACGTGCCGCAGGAGAATATCGTCGCCGCGAGGCGGCAGATCGGCGGCTCGAGGACAATCGAGTTGAAGAACGCGCCGGGCGCGATCGTCGCTTCGGCGAAACGGACGAAGTTGAGGAGCGCGAGGTCCGGGTCCGCCGAGGAGGCGATTTCCTCGAGAAGGCGCGCGACGCGCTCCGGACGCGCGGCCGGCGGGTCCCCGAAGCGGTCGATGCGGCTCCACAGCGCCGCCGCCTTGGCCGGGTCGGCGAAGCGGAGCTCCGCGAAGAGCGCCTCGAGCGCCGCCTGCGGCGCGCCCGGTCGCGCGCGACTTTCGCCCGTGTCCCTCGCCATGAACTTTCTATGGAACGCCGTGTCCGATTCCTGTACCCTTGCGCCGGACCGTACGATTCGACGGAACCGTACCACCGGACGGGCGGGCGTGCCAGCGTAATGTGGCGCCGCGGGCGGCGAGCGGCCGCGCGCGCCGAGCGAGGAGCCCCGATGAAAAAGATCGAAGCCTACATAAAGCCGTTCAAGCTCGACGAGGTCAAGGAGGCGCTCATGGAGGCGGGGGTCGGCGGAATGAGCGTGACGGAGGTCAAGGGTTTCGGGCGCCAGCGAGGCCACACGGAGCTCTACCGCGGAAGCGAATACAAGGTCGACTTTCTCCCGAAGATCCTCGTTCAGGTCGTCGTCGGGGACGGCGACGTCGAGCGCGTCGTCAAGGCCGTGATCGCCGCCGCGCGCACCGGCCAGATCGGCGACGGAAAGATATTCATATCGAACGTCGAGGACGCGGTGCGGGTCCGCACGGGCGAGAGCGGCGAGGAGGTCCTCTAGCCCCGATGGAGCGCCTCTACCTCGGCATCGAGACCTCCTGCGACGACACCTCCTGCGCCATATACTCGGACGAGCGCGGCGTCGTCGTTCACCGCACGGCCGCCCAGCTCGAGCACCTGCGCTACGGCGGGGTCGTGCCCGAAATCGCCTCGCGCTCGCACATGCGGACCCTCATGCCGCTCTACGAGACCGTGATGGCGGAGGCCCGCGTCGCGCTCGCCTCGCTCGCCGGCATCGGCGTCACGAACGGTCCGGGTCTCACCGGGTCGCTGCTCGTCGGGCTCTCGTTCGCGAAGGCCCTTTCCTACGCGGGGGGCGTGCCGCTCGTCGGCATTCACCACATCGAGGGGCACATCCTCGCGAACGCGCTCGAAGGGCCGCTCGATCTCCCGGCGCTCGCGCTCGTCGTCTCGGGCGGGCACACGCAGCTCATGCACGTGGAGGCGATCGGCCGCTACCGCATCGTCGGCGCCACGCGGGACGACGCCGCGGGCGAGGCCTTCGACAAGATCGGGAAGCTCCTCGGCCTCCCATTCCCCGGCGGGCCCGCGATCGAGCGGGCGGCGCGGGAAGGCTCGCGCGACGCGTTCGATTTTCCGCGGAGCCTGCGGGGGACCGGCACGTACGATTTCTCCTTTTCGGGTCTCAAGACGGCGGTGCGTCTGCGCGTCGAATCGCTCGGCGCGCTCACCCCCTCGCTCGCGTCCGGCGTCGCCGCCTCCGCGCAGGAGGCGATCGTCGACATGCTCGTCGAGAAATCGGTCCTCGCCCTCTCGGAGGCGCGCGTGCGGCATTTCTACCTCGCCGGAGGGGTGGCGGCGAACGGGCGGCTCCGCGAGCGGATGAGCGAGGCGCTCGAGGCGCGGCACGTCCCCGTTTCATGGCCCCGCCCCGAGTACTGCACCGACAACGCGGCGATGATCGCCTGCGCCGCGCGGCACCACATATCGGCCGGCCGCACGGACGGCCTCTCGCTCAATACCTTTCCCCGCGGCGCGCTCTCGAGCTGGGCATAGCGGCGCCGGCCCCGCGAGCCGGGTCTCTTTCTGCGAAAACGGTTGCATTATGGCCTCTTCCGCGCGCGGGCGGGCGCGGCCGCATTCGTTTTCGCAATTCGTTAAATTCACGGTAAATAACCGTTCCGGTCCGCGCCCGCGGGCCTCCGCTTTCCGAGCCTCCATCCTTGGCATAACAATTGCGTTGCAATGCGTTACCGTATCTCGACTCGCCGTGCAGGGTACGAACATATGCAGCTTTGCGAGGTCCACGCGAATGGAACAGTCCGGCGGCAAGCAGGGCTATAAAATTCTCATCGTCGACGACGAGGATCACATCCGGCGCATTCTCAAGTTCCAGCTCGAGCGGCACGCCTACCGCGTCATCGAGGCGGAGAACGGCGAGATCGCGCTCGAGCTCGTCAGGCGCGAGGCGCCCGATCTCATCCTCCTCGATCTCATGATGCCCAAGATGGACGGGTTCGAAACGTGCTCGCGGATCCGCAGGAATTTCCAGACGGCGCAGATTCCGATCATCATGCTGACCGCCAAAAGCGAGCTTCCCGACAAGATCAAGGGGCTCCAGGACGGGGCGAACGATTACCTCACGAAGCCCTACTCGAACGAGGAGCTCCTCCTGCGCGTGCGGAACGTGCTCGAGTGGAGCCTCAAGCAGAAGGAGTCGAATCCGCTCACCGGGCTCCCCGGCAACCGGGCCATCGAGAAGGAGCTCCAGGGGCGCATCGAGAACAAGGATCCGTTCGCGTTCCTCTATCTCGACATCGACAATTTCAAGCCGTACAACGACTACTACGGTTACCAGAAAGGGGACGACGCGATCCTCTTTCTCGCGGATATCGTGACCGAGTCGGTGAACTCGCTCGGCGGCGCGAGCGATTTCGTCGGACACATCGGCGGGGACGATTTCGTCGCCATCACCTCGCCGGCGCGCGCCGAGTTCATCGCGCGGCATATCATCGACGAGTTCGACAAGGGCTCCCTCATTCTGCTCAACGAGGCGGATATACGGCGCGGGTACATGGAGATCCGAAACCGTCTCGGCGAGATCAGGCGCATGCCCCTCATGTCGCTGACGGTCGCCCTCGTGATGGACGACGAGGGAAAGCTCAAGCATTACGCGCAGGTGAACGACATCGCGACCGAGCTCAAGCGCTACGGCAAGGGGCTCTCCGGGAGCGTCGTCGTGCGCGAGCGGCGCCGGACCGGCGAACCGGCGCAGAAGATCGAAACGTGATCGCGGCGCCGGTCCCGCGCGGGACCGGCGGCGGAGGCAACGAACGTGCGAGATACGGCCGAAGCGCAGCAGGAACGCACGCCCGACGGCGTCGCCGCGGATTCCCGCGCCGAGCTCGCGGCGCTCCGGCGCGAGGTCGCCCGCCAGCGGGGCATCTTCGATTCGGCGCGGCTCATCGTCGGGCACGAGCTCGGAAGGCCGCTCACCGCGGCCAACGGATACCTCGATCTCCTCGAGGAGCGCCGCGGCGACTCCCTCGACGACCGCGACCGGGCCTACATCGCCAAGATACGAAGCGCGCTCGCCCGCCTCGGCGAGCTCGGCGAGTCGTTCGTCGAGATGCTCCGCGCGGAGCATGGGGACGGCGACCTGCGATCCTACGAACGGTTCGATTTCCGGGCGCTCGCGGATGCGGTTCGCGGAAGATTCGAGCGCGATGGCGCCCGGATCGCCGTGGACGTGCCGGCGGATTTTCCGCCGGTCGTCGCGCAGCGGCGGTGCGCCGAGATCGTGCTCGAGAACCTCGTTTCGAACGCCGTCAAGCACGGCGGAGCGGATCCGGTCGTCATCGCCGCGGCGCTCGCGCCGGGAGGCCCCGGCGGCGGGACCAGGCTCGTCATCACGGTGAAGGACCGGGGAGCCGGCATTCCGGAGGACAAGCTCGAGGAGATATTCACGCCGTTCTTCCGGATCGAGAGCGGGGAGACGCAGGCCGGGCTCGGCCTCGGGCTCGCGCTCGTGAAGAGCGTCGTTGCCGTCGTCGACGGAGAAATCAAGGTTCGCAGCAAGCTGGGGGAGGGGACGGCGGTGACCGTCGTCGTGCCGGTCATGAGCGGCGGCCGCCCCGCACCCGACACCGTTGGATAGGGGAGTGACATGAGCGTGCGTGAAACGGCGGAGGATCGGACGCAGTCGGTCCTGAGCGTGCAGCAGGTGAGGGCCGTCGAGATCATATCGATTTTCTTCATCGTGTTCGCGGCGCGCGAGATCGCGGGGTTCGTCTACCGGACGGGGCTCGTGATACTCGTCTTTCTCGGCGCGACTTTTCTCAACCTCGTCGTCGCGGGGCTCGAGAACGCCCGCTCGCGGAGCGGCGCCGCGCTGCTCCGGCGCCGGGAGGGATGGGAGTGGGGCACCGTCCTCATCGACTGCGTGACGGCGATCGGCCTCATCTACCTGACCGGCTCGGCGGCGAGCCCGTTCCTCTTTCTCGTCGTGATTCCGCTCTTCTTCGCGGGGCGCCTGCTGCCGCCGGTGGCGGCCGGGTTCGCGGTCACCGCGTTCACGATCGTATCGCTCGGCGCGCTCGGCGCGCTCGAGCTCCGCGGCGCGATACCGCATTTCAACGTGTACCCCGGCGGATCGTCGGCCCCCGGGGGCGGGCATTACCTCGTCGGCACGCTGCTGGTGCTCGGCGGATTCATGAGCCTCATGACCTACCTGTTCGCGAATTTCTACGGCAGCTTCAACGTCTCGATCAGGCGCGCCGAGGACCGGCTCATGAGCTCGCGCAAGCGCATCCTCGAGCTGACCCGGCTCTACGACATCAGTCTCGGCATCAACTCCGTCATCAGCCTCGACACGCTCCTCAAGATGGTCGGCAAGGAGATAACGCTGCTCCTGCGGCGGCCGTGGGTGTCGGTCGCGCTGTTCAACCACAAGCGGGAGATCGTCGAGCACGTCGAGCTCGGGGAGCGAGGCGGCACGCGCATCGATCCCGGAACGCCGCTCGCCGGCGACGCGCTCCTCGAGGCGATCTACGCCGCGGAGGGCGGCCTCATCGTCGGCGACCTGCGACGGCATCCGGCCGCCGCGTCGCCGCTCGTCGCGGATCGGCGCCTCGTGTCGTTCCTCGCCGCTCCCATCCAGTCTGGGCGGGATCTGCTCGGCGTCCTCATGGCCGGCGAGCACGCCGACGAGCCGTTCACCCCGGAGGACGCGCGGCTCCTCACGATCCTCTCCGGGCAGGTGGCGATGGCGATCGAGAAGAGCCGCCTCTACGAGGTCATGACGGCGCGGATCGAGCGGCTCGAGCGCGAGGGCGAGGAGCTGCGGGACGCGAACAAGCTCAAGATGAGCTACCTGTCGCACCTCTCGCACGAGCTCAAGACGCCGCTCACGTCGATCAAGGCCTACGTCGAATCGCTCGGCGACCACATCGACGATCCCTCGTTCGCGGAGAAGCGCGAATTCCTCGGCATCATCGAGAGCGAGACGGACCGGCTCATCCGCATGATCAACAAGGTGCTCGACGTGTCGAAGATCGAATTCGGAAACCGCACCCTGAAGCGGTCGCTGTTCGAGCTCGGGCCGCTCGTCGCCGACGTCGAGTCTTCCATGCAGCCGTACCTGCGCGACAAGAAGCTGCGGCTCGTCGCCCAGGTGCCGTCCTCGCTGCCCCTCATCGACGGCGACGAGGATCTCGTGAAGCAGGTCTTCATCAACCTGATCGGCAACGCGGTCAAGTTCTCCCCGCACGGATCGCGCATCTTCGTCGAGGCGGTCGAGGACGCCGTGGCCGTCAAGATCTCCGTCTCGGACGAAGGTATCGGGATCGCCGACGAGGATCTGCAGAAGATATTCAAGCAGTTCTACCAGGTGCGCCGGGGCGCGGGCGAGGGGGTCGGCCTCGGGCTCGCGATCGTGAAAAACATCGTCGAGCAGCACGGCGGCTACATCACCGCGACGAGCCGCGTCGGCCAGGGGAGCACCTTCACCTTCACGCTGCCGAAGCAGCACCATTTCAACGATCTCCTCGGGTACGTGTTCGACTCCGTGGAGGCGCGCACGGAGATCCGGGAGATGTTCCAGCTCGCCGTGAAGGTGATCGCCGAGATGCTTTCGGCGAAGATCGTCTCTCTCATGCTTCTCGATCAGGAGAAGAAGGAGCTCTTCATCAAGGTCGCCTACGGGCTCGACGAGCGCATCGTATCCCACACGCGGGTGCTGCTGGGGGCGGGGATCGCCGGCAAGGTGGCCGAAACCGGCGAGCCGCTCCTCGTCGAGAACGTCGAGCGGAGCCCCTTGAAGAGCGCGCCGAACAATCCGCAGTACGAGACGAAATCGCTCGTGAGCGTGCCGCTCCGGATCGGTTCCGCCGTCGTGGGCGTCATCAACGCGAACAACAAGACCTCGGGCAGGCCCTTCGACCGGGACGACCTCGCATTGCTCGTGAGCCTCAGCCAGCGCTTCTCGAAGGCGATCGAACGCATCCGCACGGCCGAGGCCCCGCAGGCGTTTCTCGCCGAGACGATCGAGTCGTTGCGGTCCCTTCTCGCCGCCCGCAAGCGCGAGGCCGTGGATTCCAACGCAGACATCGTTCACTGGGCGGTCCAGACGGCGCGCCGGCTCCGGCTGAGCGAGAAAGAGGTCCGGGTGATCCAGTACGTTTCGAGCGTGCACGACGTCGGGATGACGTGCGTGAGCGAGGATATCCTCAAGAAGACGCTCGACCTCTCCGCCGCGGAAGTGGACGAGATCCGCAAGCATCCGCAGCGCGGCGCGGCGATCCTGCGCCCGCTCGAGTTCGTGGAGCTCGTGAGCCAGAGCATTCTCTTCCACCACGAGCGGCCCGACGGGCGGGGGTATCCGATGGGGTTGCGCGGGGAGCAGATTCCGGTCGGGTCGCGGATCCTCGCCGTGCTCGACGCATACGCGTCGATGACGAGCGATCGGCCGTTCCGGGAGCGGCTCTCCCCGGCCGAGGCCGTCGACGAGCTCGTCCGCCACGCGGGCACGCAGTTCGATCCGCGCGTCGTCTCGGCGTTCATCGAGGTTCTCATGGACGAAGGGCGTATCGAGGTGGACGCCCATACGCGGCTTTCCGAGGCGCTCCGCTCGGCCCGCAAGCACCACCTGGTTCCCTAGGGGGAGGAGAAACGCGGTGTTCGGGGCTCTCAAGATAAAGCCGCGCGCCGCACGCGAAGCGGCCGCCGTGCCGCCGGATCCGGTGCTCGTCCGTCTGGCGGCGGTGAGCGACCTCATCCTGTCCGGCGCCCCCGCGCCGCAGGTCTTCGACGCCGCCGCGGCCGCCGTCGTCGAATGCGCGGGCGCCGAATTCGCCGTCGTCCGGACCGCGAAGCCGGGGGGCGACGTGTTCGAGGTGCGCGCGCACGCCGG
>DHHN01000117.1:1502-1919 GCA_002403295.1 bacterium UBP1_UBA4771 | reverse complement strand
CCGGGAAGGCGTCGTTCCGATGCGCCCGTCCCGAGACGGGCGCCTCGTTCTCCTCGCCGCGGTCGGCGGCGCGGACGACCCCGCGGGTTTCATCGCGGCCGGCTTCTTCGCCGGGCCGCCCGGTCCGCCGGCGCTCGCGGCCGTGAGCGCCTTCTCGAAGGCCGTTCTCCATCTCCTCCAGCGCGACGGCGCGGAGGCGGGGCTCCGCGATCGCGAGCGCACGCTCGACGCCTGCCGGGAGGAACTCGACGGCGTCAACCGGCTCAAGTCGAATTTCCTGTCGGTCGTGTCGCACGAGCTGCGCACGCCGCTCACGTCGATCAAGGCCTACAACGAAACGCTTCTCGAGAATATCGACACCATCAAGCGCGAGACGCTCGAGGACTTCCTGCGCGTGATGAACGAGGAAAACGAGCG
>DHHN01000117.1:0-1435 GCA_002403295.1 bacterium UBP1_UBA4771 | reverse complement strand
CCGCGTTCCTCGAGCGGGACATCGACACGGAGCTCCGGCTTCCGCGCCATCAGTGCCGCATCGACGCCGACGTGGAGCTCATCCGGCAGCTTCTCAGGAACCTCATGAACAACGCGGCGAAGTTCACGCCGACGGGAGGAAGCGTCACGGTCACCCTCGAGGAGGAGGCCTCGGCGGCGCGCATCGCCGTGCAGGATACGGGGCCGGGCGTTCCCGAGGATCAGCTCGAAAAGGTCTTCGAGCGCTTCCATCAGGCGGATACGAGCGACACGCGCGAGCACGGCGGCCCGGGGCTCGGGCTCGCGATCTGCAAGAACATCGTCGAGTGGCACGACGGCAGAATCTGGGTCGAGAACGTGAAGGACGCGGGGGCGAAGTTCGTCGTCGTGCTGCCGATGAAGGACATCGTCGTGCGCCGGTCGTCCGCGCCGGGGCTCGCCGGCTCCCTGCGGTTCGAGCGGGAACGCTACCTGACGCTTCTCGTCGAGATGCTCGCCGAGTTCCTCCAGGCCCGCAAGGCCTCGATCATGCTTCTCGACCGCCGCCGGCAGACGCTCCACGTCATCGCGGCGAAGGGGCTCGATCCGGACTTCGTCCAGAACACGCGCCTCACGGTCGGCGAGCGGATCGCGGGGAAGGTGGCGGAGACCGGGGAGCCGCTCCACGTGTTCGACATCGAGAGCGACGCCGATTACGGACGGGCCAACAACGCGCTCTTCTACGGCACGCGCTCCTTCATTTCGGTGCCCCTCAAGGACGGCGACGAGACGATCGGCGTCCTCAACGTGAGCGATCACGTCGAGGGGCGCGAATTCGCGCGGGCGGACCGGGAGATTCTCGAGGCGCTCGGCGGCATCATCGCCGGCATGCTGAAGAAGCTCGACGCCTTCGAGAAGGTCTCGGCGAATTTCGAGAAGCTGAAGGACGCGATGCGGTCCATCCTCGACATGCGGGAGGCGTGGGGAAGCCGCGCGCTCATGAATCTCACGCTCGTCGCGCTCACCGTCGGCAAGCGGCTCGGTCTCGACGAGCGCTCGCTCACGGCGCTCCGGCTCGGCATGAATCTCTACGATCTCGGGCTGATGAGGATCCCGCGCGCGATCCGGATGAAGCGCGAGGAGCTCTCGGAACGGGAGCGCGAAACGCTCCGCGAGCACACGAACGTGGGCTACGCGCTGAGCTCGCCGATGGGGCTCGAGGACCGCGTCATGAAGATGGTGCGCAGCCATCACGAGCATTTCGACGGCACGGGCTACCCGGACGGTCTCGCCGGGAACGAGATCCCCGTCGAGGCGCGGATCGTGAGCGTCGTGGACGCGTTCCGCGCGCTCATGAGCGAGGGGCCCTACCGGCGGACGTTCACGCTCGCCGAGGCGCGCGCCGAGATCGCCGCTGGCGCCGGCACGCGCTTCGATCCGCGCGTCGCCGCCGCCTT
>DHHN01000165.1 GCA_002403295.1 bacterium UBP1_UBA4771 | reverse complement strand
CTGTCCGCGACGGCGAGCGAGCTCCGCACGCCGTAGATGAAATTGCGCGAGCCCGCGTCCCGGCACTCGTAGCTCACGACGATGGTCACCGGATCGAGATTCGCGTCGAAACGGGGGACGGGTTCCTTGAAGAGAATGCTGCCGTCCGTGTGGTTGATGTCGTAGTCGCGGTTCACCTGTTTGTCGTCCACGCGGAGAATCCGCTCGGGACGGTAGCGGTCGCGCACCTCGATGCGCACCTTTTCGCTTCCCTCGACGAGCGGATAATGCGCGAGAAAATAGAATCCGCTCGTTCCCTCGCCGGGGAGCTCTTCCTGGTAGGTGACCTGCTCGCTGTTCGTGACGAACGCCCGGATCGAGCCCTGCCGGAATCTCGCCTCGCCGGACACGCCGTTGAAGGAACGGTGGTATTTCGTAAACTCCGTCTTCGCGAAATCGGTGCGGAAATCGCCGAGCATCGCCGTGTACCGGCGATGGTCGAGCCGCGCGAAGGCGCCGCTGCGGGAGGCCGTGTTGAAGCGGAGCTCGCTCGCGTCCCCGTACACCGGATAGTACTTCTCGGGCTCGATGCGGCGGAAGAGCATGCCGTCACGCACGGGCCGCGTGTTGATCGCGGCGGTCAACACGTGCCCGGCGCGCACCTCCCCCTGCCCGTAGAGCGCGACGACGCCCTCGGCGTACCCGCCGTCCGGATTGCGCTCGAGGGATCGGTGCGTGCTCCCCGCGCCCGAGAGCGAGCTGTATCCGAGCGCGCCCTCGCCGTATCCCATGAGGAACCATCGCCTCAGAGGACTCTCGTATTCAACGCGGCAGGCGGCGGATAGATCGCCGAGCGCGACGCGCACGAGCTCGCGCCGCGCATCGCGCTCCGGCGGGAGCCGGAGCGTCACGCGCCCGTTCGAGGTCGCGACCTGCACGCCGGCCTGCTGCGGGTTCGCGTCGAGCGAATCGACGAGATCGGCGGGGCCCGTCACCGCGAAGAAGATGCCGTCGCGCACGGGCAGGCCGTTGCGGTCGCTCACGAGGAACACCGCCTCGGGACGGGATCTTCCGTCCGCCGGCGCCGTGACGATCCCGCGCTCCGGAACGACCGCGTGGGGCCGCCCGGCGAGATACACGTGCCGCACGCAGGTGCTCCGCGCACCGCCGTACTCGCGGCACACGACGAGGATGTCGTTCCGGCCTTCCTCGATCTTGACCCCGTAGAAGACGGTGCCGAAAATGCCGGCCGCGACGTCGATCTTTCTCAAGCCGACGCGGTCCTTGCCGACCGGCAGGTTGTTCACGTAGAGCTCGACGTCGGAGCCGAGGGGGGAAACGACGTCGATGTCGATCTCTCCGCGGGAATAAAATACGGCTCCCTCCGCGGGCCGGACGATATCGGCGCACACGCCGGCGGAATCGGAGAGGGCGTACGCGTCGGAGCCGGCGAGGGCGAGAACGCCGTCGAGCCCCGGATCGCCGTCCGTGTAGCCGGCCGGAGGCACGACGCGGATCTCGACGCGCCTGTTGAGCGCGCGCCCCGCCTCGTCGGCGTTCGACGAGACGGGCTCCCGGTCGCCCCTTCCCGTGTAATCCATGCGATCCTCGGGAATACCGTTCATCCGGAGGATCTGAAAGACCGAGCGGGCGCGGGCGATCGAGAGCTCGAGGTTCGACGGAAACCGCGCGCTCGCGATCGGGACGTTGTCCGTGTGGCCCTCGATGAGGATCGTCCATCCGGGATGCTCGCGTATCCAGAGCGAGAGGGCGGCGACCTGCGGAAGCGGGATGCCCTCGATGACGGCGGCTCCGGCGGCGAAATGCGCGCTCGGAATCGTGATGGCGCCGAACGTTTCTCCGGATCGCGCGGCATTCGCCCCTGCCGGATCGCTCGCTCCGCCCGTCCCCGCGGAAACGCCCGGAGGAGGGCCTACCGGCGAGACGGCGCCATCCCCGCCCGCGGCGCGCGCGGGGGCCGCCGCGCGAGCGAGCGGAAAATCCACGCGCCGGTGGCCCGACGGCGCGAGATCGACGAGCGCCTCCCCCCTCGCTCCGTAGCCGAAGTGCCCCGCGACGCCCGTCACGAGCGAATCGGGAATGGATGAGGGATCGACGCGGACCACGTGCCGCCCCTCGACGATTCCCGGAATCGAGTACCGCCCGGCCGCGTCGGTCACGGCGTAGGTGCCGTCCTCGATGAACACGGACGCTCCCGCCACTCCCCGCTCCCCCGCGCCCCACGCGCCGTCGCCGTCCGCGTCCTCGAAGACGCCGCCCGAGACGATGCCGCGCCGCGTGAAGATCCCCTCGACGATGAGCACCGACGCGAGCGCCGGGCCGTCGCTCGCGCGCTCGCCGGAGCTCGTCACGCCGCTCGCCCACGCGTTTCCCGTGAGCCGTCCCGTCTCCTGCCCCGAGCCCACACGGGCGCGGAAAACGATTTCCCGTTTCTCGCGCGGACCGAGCGTGCCGGCGTGCCACACGAGCTCGTTGCCGCGTATCGCCGGCGCGGGGCTTCCCGCCGCGTATTCGAGGCCGGCGCACAGCCGCTCGACGACGGTGACGCTGTCGAGCGTCGTTTCGTCGGCGACGTTCGAAACGGTGACGATGAAGCTCAATACGTCGCCGATCATGGCGACCGGTTCGCGGATCGACTGCGTGATCGAGAGGATCGGGATGTCGGATTTGAGAAGTACGTTCTCGACCCGGTCGCTCGAGCCCGCGACGAGGAGCGAGGCGGCCTCCACGGAAAACAGGAGCTCCCGCCCGTCGAACCGGCGGA
>DHHN01000161.1:8013-9714 GCA_002403295.1 bacterium UBP1_UBA4771 | reverse complement strand
CCGCAGGAGATTTCGGCGATGATCCTCCGCAAACTGAAGGAGGACGCCGAGGCCTATCTGGGCGAAACGATCACGCAGGCGGTGATCACCGTTCCCGCCTACTTCAACGACAGCCAGCGTCAGGCGACGAAGGACGCCGGGCGCATCGCGGGGCTCGAGGTCGAGCGCATCATCAACGAGCCCACGGCGGCCGCGCTCGCATACGGCCTCGACAAGCAGGGGGAAAAGACGATCGCCGTGTTCGATCTCGGCGGCGGCACGTTCGACATCTCCATCCTCGAGATCGGGGACAGCGTCTTCGAGGTCAAGGCCACGAACGGCGACACGCACCTCGGCGGGGACGATTTCGATCAACGCGTCATGGATTGGATCGTCGCCGAGTTCAAGCGCGAGCAGGGTATCGATCTCTCGAACGACGCGATGGCGATACAGCGCCTGCGCGAGGCCGCCGAAAAGGCGAAGTGCGAGCTCTCGACCGTCCCGCAGGCGGAGATCAACCTGCCGTTCATCACCGCCGACGCAAACGGCCCGAAACACCTCACCATGAAGATCACCCGCTCGAAGCTCGAGGCTCTCACCGCCGACCTCGTCGAGCGCACGGTCGGGCCCTGCCGGGCGTGTCTGCGGGACGCCGGTCTCAAGCCCGAGGATATCGGCGAGGTGATCCTCGTCGGCGGCTCGACGCGCATGCCGTCCGTGCAGGAGAAGGTAAAGGAGCTCTTCGGCAAGGAACCGCACCGCGGCGTGAATCCGGACGAGGTCGTCGCCCTCGGCGCGGCCATACAGGGAGGCGTGCTCGCCGGCGACGTGCACGACGTGCTGCTGCTCGACGTCACGCCCCTCTCGCTCGGCATCGAAACGCTCGGGGGCGTCATGACGAAGCTCATCAACCGGAACACGACGATTCCGACGCGCAAGAGCGAGATCTTCTCGACCGCCGCGGACAACCAGACGACGGTCGAGATCCACGTGCTCCAGGGCGAGCGAGAGATGGCCGGCGACAACAAGTCGATCGGGCGTTTCCAGCTCGCCGGCCTTCCGCCGGCGGGACGCGGCATCCCGCAGATCGAGGTCACCTTCGACATCGACGCGAACGGCATCCTGAACGTTTCGGCGAAGGACAAGGCCACCGGGCGGGAGCAGAAGATCATCATCCAGCCCACGAGCGGCCTCTCGGAGAGCGAGATCAAGAAGATGGTGAGCGAGGCCGAGGCGCACGCAGCCGAGGACCACGCGAAGCGCGAAGCGATCGACCTGCGCAATCAGGCGGACCAGCTCGCCTATCAGACGGAGAAACAGCTCCAGGAGTACAAGGACAAGATCCCGGCCGAGGACGAGACGGAGCTCCGCCGGGCCCTCGAGGAGCTCAAGGAAGCGGCGAAGTCGGAGGACGGGAAGCGCATCCGCGCCGCGATCGACCGGCATAACGCGATCTGGCAGCGCGCATCGCAGAAGATGTACCAGCAGGCGGCGGGCGGGGCGCAGGGCGGGGGGCAGCCGGGACCGGAGCCCGGCGCGGAGCCGCCCGGCGAGGCGGCGAAGGACGGGAAGGCGGTCGACGCCGACTACGAGATCATCGACGACGACAAGAAGTGAGCGACGCCGAGCGGCGATGATACGACGGGGCGGTTCGCGGGCCGGGCGCCCGGGGCCGCCCCGCGAGAATTTCGTTGCCCGGCGGGCCGGATCCATATACAATAA
>DHHN01000161.1:4457-7911 GCA_002403295.1 bacterium UBP1_UBA4771 | reverse complement strand
AAAACGATCGCCGAGGGAGCGCCGCTCTCCGAGGCGCTCGAGGCGCTTTCGGGCAAAACTCGCCGCGAGCTCGTCGCCTTCCAGGTCGACGGACGGCTCTATGACGTCCGCCAGCGCGTGCCGGCGGCGGCCGAGATATATCCGGTCACGACCGCCGACGAGAAGGCCCTCGAGGTGCTCCGCCACAGCGCCTCCCATCTCATGGCGCTCGCCGTTCAGACGCTCTTTCCGGAGGCGCGGTTCGGGATCGGGCCGTCGATCGAGGACGGCTTCTATTACGACGTCCTTCTCGATCGGAGCCTCGCGCCCGAGGATCTCGCGCGCATCGAGGAGCGCATGGCGGCCGCCCTCGCGGGAGAGCCGCTCGCCTTTACGCGCGAGGAGATGCCGAGCGCGGAAGCGGTCTCGCTCTTCGAGACGCTCGGGCAGCCCTTCAAGGTCGAGCTTATCCGCGACCTCGGCGCCGAGACCGTGTCGGTCTACCGCCTCGGCTCGTTCGTCGACCTGTGCGCGGGCCCGCACCTGCCGGACATAAAGATGGTCAAGGCGTACAAACTCCTCTCGATCGCCGGCGCCTACTGGCGCGGCGACGAGCGGAACCAGATGATGCAGCGGATATACGCGACCGCCTTTTTCGGCGACGGAGAGCTCAAGAAGGAGCTTGTCCGGCGCGAGGAAGCGAAGCGTCGGGACCACCGGCGCCTCGGGCCGCAGCTCGAGCTCTTCGACATCAAGGACGAGGCGGGGGGCGGGCTCGTGTTCTGGTACCCGAAGGGCTACCTTCTGCGCGAGACGATCGAGAACTTCTGGAAGGACGAGCACCGCCGCCGCGGCTACGAGATCATCATGACGCCGCATATCGCCCGGAGCGCCCTCTGGCACACCTCGGGGCATTACGATTACTACCGCGAGAACATGTTCGTCATTCCAACGGAGGACCAGGAGTTCGTTCTCAAGCCGATGAACTGTCCCGGGCACATCCTCGTGTACAAGAGCAAGCTTCACAGCTACCGCGATCTGCCCGTCCGCTACGCCGAGCTCGGCACCGTGTACCGGAACGAGCGGTCGGGGACGCTCCACGGGTTGCTGCGCGTCCGCGGCTTCACGCAGGACGACGCGCACATCTTCTGCACGCCCGACCAGCTCATGGACGAGGTCGACGCGTGCTTCGACTTCGCCCACAGCCTCCTCACCGCCTTCGGATTCACGAATTACCGGGTCGAGCTGAGCGTTCACGATCCCGCGAACATGGGCAAATACGCCGGGACCGAGGAGGAATGGGAGCGGGCCGAGGCGAGCCTGCTCGCGGCGATCGAGAAACGCGGGATCGCCTTTCACCGGATGACGGGCGAGGCGGTTTTCTACGGCCCGAAGATCGATCTCAAGCTCATCGACGCCATCGGCCGCGGCTGGCAGGCGACGACGATCCAGTTCGACTTCAACCTGCCGCGGCGGTTCGACGTTCAGTACGTGAACGCCGAGGGGCAGCGCGCGTACGTCTACATGATCCACCGGGCGCTGCTCGGCTCCATCGAGCGCTTCATCGGAACCCTCACGGAGCACTACGCGGGCGAGTTTCCGCTCTGGCTCGCGCCGGAGCAGGCGCGCGTCTTCCCGATCGGCCCCGGCCAGCACGACTACGCGCGATCAGTCGTCCGCCGCCTCGTCGAGGGGGGTCTTCGGGCGCGGGCGGATCTGCGGGAGGAGAAGATCGGCTACCGCATCCGCGAAGCCGAGCTCGCGAAGATTCCGTACATGGCCGTCGTCGGGGAGCGGGAGGCGGCCGAGGGGACCCTCGATATACGCTCGAAGAGGAAGGGGCGGATCGGCGCAAAGGGCGTGGACGAATTCCTCGCGGAAAGCATTGACGAGATACGCCGGAAGACGTATCTTTCTACCTGAAAATCGAATCGACAAGCAGGGGCCGCGGAGCCCCTCACCTTACGATCTTTGATGTATCGGTAGGGTTTCATCGGCAACCGTTTGAAACGGGCGGGTGGAGCGTCTACCCGCCCGTTTCGTTATCGAGGCAGGAGGTGGCGACATTAAGGAAAGGGAACGAGAGAAGCGGGTTCGAGTGAACGAGCAGATCCGGATTCCCGAGATCCGCGTCATCGACCCCGAGGGGAAGCAGCTCGGCGTGCTCCCCACACAGGAAGCGTTGCGAATGGCGGAGGAGCTCGCGCTCGATCTCGTCGAGATCTCGCCGACCTCGCGCCCGCCCGTTTGCAAGATCATGGACTTCGGCAAGTTCAAGTACGAGCAGAGCAAGAAAGCGCGCGAGTCGAAGCGCAAGCAGCACACCGCGCAGCTCAAAGAGATCAAGATCCGGCCGAAGATCGAGGAGCACGATCTCCAGTTCAAGATGCGCAACGCCGAGAAGTTCCTGAACGAAAAGGACAAGGTCAAGATCACCGTCGTGTTCCGCGGGCGAGAAATGGAGCACCTCGACATGGGACGCAAGCTCCTCGATCGCGTCGTGAACTCGTTTTCCAACATCGCCATCATCGAGAAGGACGCGGTGCAGGTCGGGCGCATGCTGTCGCTCATCCTCGGTCCGCGGTCCGAGAAGAAAGGGAGCTGAGGAGAGGCATGCCGAAACTGAAGAGCAACCGCGCGGCCCGCAAGCGCTTCCGCGTCACCGGAACCGGCAAGATCAAGCGGACGAAGGCGTACGCGAGCCACATTCTCACCAAGAAAACGAGCAAGCGCAAACGCAAGCTCCGCCGAGGAACGACGGTGGCGGGGAGCGACGCACGGCGGGTCAAGCGCATGCTCGGCATGTAAGGCGCCGGACAGTCGATTCATGCAAGCGCGGCCGCGCGCGGCCGCAGGAGGAAATAACGTATGCCGAGAACGAAGCACGGGGTGCCCTCGCACGGACGCACCAAGAAGATACTGAAAAAGGCGAAGGGCTACTTCGGCAGCCGAAGCAAGCTGCATCGCATCGCACGCGAGGCGGTCAACCGGGCGCTCATCTATTCGTATCGCGATCGTCGCGTCCGCAAGCGTGATTTCCGCCGGCTCTGGATCACGCGGATCAACGCGGCGGCGCGGCTCAACGGCCTCAGTTACAATCGCTTCATCGAGGGATTGCGCAAGTCGAACATCGAGATCGATCGCAAGCTCCTCGCCGAGCTCGCGGTGAACGACGCGGCGGGATTCGCCAAGCTCGCCGAGATCGCCAAGGAAAAGCGCTCATGAGTCCACGGGCCGATCGCGACGCGGTGCGGGAGGTCGCGGAAAACGCCGCGCGCGTCTTCGCGGAGGCGGCCGATCTCGAGCGGCTGGAGGAGGCGCGGGTGCGCTTCATCGGTCGCAAGGGCGAGATCACGTCGCTGCTGCGGTCGATCGGCGAGCTTCCCGCGGAGGAACGGCCCGCCTTCGGGGAGCTCATCAACGAGCTCAAGAAGAATATCGAGGGGCTCTACGAGGGCCGCCGGAACGCGCTCGG
>DHHN01000161.1:0-4342 GCA_002403295.1 bacterium UBP1_UBA4771 | reverse complement strand
GACTACTACAATTTCGAGGCGCTCAATTTTCCCGTCGACCATCCGTCGCGGGATCTCCAGGACACGTTTTACGTCGATCGAGACATACTGCTCCGCACGCAGACCTCGCCGGTGCAGGTGCGGTACATGGAGAAGCACCGGCCGCCGATCCGGATCGTCGTGCCCGGCCGCGTCTATCGCAACGAGACGCCGGATCCGAGCCACGCGGCCGAGTTCCTCCAGATGGAGGGGCTCTACGTCGACCGGAACGTGTCGCTCGCGGATCTGCGCAACGAGATCGCCTTCTTCGCGCGGTCGTTTTTCGGCGCGGACGCGAAGATCCGTTTTCGGCCGCACTTTTTTCCGTTCACGGAGCCGAGCGCCGAGGTGGACATGTCCTGCTTCGCCTGCGGCGGCTCCGGTTGCGCGATCTGCGGCCGAACGGGCTGGATCGAGATCATGGGCGCCGGAATGGTGCATCCGCACGTGTTCCGCTACGCGGGGTACGATCCCGACGCCTACACCGGATTCGCCTTCGGCATCGGCATAGAGCGCACCGCCATGCTGAAATACGGCATCGACGACATCCGGAGGCTTCTCGCGAACGATCTGCGCTTCCTCGGCCAGTTCTGGGGCGAGGCGGCGCCGGAGGTGCGGGGATGAAGGCGAGCCTCGAATGGCTCAAACGGTACGTCGATATCGCGGAGGGCCCGGACGAGCTCGCCCGGGATCTCACGATGTTCGGCCTGAACGTCGAGGGGATCGAGGCGCTCGCGCCCTCGTACACGGGGGTCGTGTTCGGGAAGGTGCTCGAGTGCGGCCGGCATCCCGGGGCGGACCGGTTGAGTCTCTGCGCGGTCGACGCGGGGCGGCAGCGTCCCCTCTCGATCGTCTGCGGCGCGCCGAACGTCCGCGCGGGCCAGCGAGTCGCGGTCGCCGTCGAGGGCGCCGTGCTCGCCGGAGGGCTTCGCATCAAGCGGTCGAAGATCCGCGGCCAGCTCTCCGAGGGGATGATCTGCTCGAGCGTGGAGCTCGGCATCGGAGAGGACGGCGGCGGCATCCTCGAGCTCGACTTCGACGACGCGCCCGGCGCGATCCTCGACGGCAGACTCGGCCGGACCGACTACGTGCTCGAAATCGAGGTGACGCCGAACCGCCCGGACCTCCTTTCCCACGTCGGCGTCGCCCGGGAGATCGCGGCCCTGTACCGCCGCGAGCTGAGGCAGCCCGAAATCCCGTCCCTCGACGGAGGGGAGAGCTTCGCGCTCGAGATCGAGAGCGGCGAGGACTGTCCCCGGTACACGGCGGCGTTCATCGACGAGGTCGCCGTCGGGCCGTCGCCGGGATGGATGCAGAAGCTCCTGCGGGCCGTCGGCCAGAGCCCGATCAACAATATCGTCGACGCAACGAACTTCGTGCTTCTTGAGCTCGGGCAGCCGATACACGCGTTCGACCGCGACGCGCTCGCCGGGGACGCGATCGTCGTGCGGCGCGCGCGGAAGGGGGAGCGGATCGTCACCCTCGACGGGGTCGATCGCGAGCTCGATCCGTCGATCCTCGTCATCGCCGACGCCGAGCGCGCCGTCGCCGTCGCGGGTGTCATGGGGGGGCGCGACACGGAGGTGCGTCCCGAAACGAAACGCCTCGTCATCGAGAGCGCGATGTTCGATCCGCGCCTCGTCCGACGGGCCCGCCAGCGCCTGCGGCTCGACACCGAGGCGAGCTACCGCTTCGAGCGCGAGGCAGACGTCGGCATCATGTCCGCCGCCGCGGCGCGAGTCTGCCGTCTCATCGCGGAGATGAGCGCGGGTCGGGCGGGCGAGCGGAGCGCCGAGCGCGTGCACGACCCCGCGGCGCTCGCCGGCCGCACGGTGGCGCTGCGCGTCGCGCAGACGAACAGGGTCATGGGGACGCAGCTCGACGCCGACGACATCGCGTCGCTGCTCGAACGTCTGTCGCTTCCCTCGCGGATCGGTCCGGACGCCCTCGCGGTGACCGTGCCGACCTTCCGGCGCGACGTCGTCGAGGAGATCGATCTCATCGAGGAGACCGCGCGCGTCTACGGCTACGACAACATCGGCCGCGACGAAACGGTACGGTGCGGCATATTCTCCGTTCCCTCGCCCGAGGAGCGGCGAAACGAGCTCGTCGCCCGGCATCTCGTTTCGCGCGGATTCGCCGAAGCGATCACGAGCTCCTTCATGGATCCCGAGGCCCCGACCCGCATGCGCTGGGACCCCGCGGACGAGCGTTCGCGGTGCGTCCGCATCGCCAATCCCCTCACGGAGGCGCAGTCGGCGATGCGGACGAGTCTCATCCCGGGGCTTCTCGACGTCCTGCGGAGAAATACGCCGGCCGAGGCGGAGGAGATTCGGATCTTCGAGATCGGCAAGGTGTTCATCCCCGCGCCGGGCGGGGCCGGATTGCCGCGTGAGGATCTACGCTGCACGGCGCTGCTGGCGCGCCAGGCCGAGCCGCTCCAGTGGGTGCAGCGGCAGCGGCGAAGCGATTTCTTCGACGCCAAGGGCGAGGCCGAAACGCTCTTCGAGCTCTTCGGGCTCGGCGGGAGCGTTTCGGCGTCGGAGACCGCGGGAGCGTCGGGACGGGGCATCAGATGGCTCCGCGGGGGGAAGCCGTTCGCCGAGGCGCTCGCTCTCGCGAAGCCGGTTCTCGACGCCTTCGACGTCGAGGGCCCCGTTTTCTGCTTCGATCTCCTCGTCGGCGAGCTGCCGGCCGGGGCGCAGTGGCCCGTCATGAGCCCGGTGAGCCCCTATCCGGCCGTGAAACGCGATCTCTGCATCGTCGTGGACGACAGGGTTCGTTTCGCCGAAATCCGGGAGGCCATCGCCGCCGAGGCGCATTTCCTTGATTCGCTGCGGATATTCGATTACTATCGTGGCGGCCACCTCGGCGAGGGGAAACGGAGCTTCACCTTCAGGTTGAGTTTTCGTTCCCCGGACGGAACGCTCGAAAGCATGGCGGTCGACCGCGAGGTGCAGCGCGTCCTCGCGACGCTCCAGCGCGAGTTCGGCGCGGCCCTGCGGACGGAATAGAGGAGGAGGCGGGCATGGCTCACGGCGGGATCATCAACCTGGACGCCCTCGAGGAGAAAATCAACAAGGCGGCCGAGCATATCGCCCGGCTCAAGGCCGAGAAATCGGCCCTCGAACGCGACAATAAAGAGTTGAAAGAAAAAATCGAATCGTTGTATATTAAGAACGAGGAGTTGTTAACGGAAATCGAAAACGTGCGTGCCGAAAGGCAGCGCACAGGAGATTTCGAAAAAACGAGAGAGGAGATAAAAGGTAAAGTCGAGGAGATGCTGGCGAAGCTGGATCAGATCGACGTCTGAGCACGCCGGCAGCGGAGGCGGATAGAGGGGCGGGGAGGTCGAATCCGTTCTATGTTGATCCGGGAAGGTTGCCGCATGACCGAAAAGAGCACTGAAAAAGTGGAAATTTTTGGTCAGGAGTACAAGATCAAAGGGGTCGGCAACCCCCAGTATATACAGAAGATAGCTGGGTATGTCGACAAGAAGATGAGGGAAATAGCCCATTCGAGCGGCATCATGTCGCAATCGCGCATCGCCATATTGGCTGCTCTCAATATCACGGACGAGCTCTACCAGGAGCGCGACGAACGGGATCGCGCCCGGGCCGAGTTCGAAGGAAGGGCCGCACGGCTGGGCGAGCTTCTCGACACCGAGATCGACGTTGAGCGGTGAATTCTCCCCGCGAACGGGTGTTGGCGAGGCAACATGCGGGGAATAGCGCGACAGAACGCGGATTGACGGATGAATTCCCTACCGTGTACGTGATGGAGAAGTGAATTATTGAGCCAACACCTTGAGCCCGGAAGTCTTATATTCGGCCGTCGATGCCGTGCCCGGCGACGCCGGGATCGCTGAAGCGGTCGTGCGGACATCCACCTTGCCGGAAGGGCTTCAAAAGGTGCTTCGCCACACGGCACAGCGTGGGGAATTTTAAATAACGCCTCCCCGGCATCTCCCGCAACTGGATAGTAATCTACTATATTTCAACGCGTTACCATGCAGCGGACGGTCACGCTCTCTATGCGCGGAGGTGAGGAGCCCGGCGTCGATCCGGGCGGACAAAATGGAACTGGGACAACTATTCGTCATCATTCCGGTCGGGATCATCATTCTCATTGCCGGCAGTATCCTCGGCTGGTTCTTGAACAAGAAGGTTTCGGAGAATCACCTGAAGCACACGCGGAAGCTCGCCGAGAACATCATTTCGGAGGCCCAACGCGAGGCGGAGACGCAGAAGAAGGCGGCGATCCTCGAGGCGAAGGACGAATGGTACCAGGCGAAGCTGCGCTTCGAGAAGGACACCCAGGAGAG
>DHHN01000158.1:2023-3644 GCA_002403295.1 bacterium UBP1_UBA4771 | reverse complement strand
CGGCGTTTTCGAGATCCGGGGCGAGATCGAGCGGCTGAGCTCCATTCCGTACTGGCCCGGCTTCGATCCCCGAACGGTGCCGACGGCGATCTTCGACAGCGCGAGCACCTATCTCTTCGACCACCCCTCGCCGCCGGAGGGGTTCGAGCCGGTCGAGGGGAAACCCGGCGTGCACCGCTTCGCCGGACAGCATCCGGCTGTATCGAGGAACGGGCGAACGCGACTGGGCGACGTCATGACGGCGACGAGCGTTCTGAGAGAGAGATCGCGCCTCGGAGAGAGATACTCGACGCGGGATCTCGCCGGCATCGTCATTCATGAGCAGTTCCACGTCTTTCAGGCGGCGAAGCACCCGAGCTGGCGGCCGAACGACGCGTTTCTGCTCGTCTACCCGCTCGAGACGGCCGAGTCGCTCTATCTGCGCAACGTCGAAAAGGAAGCCTTCAGGCGGGCGGTGGCCTCGAGCGACGACAAAACCGCGGCCGGCTGGGCGAAAGAGGGACTGAAATATAGAGCACGGCGCCTCGAGCCGCTCGGCGAACAGATCGCGGGCTACGAGATGGAGCTCCAGCGCTTCGAGGGGATCTCGGAGTACATCGAGACGCTCGCCCGAGGCAACGACCCGCTCTGGCTCCTCGCCGCGACGAGCGGCATCGCGCCTTCGGGCGTTCGGGACTTGGGGTACGTCGAGGGGAGGCTCATCTCCTTTCTGCTCGATCGGCTCGACACGCGTTGGAAAGAAAGGATGGAGTCGGGCGAGGCGCAGTATCCGGAGGAGCTCCTCGCCGCCGCGGTCGCCGGCGTCGAAACCTCCGCCGGATTCGGCGCGGACGAGCTCGAGAAGCTCCGCTCCGACGCCGAGACCGCGATCGCCGGGTGGAACGGCGAGAAGAAGCGGCTCGTGAGCTCCTTCCACGCCGCCCCCGGCCTCACGATAGAGATCATCGCGGAGACTACCCCCCTTGGCGTCCGCATGTTCGAGCCCCTCGCGATGGAGAACCTCGGCGGCGGGGAGATATTCCACAAGGTCTTTTTCTCGGCCGCGAACGACAAGGGCGCCGTGCGCGTGCGGAACACCCCCTGTATATCGTACATGGATTCTACGTACCGGCTGACCAAGGTGACGATCACGGCTCTCCCGGCCAAGCCCGAGATCGACGCGGCCGCGGGCGCGTTCACGTACGACGCGGGCGGGGTCTCGATCGATTTCAAGGGGGCCAAGGTCACGCCCGGCGACCGCAGGTGGACGATCGAGCTCTAGCCCCTCCCGTCAATCTTGACAGGCACTTGCGGTTCCTATACCATCCCGCCCGTCATGCGTATTTCGAGGGCTTCCGTTTCACTTCGAACCATGAAGGCTGGTCATCATGGCTGATGAGAAGAAGTTCGTTCCGTTCGTTTCGGCCGAGACGAAGATGGCCGAGTTCACGTTCCGTGCCGTGTTTCTCGGGGTGCTCATGGCGATGGTGATGGGGGCCGCGAACGCCTACCTCGGCCTCAAGGCCGGGATGACGATCGCCGCCACCTACACGACCGCCGTCATCGGCATGGCCGTGCTCAAGGCGATGAAGGGCACGCTGCTCGAGGAGAACACCGCGCGAACGGTGGGCTCGATCGGCGG
>DHHN01000158.1:0-1978 GCA_002403295.1 bacterium UBP1_UBA4771 | reverse complement strand
TCGTCGCGGGCATCCTCGGCATCATGTTCGTGACGATTCTCCGGCGCGTGCTCGTCGAGGACGCGGAGCTCCCCTTCCCCGAATCGATCGCCGCCGCCGAGATTCACAAGTCGGGGCAGACCGGCGTGCAGAACTCGCGCCTCCTCTTCATGGGCATGGGGGCCGGCGCCTTCTTCAGCGCGCTCGTCGAGTTCAAGTTCATCGCGGCCGGCTGGCAGAAGATCGTCTCGCTCTCGAAGGGCGTGATAATGCTGCGCGCGCCGGGGATGAACCCGGCCTATTTCGGCGTCGGCTACATCATCGGGCCGAGGCTCGGCGCCATCAACTTCAGCGGGGGCGTGCTCGCGTGGGGGCTGCTCACGCCGATCATCGCCTACTTCCTGCACCGCAACGATCCCGGCGCCGTGACGAACTGGACCCTGGAGCTCACCAACGTCTGGAAGAACTACGTCCGCTACATCGCGATCGGCGGGATGCTCGTCGGCGCCTTCTACACGCTCTACCGCATGCGGCAGAGCCTCTTCACGGGGATCTCGCGCTCCTTCTCCTACATGAAGAAATCCGCCTCGGACGAGGCCGCGCTCTCCCGCACCGACAAGGACATCAACATCCGCTGGTCGCTCCTCGTTATCGGGGTCATCTCGGTGATCATGCTCTTCATCTTCAACTACTTCACGGGGAGCCTCGTGCCGGCGGCCGTCGCGGCCGTCGTGATGCTCTTTCTCGGTTTCGTGTTCGCGGCGGTCTCGGGCTATCTCGTGGGAATCATAGGCGTGAGCAATAATCCCACGAGCGGTCTCACGGTCTCGGTGCTCATCGTGGCGGCGCTCCTCATGGTGGCGCTCGGGATGAAGGGGGTCGCCGCCATCGCGGCGGTGCTCGGCGTGGCCGCCTTCACCTGCACGAGCGTGTCGGTGGCGGGAGAGATGATGCAGGACCTCAAGGCCGGCCACATCCTCGGCTGCACGCCGTGGCGGATGCAGGTCGGGGACATCTTCGGCGTGACGGCCGCGGCGGTCGTCATGTTTCTCATCCTCTCGCTCCTTCATCTCGGCGACGTGAAGCAGGCGGTCGGAAACGAGCTCGACCGCCTCGAGCGGACCGGTGTCACGACGGTCGAATACAAGGGGCAGGACCCCGCGCTCGAAGGGACGACCTACACGCTCGACGAGATCAAGGGAATCCGCCCCGAGCTTCAGAACGACATCCTCGGCACGCGCGCGGGCTTCGGCGGCGAAAAGCTCCCCGCCCCGCAGGCGAGCCTCATGGCCATCGTCGCGCGCAGCATCGTCGAGGCGAAGACCGAGTTCATCCTCATCATCACGGGGATGCTCATGGGCGCCGCGTTCATCATGATGCAGGTGAAAAGCCCGATGCTCATCGCGGTCGGGATGTATCTGCCGATCGACACCTCGTTCGCCATCTTCGTGGGCGGCCTCATGAAGGGGCTCCTCGACAGGTTCGCCGAGAAGCGAAAGATGGACGGCGCCGCGAGGGAAAAGATGGGGAACCTCGGCGTGCTCCTCTCCTCGGGGCTCATCGCGGGCGAGGCGCTCCTCGGGCTCCTCTTCGCCGGGCTCGCCTTCGCCGAGATCAAGCTCTTCCACATGTTCGAGTCGCCCTCGTACCTCTTGAGCCTCGTCTGCATCGCGATTCTGGGGTTCATGCTCGTGCGGATGCCGCTCAGGAACGTGAAATAGGGGCCGATGCTGCGCCGTGCTGGAGCCCCGAAGCGATGCGCTCGCGCAGCGTCTCGAGCCACGCCTCGTCGGAGACGCCTTCCCAGCTCGCGGGCCCCATCGGCGGGTGGACGATCATCTTGATTGGGCCCGGATGTATCTCCTTCGTGCGAGGGGGGTTCACCCTGTTGCTGCCCGTGATCGTAACGGGAACGACCGGGACCCCCGACTCGCGCGCGATCCGTATGACACCCTTCTGGAACGGAAGCATCCTCCCCTCCCTGTCTCCCCACGTCCCC
>DHHN01000186.1:4509-6831 GCA_002403295.1 bacterium UBP1_UBA4771 | reverse complement strand
CCTGCATTATTGTCATTTTGTGGCGTGCTAATAATGCGCGGCAAAATTGGCGCGCCATGGGGGCGCAGCTCTATTTCATTATGTGACAATGCGTTCGTGAATGGAAAGGCGACTGGCACGCATTCTGCAATTTCTCACAAGCGAAAGGCTATGCTGGAAATGGTAACCGTTATGAACAAGGAGGTGCCGATCATGGCAATCGTCAGATGGAATCCGGTGCGGAACATGTTCGGGCTTCAGGAAGAGATGAACATGCTGTTCGACAACTTCTTCGGGCTCGAGAAGCGGGGCGAGGATATCGACATGGTCCGCTGGGCGCCGCGCGTCGACATCGTCGAAGCGAACGGCGGATACGAGCTGCACGCGGATCTGCCGGGCATGAAGAAGGAAGACATCAAGATCGAGATTCAGGAAAACATGCTCACGCTCCGCGGCGAGCGCAAACTCGAGGAAGAGAAGAAAGATCAGAACTTCCGGCTCACCGAGAGGTTCTACGGGCAGTTCATCCGGACCTTCACGCTTCCCGAGAACGTGAACCGCGACATGATCGAGGCGGAGTTCAAGGACGGCGTTCTCAGGCTCGCCATCCCGAAGGTCGAGAAGGCGAAGCCGAAAGAGATCGAAGTGAAGGTGAAGTAAGCCCGGTCCCCCCGCAGCGGGTCGCCCCACCAGCGATCCCCTCGAGACGAAGGCGCCGCGCCCCAGGCGGCGCCTTCGCTGTTTCCGCTGTTCTGCGGCCGTACACCGTGCCGAGGTGCGAGGCCTCGAGCATCCTCGCGCCGACCGCGGCATCCGGCCCGATAAAACGCGAGGGTGCCCCGCGCGGCGAGGCACCCTCTATATTTCGCGATATCGATATGTCGTTCGCCGGGGGGGGCGCTACTTGGCGCCAACCGGCATCTGCGGCTTCGGCGCCGCGCCCGGCATTCCCATGCCGGCGCCCGCGGGACGCGCTCCCTCGGGGCTCATCTTGCAGTTGCCCTCGAAGAAGACGCCCTCGTCGATGACGAGGCGGCTCGTCTTGATGTCGCCCTCGAGGCGCGAGCCGGCCTGGAGCTCGATCTTTTCCTTCGCGTCGATGTTGCCGACGACCGTGCCGCCGACGACGGCGCTCTTCACCTTGATCTCGGCCTTCACGCGGCCGTCCTTGCCGATGACGAGCGTGTCGGGGCATATGATGTTCCCCTCGAACTCGCCGTCGATGCGGATCGTGCCCTCGCTGATCGTGACCGTGCCGTTGATCTTGCAGCCCTTGCCGATGATCGAGTTCATCTTTCCCTCCCCTGCGATGCTCTCTCCCTCTTTCCCGAACATTGCCGCATCCTCCTTCCTCGTCTCTTTCCTGCCGCCGAGCATTGTGTACCTCACTGAAGAAGGTATTTCAACGGGTCGACGGGGACGTTGTTCTGCATCACCTGAAAATGGAGATGCGGCGCCGTGCTCTTCCCCGTGTTTCCCGAGTAGGCGATCGTTTGCCCCTGCGTCACCCGCTCCCCCGTAACTACTACCAGCATGTCGGCGTGTCCGTAAAGTGTTTTTATGCTGTATCCGTGATCGATCTGCACGAAATAGCCGTAGTCGTCGCTCCAGCCGGCCTCCGCCACGTAGCCCGCCGCCGCCGCGCGTACGGGCGTTCCACGCTCGACGGCGATGTCGATCCCTCCGTGGAGCGCCGGCGCCCCCGCGCTCCCGGGGCCCTCGAAGCGCTTCGTTATGAATCCGCGCACGGGCCAGAAGGTCGGGATCGCGCGCATCATCGCCGCTTGCTCGCGGCGAAGATCCTGCGCCCCGTCACCGCTCGCCCGCGCGATCGCGGCGATCGCGAGGCTGTCCCGCGCCGGGAGGTCGAGCCCGAGCATGTGGCGCACCTGCACGTTCATCGCGCGAAGCTCGGCGAGGTTTCGCTGGAGCTCGGCCATGTGCTCCTGGCGCTTCGCGAGCTCCTCGACCTGAAGCTTGTACAGGCGGAACTCGCGCGTCCGTATGAGCATCACCCCGTAGGTGGCGACGAAGAAGAGCACGACGGCGAGGCCCACCGCCGCCAGCGCGAGGATCGAGTAGAACACGCCGTACGGAACGCGGAACGTCCGCGTCTTGCGGATATCGTGCGGCACGATGATGACGGAGAATTTCCCTTTGACCATGGCTACAACGGGAGCTTGATCCCGAGCCGTTCGAGGATCCGCTCGAGATCCTCGATTGAGTAGAATTCGATCGCGATCTGCCCGCCCTTGCCGCGCTTCGCGACGCGCACGCGCGAGCCGAGGTGCATCTCGAGCGCCTCCTCGACCGCGCGCAGCTCCGGATCGCGCTTCGCGCCCG
>DHHN01000186.1:3642-4499 GCA_002403295.1 bacterium UBP1_UBA4771 | reverse complement strand
CTCTCGCTCACGATCCGCTTCGCCCACTCGATCTGCGCCTCGGCGCCCTCGATCGAAAGAAGCGCGCGCGCGTGCCCGGCCGTGAGACGCCCGGCGACGATGAGATCCTTCACCGCCTCGGGCAGCCCGAGGATGCGCAGGCTGTTCGCGACGGTGCTGCGATCCTTCCCGATCATGTCGGCGATGTCCTTCGCCGAGAGAGAGAACTCGCTCCGCAGGAGCTCGTAGCCGCGGGCCTCTTCGATCGCGTTGAGATCCTCGCGCTGCAGATTCTCCATGAGCGCCTGCTTGAGCGACTCGGCGTCGTCCACGTCCCGCACGATCGCGGGGATCGCCGTTTTGCCGCACATCTTGGCGGCGCGCAGGCGCCGCTCGCCGAGAACGAGCTCGTAGCGATCCCCCGCCCGCCGAACGACGACCGGCTGGAGAACGCCGTGGCGCTTGATCGACTCGGCGAGCTCCCGCAGATGCGCGTCGTCGAACGCCGCGCGCGGCTGGTGGGGATTCGGATCGATCCGCTCGACGTCGAGATCCTTCACGCGCTCGGTCTCGGCGACGCTCTCGCGNNGCCGCCTTCCTCCGCGGGCCGCGTCCTCGCCGGCGGCGACCACCGCCGCCTTCTCGGGCTTCTCGGCGGATCCCTGCTTCTCGATGACCTCGCGGGCGAGCTTGAGGTAGCTCTTCGCGCCGACGCTCTGCACGTCGTAGAGAATGATCGGCCGGCCGAAGCTCGGGCATTCGCTGAGCCGGACGTTTCTCGGGATGACGGTGTCGTACACCTTGTCGCCGAAGTACGAGATCGCCTCCTGCGCGACCTGGTTCGACAGGTTGAGCCGTTTGTCGAACATCGTGAGAAG
>DHHN01000186.1:3154-3525 GCA_002403295.1 bacterium UBP1_UBA4771 | reverse complement strand
CGATCCTCGACCTCGGCGAGCGCGTCCTTGAGCTTTCTCTCGCGCGCGATCTGAGAGACGAGCTCGATCTCGGCGCCGGTGAGCCGCTGGTGCGACGGCAGAAGATCCACGAGATCCACTTGCCGGATCGCCTCCGCGGCGCTCGCCTCGCCGAGGAGAACCTCGTAGACCGTGTCTTCGCCGTCTTCGGCGCGTACGCCGAATCCGCTCGACGCGTTCGCCTGAGGATCGGCGTCGACGAGAAGCACGCGGTTCTCCGCGGCGCCCATGCTCGCGCTGAGATTCACCGCGGTCGTCGTCTTTCCAACGCCGCCCTTCTGGTTCGCGATCGCGATTATCTTCCCCATGGTCTCCCCGCCGCGGCGCCCGCC
>DHHN01000186.1:2020-2937 GCA_002403295.1 bacterium UBP1_UBA4771 | reverse complement strand
GTCCTGCGAGGCCATGCAGAAGATGCCGTCGCCCTGGCTGTAGCGTATCGAGCTGCGGCGCACCACGGCCGCGGCGTCGTCGACGTAGATGCCGTGCCCGTTATCCCAGATGGAACAGTTTCGTATCGCCGCCGTCGAGCCGTACAGCACGTTCACGCCGAAGTTCTTGTGATTGTAGATCTGGCAGTCCTTGACATCGAGACGCGCCCCGTCGCGCGCCGTTATGCCGTTCGTGCCCCCCGTGATCTCGCAATTGCGGAAGACGCCTTCGGCTTCGAAGTCGAGGAGCTGAATCCCCGGCCAGAGCGCCGTCTCGCTCGAACAGGAATTCCCCCTGATCGATATCTTCTGCGCCGGCGTTCCCTCGGCGAGGATCCGCCCGCGCGACTCGATCCCGCCGAGGCCCCGATCCACGAAGATCGTGACCCCGGGTTCGATCGTGAGCGTAACGCCTCCCGCGATGCGCATCGGCGCATCGGATCTCGTAATATAGAAGTGCCCGGCGTTCGTTATGGTCCTCGAGACGAGCACTTGACCGGGCAGCAGCTCGCATACCGTTATCGACTGCTGAATCGACTTCGTATCGATCTGGTCTGTGACCGAGAGCGTGATGACGACCGTTCCGGGGCTCGCCGGAGCCTTCCAGTAAACCGTATCGTTCACCGCCCCGGCCGGAAAGCTGCCGGCCGTGGCGCTCCAACGATACGTGAGCACGTCCTCGTCCGCATCGACCGCCGTGCCCACGAGCCGAACCGTTCCGCCGGCGGCGACGTAGCACTTCTCCATTTTGATCGCCAGCTCCTCCGGCGCGGAGTTGCTGTACCTGACCGTATCCTCGCACCCGAAAATGGCGAGAAGCGCCGTGGACAACGCGCACAACTGCAAATAATACAATAGGTTATGCCGCATAATCTCCT
>DHHN01000186.1:693-1878 GCA_002403295.1 bacterium UBP1_UBA4771 | reverse complement strand
CCGCGCCGCTTCAGCCTCCACCCCGCCTCTTGAAAAACAGCGCATGCCCCCGGTCGAAAGGCAGCTCGACCGCCCCCGTGAAATTCATGGCGCCGGGAACGGCCGGACCCAACTCCTTTTCCCACGAAGCCCCCTTGATCGTAACGTAGAGACCGCCCGGCGCGAGAAGCATCTCCGCGAGCGGCAGCATCTCGCGGAGCCGCCCCGCCGCCTTCGACACCGCGAGGCCGAACGATCCCGCCTCCGGATGCGCGGCGGCGTCCTCGCCCGATGCCCTGGCGCCCGATAGATCGAGCAGCGCTATGGCGCGCTCGAGGAATATGTGAGGCTTGCGCCTCCGCTCGAAGAAGACCGCCTCGATCCGCGGCCTCGCGATCTTCCAGACCACCCCCGGAAACCCCGCGCCCGAGCCTATATCCGCGAGCCTGGCCCCGGGCGCCTCGAACGCTTCCGGGGCCGCCCTTTCCGCGGCCGCGAGAAGCAAAAGCGAATCGAGAAGCTGCATCCGGATATTCTCCGCCCGCCGTGCCTTGCCGACAAGGTGAATCCTCCCGGCCCATAGGGATACTTCGGCGACAAAGTCTCGCAGCTTGAGCCGTTCCGCCCCGCCGAGATCCTCCATGCCGCTCGCGGCTAGGGCCGAACGGACCTCTTCATCGACAGGTGGCCGCTCATGTTCCATTGCCTTATCTCCCGGCGAACCCCCCGGGGGCAGGTTGTTTCACGTGAAACGCCCACCCCCGGAACGCCCTATTCCGTTTTCGGGTGACCGCCCGCCGCTTTCCCGGGAGCGCCGCCCATTTTACCACGCCTGCCGAGGAAAATCATGAGTATGGAGATGTCCGAGCTTCGCACGCCCGAGATTCTCGATGCCTGGCCCAGGGTAAGCGGCCGAAATTTCGAGAGCTTGAGTCTTGCCTCGGCGCTCAGAGACTCTATTTCGAACGAGAAATCCTCGGGTATCCGCATCCGATCGAGATCGAGCATCCGGTCCACGAACTTCCTCTGCCGCGCGATGTATCCCTCGTATTTTACTCCGATTTCGAGGGCACCCACCCCGCGCTCGTCGAGCTCCCGGACCTGCGGCGGCAGCCCCGGGCCGAGATCGCGAAGCCGAATGCCGGGCCGCTTCAGCATCTCGATCGCGCCGATTCTTCCCCGGCCGGCCGCCGCGGAGACCGTTGG
>DHHN01000186.1:0-599 GCA_002403295.1 bacterium UBP1_UBA4771 | reverse complement strand
TCCGCGTTGTCCTGCCTCAAGATAAGCCTGTGCTCCGCGCGCGAGGTGAACATGCGATACGGCTCGTCGATCTCCTTCGTGACGAGATCGTCGATGAGGACTCCGATATACCCCTGATGCCGTCCGAGCGTAAAGGGCGCGCGTCCCTCGATGCAGAGGGCCGCGTTGATCCCCGCCATGATCCCCTGCGCGGCCGCCTCCTCATAACCCGATGTGCCGTTCACCTGCCCGGCGAAAAAGAGCCCCCGCACGATCCGGGACTCCAGCGTGGGAAAGATCTGGTGGGGGGGATAGTAATCGTACTCTATCGCGTACCCGTAGCGGACGATGCGCGCCCCCTCGAGCCCCGCGATCGTACGGATCATGCGCTCCTGGACATCCCGCGGAAGACTCGTCGAAAGGCCGTTCACGTAGATCTCGTCCGAATCGAGCCCCTCCGGCTCGAGAAAAAGCTGGTGGCGTTCCCGGTCCGCGAAGCGCACCACCTTGTCCTCGATCGACGGGCAGTATCGCGGGCCCACGCCCTTTATCCTGCCGGCGTAGAGAGGCGATCTTCCGAGGTTTTCCCGTATCGCCCTATGGGTATCTTCATTTGTATA
>DHHN01000021.1 GCA_002403295.1 bacterium UBP1_UBA4771 | reverse complement strand
CGCTCTCGACGGACGTGAGCTTCAATCACCTTCTGCGAAACGGCGACCGCTTCGCCGAGGCGATCGACTTCGGGTTCCAGCGCGGCGGCGACGACCTCGTCGTGATCGCGACGGACGGGGAGATCTACGGGCACCACGAGCCGTTCGCCGACATGGCCCTCTCCTACCTCGCCGGCGAGTCGGGTCCCCGCCACGGCTTCGCGTTGACGAACTTCGGCGCCTACCTCGCCGGACACGAGCCCGCGTTCGAGGTCGAGCTCAAGAGCGGGCCGAACGGCGAGGGGACCTCATGGTCGTGCTTTCACGGCGTCGGCCGCTGGAAGGAAGACTGCGGCTGCTCGACCGGCGGCGCCTCATCCTGGAACCAGAAATGGCGCGCGCCCCTTCGCGAGGGACTCGACGCGCTCGCCGAATCGCTCGCCGCGGCGTACGAGGAGGAGACGCGGACGCTTCTCGCCGATCCGTGGCGCGCGCGCGACGATTACATCGAGCTCGTCGAGGAGCGAACGACCGGCGCGGCGCGCGATTTCATCCGCGCCCGCGCGGCGCGCGAGCTCACGGAGGCCGATATATCGCGCGCTCTCTCGCTCCTCGAATCCCAGCGCAACGCCCAGCTCATGTTCACCTCCTGCGGCTGGTTTTTCGCGGACATCTCGGGGCTCGAGGCGACGCAGATACTGCGCTACGCGGCCCGGGCGATCGAGCTCGCGGGGCCGGCCCGCCGCGCCGCCCTCGAGCGCACGCTCCTCGAATACCTCTCCCGCGCCGCGAGCAACGTTCCCGGCACGGGCACCGGGGCCGGGATCTTCGCGGCGGCGAGAAAACAATCCGCGCTCGGCGCGCGAGCAATCGCGGCGCTCTACGCCGTCACGGAGCATTTCACGCCCGGCGAGGAGATCCGCCTCGTCTACGGGCACCCGGTGCGGCCCCTCGAATCGATCCTCCGCCGCATGGACGGCGGCGCGGCCCGCGCGGGCTCGCTCGAGCTCACCTCGCGCTACACGCTCGAGCGGCGCCTCTTCGAGTACCTCGTCCATGTCGAGGGCGAAGCGGTGTTCGCCTGCTACGTGAAGGAGAGCGCCGGCGAGGCGGCGGCCCGGGAGACGGTCGCGCAATTCGCCGAGCTCGCCGCCGAGGCCTCGCGGGACAAGCTCGTCGCCTCGGCCGCCGAGCACTTCGGCCCGGGGCTCACGGCGCGGGATTTTCTCCCCGAGGACCGCGAGCGCATCCTGCGGCATCTCACCCGGCGCACGCTCGAAGCGACGGACCGGCTCTACGGGCAGATCTTCGCCGAATGCAAGGGTCTCCTCCGGCTCCTCAACGACGCCGGCGTGGCCGCCCCGGCGGGGATCCTCGTGCCCGCCGAGACGCACCTCACCAAGCAGCTCGTGGAAGAGGTGGCGCGCTGGGAGCGAACCCTGAACCCCGCCGGCCTCGAGGGGATCCGCCGGATCGTCTCGGAGGCCGCGGCGCACGGCGTTCCGATCGACACCTCCTCGGCGGCCGCCTCCTTCACCGCGCTCATCATGGAGCGCCTGAAGCTGCTCGGCGGCGAGCTCACGGCGCCGGCCGCGACGGCGCTCGAGCAGTTCGTGAACCTGAGCGACGAGATGGGGATCGAAACGAATTTCCGCGACATCCAGAACCGGACGTACGCCATTCTCGAGACGAGCATCGCGCCGTTCATCGAGAGCCTCGGCGGCAGGAGCCCGAAAAGCCGCGAAGCGGGCGCGCGGGCCGTGGCCGCCTTCCTGAGCCTCGCCCGACGGTTCAACTTCAACACGGAAGCCTGGGAGCGGCGGCTCGAGGACGCCCGGCCGAACGTGGCGTCGCCGCCCCGAGACTCATGAATCGCACCGACGCGAAAAAACGTGTCGCGAAGCTCCGCGAGGAGATCTCGCGGCACGACCATCTGTACCACGTCCTCGACCGCCCCGAGATATCGGACGCCGAGTACGACCGGCTTCTCCGGGAGCTCGCCGCGCTCGAGGCGGCGTATCCCGATCTCGCGACTCCGGACTCGCCGACCCGGAGGGTCGGCGCCCCCCCCCGCGACGATCTGCCGAAGGTGCCCCACGTGAAGCCGATGCTGAGCCTCGAATCGGTGACGGACGAGGCGGATGCCCGCGAGTTCGACCGGCGAGTCAGGAAAGGGCTCGAAACGGACGAGGTCCTCTACGCCGTCGAGCCCAAGTTCGACGGTCTCTCGGTCGAGCTCGTCTACGAGGACGGGGTGCTCGCGCGCGCCGCCACGCGCGGCGACGGCGCGACGGGAGAGGAGGTCACGCCGAACATCCGCACGATACGCACCGTGCCGCTCCGGCTTCGCGGCGCCCGGCTTCCGCGCACGGTCGCGATCCGAGGCGAGGCGATCATGCCGCTCGAGGCGTTCCGGAAGCTCAACCGCTGGATGACCGAGCGCGAGCAGCCCGCCTTCGCCAATCCGCGGAACGCCGCCGCCGGCTCTCTCCGCCAGCTCGACTCGCGGATCACGGCGGGGCGGCCGCTCGCTTTCTACGCGTACGAGATCATGGCGATCGAGGGGGGCGACGCGCCGGCGACACACGGCGCCGAGCTCGAGCTCCTCTCGTCGTGGGGCCTCCTCGTCGACGCGCACCGAACGACCTGCCGGGCGATCGACGAGGCGATCGCGTTTCACGCCTCGCTCGCCGTGAAGCGGGACTCGCTCCCGTTCGAGATCGACGGCGTCGTCGTTCAGATCGACGACAAGACCGCGCGCGGGCGGCTCGGGGTGCGCTCGCGCTCGCCGCGCTGGGCGATCGCCTTCAAGTTCGAGGCCCGCAAGGAGATCACGATCGTCGAGGATATCGTCGTGCAGGTCGGACGCACGGGCAAGCTCACCCCCGTGGCGTTGCTCCGGCCGGTGGACGTCGGCGGCGTCACCGTGAGCCGCGCGACGCTTCACAACGCGGGCGAGGTGGCGAAAAAGGACATCCGCGTCGGCGACACCGTCCGCATCGAGCGCGCGGGGGACGTGATCCCCGCCATCGTCGAGCGCATTCCGCGAAAGGGCGAGAAGCGGCGGGGGGCGTTTCGGATGCCCGACGCGTGCCCCGTGTGCGGCGCTCGCGTGGCGGAGGACGGCGCGTATCACTTTTGCACCGGGGGGCCGAGCTGCCCGATGCAGCTGCGGCGGGGGATCGAGCACTACGCCTCGAAGGGCGCGCTCGACGTCGACGGGCTCGGCGCGAAGACCGTGGCGGCGATGGTCGAGCGGGGTCTCGTGCGGAGCATCGCGGATCTCTACCGGCTCGACGAGGCCGCTCTCCTCGAGCTCGACGGCTTCGCCGAGAAATCCGCCGCGAATCTCGTCTCCGCGCTCCGAGCGGCGAAGCAGGTTCCCCTCGAGCGCTTCCTCTACGCTCTCGGCATCCGGAACGTCGGCGAGCACGTCGCCTCGCTGCTCGCCGGGCATTACGGCACGCTCGACGCCGTCATGGAGGCGGCGGAGGACGATCTTCTCGAGATACACGAAATCGGCCCCGAGGCCGCCTCGAGCGTGTCGGGCTTCTTCGCCGAGAAGCGGACGCGCGCCCTCGTCGCCGAGCTCCGCTCCCTGGGCGTCGACGTGCTGCCGGCGCCGCGCCGCGCCGGCCCGCGCCCGCTCGCGGGCAAGACCTTCGTCTTCACCGGAACGCTCGAGGAGCTCTCGCGCGACGAGGCCGAGCGTCTCGTGAAGTCGCTCGGCGGCCGCGCCGCATCGAGCGTGAGCGCCAAGACGAGTTACGTCGTGGCCGGGGTCGAGGCGGGCTCAAAGCTCGAGAAGGCCCGGCGGCTCGGCGTGACGATTCTTTCCGAGAAGGAATTCAGGAAGCTCGTCGGGAACAACTGAACGCGCGGCGGACGGGGTTCTCCTAGAAGTTCGCGTAGAATCCGACGACGGCGTAGCTGAGGAACGCGAAGTTGTAGACTTCGTCGTTGTCGGCGCCCCCCTCGAGGAAGCGCCAGCCCCCCTTGAAGCCGAACCTCTCCGAGGGCCAGTACTGCACGGCGACGAGAACGTCCTCGGCCCGTCCCTGCGGGGCGGCGAGAGCGTCGCCCTCGAGCACGGCCCAGAAATCGGGCGAGAAGGACCAGCGGACGAAAAAGTTGACGAGCGGCACGAAGCCGGTGTTCTTCTTCGAGGCCCCCGCCGTTTTGCTCTCGATCTTGATCTCGGCGTCGCGGATCTTGCCGGTCGCGCCGATCCCCGCCTCGAAGCGCTCGCGCGAGGCGAGCGTGTAGCGGTACGTGAGGCGGTACGAGTCGAAGCGGTACTCGGCCTTGAGGGGGGTCTCCGCCGGAAAGAGAACTCCGTTGAACTGGAGATCCCGCGGCGGATCTCCCGACGCGGGGAGCGAGAGCTGCGCGATGAGGAGCGAAAGGTGGTGCCGCTTCGCGAACGAGTAGCCGACCCGCGCCCGGAAGAACGGCTCGTGATCGGCCGCGAGATCGTCCACGAGGGAAACCTTCGTGCCCCCCACCCCGGGAATCCGCACGTCGTTGCGCACGCTGAAGACGACGCCCGTCTCGAGATCGAGCCACGCCTGCGACGACGCGCCCGCCGGGGCGAGGATCAGGATTGCCAGCGCTGAGGCCGCGAGGGCCCGCACTAGAACCATCTCCTCTTCCAGAAGATCCAGACGCCCGTGAGCGAGAGGAGGAGGGATATGCCCGTCACGATGAGAAACGCGTGCCCCGAGTGCTGAAAGGGCAGGGCGACGTTCATGCCGTACGTGCTCGCGACGAAGGTGGGGATCATGAAGATGATCGTGACCGAGGTGAGGAACTTCATGACGATGCTGACGTTGTTGTTGATGACCGAGGCGAAGGCGTCCATCATGCCGCTGAGGATGTTGCTGTAGATGTTCGCCATTTCGATCGCCTGCTTGTTCTCGATGATGACGTCCTCGAGCATGTCGCGGTCGTCCTCGCTCATCCGCAGCCCCGTCTTGTCGAGCCGCTCCATCATGATCTCGTTCGAGCGAACCGACGTCGTGAAGTACACGAGGCTCTTCTCGAGATTGAGGAGCTTGATGAGCGCCTCGTTCTTGAGCGATTTGTGGAGCTCTCGCTCGATCTGGTCGGTCCGTTTGTTGATGTCCTTGAGGTATCGCAGGTAGAGGAGCGCCGTGCGCGAGAAGATCTGGAGCAGGAACCGCGCGCGCGACTCGTGCGAGAATGTTCGAACCTTGCCGTCGACGAAGTCGAGCAGATGCGCGAGGGGACGGGCGCTCACCGTGATGATGTTGTCGCCGGTGAGGACGATGCCGAGCGGGATCGTCGTGTAGGGGATGTCGATGTCCTCGCCCTCGAAGAAGGGAATGCGGATGACGATCAGGGTGACGTCTTCCTCGATCTCGATGCGCGCGCGCTCGTCCACGTCGAGGGGATCGGTGAGAAACGCCGGCGGCACGACAAAGGTGTCGCTGAGCAGGTCGATCTCCTCGCTCGTCGGGCCCGAGACGCGCACCCAGCAGTTTTTCTCGAACTCGCTGACGATGACGAGCCCGTCGGATGTCGCTTTGAAAATGTCGTACATTCCGGCCGCCTCCCCGCGTTCCGCGGGAGCCTGTCCGCGCCGTCGAAGCCCTGTTGTCGAGGCAGTTCCGCCACGCGCCTCACCCGGATGTCTGTGAGGATTGAATCAGGCTTAATTGTAATAAGCGGCGCGTGGTTTTCCAACCGAAAATATTCTTCGCGCGGTGTTTTTTCGCGCCGTTCGGGGGAGCTCGCCGGCAGTCCCCTCCCCGGGGGCCGCATCCGCCGGCGGGTCCCTCCCCGCCGGCCGCCGGGCCGGGGAACCGCAAGAAAACGGGCCCCCGGGAGGGGGCCCGTTCGCATCGCTCGCCGACCGGAACGGGTCGTCAGACGACGCCCTGGTCGATCATGGAGTCGGCGACCTTGATGAAACCGGCGACGTTCGCGCCGTTCACGTAGTTGATGAAGGCGCCGTCCTTGCCGTACTCGACGCACTGGGCGTGGATGGCCTTCATGATGCCGTGCAGACGCTGGTCGACTTCCTCGCGGCTCCAGGAGAGGCGCAGGCTGTTCTGCGACATCTCGAGCCCGCTCGTCGACACGCCGCCCGCGTTCGCGGCCTTGCCGGGGCCGTAGAGGATCTTGGCGCCGAGGAACACCTCGACCGCCTGCGGCGTGCTCGGCATGTTGGCGCCTTCCGACACGCAGATACACCCGTTCTTCACGAGCGTCTTCGCGTCGTTCTCGTCGACTTCGTTCTGCGTCGCGCAGGGGAGCGCCGCGTCGCACTTCACGTGCCACGG
>DHHN01000166.1:9591-9953 GCA_002403295.1 bacterium UBP1_UBA4771 | reverse complement strand
CCGGGCTCCATCTCCTCGCCGAGGAGCACGGCGATCCGGCGGCCGGTGATATCGTAAATCGCCATTTCGATCCGAGCCCGCTTCGCCACGGTGAACGCTATCCGCGTCGACGGATTGAAGGGGTTCGGATAGACGGCCCCGATGGCCGTGAGAGCCGGCGCGGCTCCGGGCCCGCCGTCGACGGGAGTCGGCACGTAGGACCCGAAACAGCCGGTCCTCGCGCGATCGTGCCGGAACATCGGCCACGGAAGATCGCTCTTCGCGTAATCGGCCGCCGGAAGCTTGAAGACGTGCAGCGCGTACCCGGGCGCTCCCGCCGCCACGACGAGCTCGACGACGCCGTCGCCGTCGATATCGCCCGC
>DHHN01000166.1:7946-9584 GCA_002403295.1 bacterium UBP1_UBA4771 | reverse complement strand
TCGCGCGAGTAAAGAGCCCGCGAGCCGTCTCCCACGACGGCTTCGACCCGGCCGCCGATCACGACGGGAGAGGGAACGAACGATCCCGCCGCGGCCCACTCCTGCGGCCATCCGGACATGACGGCGCCCGTATGGTCGATCGCCGTCAGGGCGGTCCCGGCGGCAGTCCGCGACGCGACGACGATCTCGAGGTTGGGATCGGCGTCCAGATTCGCGAGCGCCGGCGACGATTCGATCGCGCCCGGCGCCTTCGGCGGCGATGACCAGAGCGTGCCGTCGGTCTTCCAGACGTACACGCGGCCGTCGAGCCCTCCCGCGACGATCTCGAGATCGCCGGACGGATCGACGACGTCCCCGAGCACCGGATCGGCCGTGACGATCGTGTCGACCGTTGCGGGCCATGCGGCGCCGTACGGCGTGCCGTCCGCGTTGAGAAGATAGACCCGCGACGAGAAGGCGTCGGGCGTGCCGTATGCGATCGCCGCGATCTCGGGGGCGCCGTCGCCGTCGACGTCCCCGACCGCGGGAGAGGTGAATGCCCCCGAGGCCGTCGTGACCGGCCACGAGCCGCCGTACGGGGCGCCGTCGCCGCCGAGAGCGATGAGGCTCGATCCCGCCCCGCAGATCACCTCGCACTTTCCATCGCCGTCGAGATCGACAAGGGCGGGCGTCGTGAGGATGGGGCTTCCCGTATCGTAGTCCCAGAGCTTCACGCCATGCCGGTCGAAGACGTACATCTTTCCGTCCCTCCCGCCGATCACGACTTCCCGGCGATAGTCGCCGGTCACGTCGGCGACGGCCGGGGACGAGAACAGGGTGTCTCCCGTCATCGCGGGCCAGCCCGGAAGCTCCGAGCCGTCGATCGCGAGGACATGCACCGCGCCGTCGTCGCCGCCGATCACGATCTCGAGCGTGGAGGCGTCGTCGTCGAGGTTCGCGATCGCGGGCGAAGCATGGAAACCGAAGCCGAGGGCGACGGGCCAGCCGGGTTGAGCGGCGAAGCGCCAGAGGATCTCGTGCGGACCGCTCGCGTTGTTCGCCTCGTCGGTCTCGAGGACCGAGTCGCCGTTGTCGGCGCGGAACCAGGAGATCCATTTTTCGAACACCGTCGCCTTTTCCCAGCCCGCGGCCCAGACGAGCGAATCCCCGGCGGCGAGGCTGTCGACGAAGAGACGCCGGTCGCCGATCGTCCCGTCGGGCGGCAGGGTGTCGCTCGCGGCGTAGTAATCGACGTAGAACCTCACCGCGGGAAGCACGCCCAGATTCTTCACCGTCACCGCGGCCGCGACGCTGTCGCCGAACGCGGGCGCCGTGTCGCTCCAGAGAACGCCCGTTATCGCGACGTCGGGGCCGATGACGCACGCGACGGGCAGCGCTCCGATGAGCTCTCCGCACGGGCTCCGCGCCGGCGCGCAGGGGGAGAGAGAGGCGATCGAAAGGTCGGGAGGCGACCCGCCGGCGCCGCAGAAAAGCGGCTCGGCGGAAATGTTGCCGCCGACACCGGTTTGATCCGCAATGGATCCGCCGTAGTCGCCGGCGGCGTTTCCGAACACGTCGCAGCAGGCGAGAGACGCGCCGACGGCGGTTGCCTCGCCGTAGATCCCCTCGCCCGCGGCGCTGTGGGAGACGATGCATCGC
>DHHN01000166.1:7404-7845 GCA_002403295.1 bacterium UBP1_UBA4771 | reverse complement strand
AAAACACGCAGGAATCGACGGCGGCGCTCGAGTTGGAAATATAGAGGCCCCCGCCGTCGTTCTGCGCCGTGTTGCCGAGGAACGAGCACCGCGTTATCGACGGAGAGGCGTTGCTGATCCCGACGCCGCCGCCGTAATGCGCCGAATGGCAGTCCTCGAAGACGCAGTCGCTCACGGTGACGTTCGAGTTCTGTATCCACATGCCGCCGCCCATGATGGAGGCGGAGCCGTTCATCACGGTGAATCCGCTCGCGCGGATCGTCTTGGTCGAGGACGGGAAGGTAAAGATGCCGCTCCCGAGACCGTTCCCGTCGATCGTCGTGACGGCGGCGCCGCCGGCGCTCGTGATGACGAGCGCCTTGTCGATCGATATGCCCGCCTCGTAATACACGCCCGGGTGCACGTAGATGGAATCGCCGTCGGCGGCGTAGGAGACCGCCG
>DHHN01000166.1:1688-7325 GCA_002403295.1 bacterium UBP1_UBA4771 | reverse complement strand
GACGACGACCTGCTCGACGTTGTCGACGTTGTTGTCGTTCTTCGTCGCGGCTGCGGCGGGATTGGTCCGATCGAGGCGCCACGGATAGTTCGTGGCGGCCCCCTTGACGACCCTGAGATCGAGATCGTTCACGAGCATCCGGGTCGACGGATCGAGCGAGGGCGAGGGGGGCGTGCCCGCCGGATCGGTCCAGCAGATCGTGACCCTGAGCTCCGCCGGCGCGCCGGACACGCGGTATCCGTATTCGAGCGTCTGGCCGTTCGCGAGCGCGAGCTCCTCGACGAGCCCCTTCGATTCGTCGGCATTGTCCCGCTCGAGAAGCCGGTGGAGCGCCCGCGTGTTGAGGAGCCCCCAGCCGAACTGATAATCGGGGCCCGCGGCGGGACCCGCCTCGAGCGCCGTATGGATCGCGAGCGCCTTGAGCGTCGACGAACGGAGCGGCGTGCCGCCGTGCGTATCCCGGTAGTAATCCGCGACGAGGCCGAGCGATCCGCACACGTTCGGCGAGGACATCGAAGTGCCGCTCGCGATCGCGTAGGACGAATCGGTCGTCGAATAGGAGGATATGAGCTCGACGCCGTTCCCCACGAGGTCGGGCTTGATCCTGCCGTCGTCGCAGGGCCCCGTGCTGCTGAACGCCGCGAGCGTCACCGACGCGGGGCCCGCGTAGGAGAGGACGTCGTTCGCGGCGCCGACGGTGAGCGTGTTCTTCGATATCTGGAAGCCGAACGGGATGCAGTCGTAGTTGAGGGGGGTGCCGTCCGGGTTTCGCGTCTTCGTGCTGAACCGCCAGGCGCCGTAGCGTGTGTCATAGTAGTAATGCTTTGTTCCGGGGGCCGGTCCGGCGTCGTCGCGGTCGTTCGACGACGAGACGACGATGAGGTAGTTCGGCGCGTTGACGGCGATCTGATCGTACATCTGTGCGTTGGAATCGTAGAAACCGAAGCTGTAATCCTCGACCTCGCTTATCGCCGTGTCGCCGTACCAGTACCAGTAACTGTTCGAGGTGCTGTAGTACCAGCCCGCGATGAATCCATAGGAATGGTTCGAGAGGTTCGCTCCCGCCGCGGCCTCGCTCGCCATTTCCGAGGCGTCGCTGTTCCACTCGAACGCGCGCACGGTCGCCGCGTACGACATGCCCTTCGCGTCGGCGCGCACGCCGCTTGCCACGAGCGTCCCCGCAACGTGCGTCGCGTGCCCGGCGATCGTGCCCGACGCGGCATCGGCCCATACGACCCGGCCGCCGTACTCGCGGTGCGTCGTGCGGGGCCTCCCTCCGTCCCACATCCGAAGAACGAAGCCGCTTCCGCCTCCGATGAGGGCGTTCACGGAGTCGGCCCTCGTCGAGATGGCGGCGTTCCTGTTGAACGTCGTATAGAAGCGCGGAATGCCGTTCACGAGCTTCTGGAGCTCGAAATAGCTCCCCCCCTCGCCGAAGCCGCTCGTCGGCCAGCCCTTTTCCGCGGCGAGACGATACGCCTGCGAGCGCTCGGTCTCGGCCTTCGCGGCGAACTCCCGGGCGAGCGCGTCGAGCACCGGCTCTTCCGCCCTGAGGTCGAAAACCAGAGACGACGCAACAAACGCCAAGATGAGAAACAGCGGCAACCTCTTCATTGCAAAGAACCTCCATCGCTCTGACGGGAGGCGGCGAGAGCCTCCGGCACCCCGAAGATCGATATGCTAATGCATTATTCTATCATAGGTTAACCTCTGCGATCAACCTTAAAAAGGGGCGACCCGTCCGGCCGCCCCATCTTTGTAATACACTCCGCTTGCAACGAATGATTACCGCATGAGAATCAATTTCCTCGTGCTGAGCGCCTCTCCCGCCGCGAGCCTGCAGAAATAGACCCCCGACGCCGCGGCGGCTCCCGACGACGTTCTGCCGTTCCAGACCGTTTCGTGACGGCCCGCCTCGAGATCGCCCGTCGCGATCACGGCCACCTCGCGGCCGCCGGCGTCGTAAATCTTGATCGTGACGCGCGACCGCTTCGCGACGTCGAACACGATCCTCGCTGATGGATTGAACGGATTCGGGTAGATGGAGCGAATGGCCGTCAGGCGCGGCGCCGCGGCGGCGGGGTCTTCGCCCGCGCCGCTCACCGGCTCGTAGCCGTAGGAACCCGTTCGCGCCGCGCTCCTGCGCGCGAGAGGCCACCAGAGGGCCTCGACGGGGACCCGGGGAGTGCGAAGCTCGTAGCAGCGCATCGAATCGTCGTTCGTCGGGACGACTATCTCGATCCACCCGTCTCCGTCCATGTCGCCGGCAGCGGGCGAGGCCGCGATCGGCGCTGCCATGAAAACGGACAGGCCCATGAGAAGCGCGCGCACGGCGCCTGCGGGATCGCCCGCGAAGAGGTCCTTCGGTTTTCCGATGCAGATCGGTCCGGGAATGGCGCCCGTGTCGTCCGGCCGCTGCGATATCCTCTCCGAAAAGAGAACGCCGGCGCGCCCGCTGACGGCGCTCGCGAAACCCTCCCACGACCCGCCCTCGCCCTCCTGGAACCAGCGCCGGGAGACCACCGCGACGTCGAGATACCCATCGCCGTCGAGGTCGGCGAGAGCCGGAGACGATTCTATCGAGCCGGAAACGCGATGCGCGGGGAAGCTTGGGCTCCCGTCCGAGTTCCATGCGTACACGGCGCCGTTCGTTCCGACCGCGACGATCTCGAGGCGTCCATGATCGCCCGCGACGTCGCCTATCATGGCGTCGGGAACGAGGAGCGTGTCGACCGTGACCGGCCAGGCGGGTCCGAACGGGGCGCCGTCGGCGCTGAACAGGTGGACCCTCGACAGAGGGATCTCGCCGCCGCTCCAGCTCACGATGGCGATTTCGGCATCGCCGTCGAGATCGACATCGCCCACGGCGGGCGATCCGGCCTCCGCCGACCCGAGATCGAGCGGCCAGCCGCCCGCGAAGGGATCCCCCGTCCCCGAGAGGACATGGAGCAACCCCGCGGCGCCGCAGAGGACCTCCGCCTTGCCGTCGCCATCGAGGTCGGCGAGCGCTGGAGTCGAGAGAACGGGCGCGGACCCGGAAACGATCCGCTCCCAGAGCTTCTGCCCGGCGGCATCGAACGCGTAGATCTTTCCGTCGTCGCAGCCGACGACGATCTCGTTCCGCGAATCGCCCGCGATGTCCCCCCCGGCGGCCGCCGAACGCACCGCGCCGCCGAGCGCGACGGGCCATCCGTCGAGCGGCCCGCCGCCGGCGCTCCATGCGCGGAGCAGCCCGTCAGCGCCTCCGGCGACCACCTCGAGCGTCGAGGGATCGCCGTCGAGATCGACGAGCAGCGGCGGCGCGACGACCCCCGCCGCCGCGACCGGCCAGCCGCCCTCGCGGGGCGGCGTCCAGCTCACATCGTGCGGACCGCTCACGTTATCGCTCTCGTTCGTCTCGACCAGCCTGCCGTCGGGGTCGGCGGCGACCCAGCATCGCCACGCGCCGATCGTGTCGCTCCCGAAAGCCTCCGTCGTCCAGACGACCGTGTCGCCGACGGCGAGAGAGGGCACGACGATCCGCCGCTCTCCCCGATCGCCCGCGCCGGGCGCCGTTTCCCGCGCGGCGTAGAAATCGACGGCGAAGGTATCGGCGTCGACGACGCCGTCGTTTCGCACGACGATCCTGGCGGCGATGCTCCGCCCCGCCTCCACCGACGCGCCGCCGAGGTCCACGGCGTCGATGACGAGATTCGGCGCGATGCGGCATCCCACGCCGGCGGCGCCGACGAGCGTGCCGCAGGGGCTGCGCTCCGGCGCGCAGCCCGAGGTGTCGTACAGGGCGTAGTCCTGCGCCGCGGCGTTGCAGAAGCCCGGATCGACGGAGAAGTTGCCGTTGAGTCCCGTCTGGTTCGGCGTGCTCCCGCCGTAATCGCCGCCCGCGTTTCCGAACACGTCGCTGCACGATATGGCTTGAACGCCGCTCACCGTGTAGATCCCCTGATTGCTGAGATTCGAGGCGATGATCGAGCCGCTGATGGGGTTCTGCGCGCCGTTGAAGCTCTCGATGCCGCCGCCGTATTGCGCCGCGGAGTTGCCCGCCACGGTGCAGTTCTCCATCGTCATGTTCGCGCTCGTATAGGCGCCGCCGCCTCCCTGCCGGGCGTGGTTGCCGGCGAGGATCGATCGGCGTATCGTGCAGAAGGAGCTCAGGCCGTTGTAGAGACCGCCGCCGAAGCCGCCCGTGTTGCCGCTCATCACGCAGGTGTCTATCACGGCGGTCGCGGACATGATGTATATGCCGCCGCCGTGATCGCCCGAAGCGGTGTTTCCGCTCACGGTGCAGCGCGCGATGCGTGCGGTCGAGCTCGTCGCGACGCCGATGCCGCCGCCGTAGCGCACGGCGCTGTTTCCGGTTATCGTGCAATCCACGATGCTCCCGGTGTACTCCCTGCAATAGACGCCGCCGCCCGTCGGATTGGCCCTGTTGTTCGTGAGCGTGCAGCCCTCGACGAGAGAGCTCGACCGCAGAAGATAGATCGCGCCGCCATGCGTCGAACCATTCGTGATGCAGCTGTCGATGACGCAGTCGCGGATGACGGGGCTCGCGTCGAAGCAGCGGATGCCGCCGAGCATCGCGAGGCGGATCGTGAGCCCCTCGATCGCCGACGAGGAGCTCTCTCCGTTCTGAAGGTAGAAACCGTAATGGAGCTCTCCCCGCGAGGCGCCGCAGTCGATGACGGTCTCTCCGGGACCGCTCTCGGAACGGACGACGAGATTCTTCCCGCCGAAGCTTATGTCGCGGTTGCCCGGTCCCGTGAAGACGCCCGCTGCGAGCATGATCGTATCCCCCGGCGAGGCCCGGTTCACCGCGGCCGCGATCGTCGGCTCGTCGCCCGAGCCGTCCGCCATGACGTACCACGTCGTCTTCGTGTGGCAGCGCTCGCCGATGGCGCCGATGAGCTCGCCGCATGGGTTCCCCTCGGGCCGGCAGGGCGAACCGTCGCCGACGCCGAAATCGTCGCGCGCGGCGTCGCAGAACTGCGGATCGGCAAAGACGATCTCCCCGTCTCCCGCCGGGATCGCCGCGGCGCCGCCCCCGTCCCCGCTCGCGTTGCCGTAGAAATCGCAGCAACTGAACTGGATCCCGCCGCCGGAGCCGTCCTGATACACGCCCTCGCCGCCGAGCGTGAAGGCGACGATCGTACGGGACACCGTCGCCCATGAGCTTTCGGTGAAATAGATGCTTCCCCCGCGCGCGCCGGCCGCGTTGTACGCGAACGAGCAGCCGGCGATATCCGGCGACGAGCCGCTCACATAGACGCCGCCGCCGTCGCCCGCGCAGGTGTTCCACGCGACGACGCAGCGGTCGATCGATAGATCGGCCCCGTCGACGAAAATTCCTCCGCCGGCCTCGGATGCCGCGTTGCGCCGTATCGCGCACTGCTTGAGCTCGGAGAGCCCGTTTTCGACGTAGAGACCGCCGCCGCGCGCCGCGCGTCCGCCCGTGACGACGCAGCCGACGATCGAGGCCTCCCCGTTTCTCGAGAGAATCGCGCCGCCGCGGCCGGCGTCGCCCGCCCCCTCGGCCGCGCCGTTCCGCAGCGTGAGCCCCTCGAGCCGGACCGCGCCCGCTCCTTCGGGCATCAGGAAGCAGCGGCCGAGCCGTTCCGCGTCGACGATCGTGTACCGCGCGCC
>DHHN01000166.1:1273-1657 GCA_002403295.1 bacterium UBP1_UBA4771 | reverse complement strand
AATCGATCGCGGCCGCGATCGTCGGCGCGTCGCCGGAACCGTCGGCGTACACGTGCCAGGTCTTCGTCCTCGTCGCCCCGGACACGATGAGCGAGAAGTCCTGCGTCCCGCCCCCGAGCGCGCCGTCGTTCATGATCCGCACGACGTAAATTCCCGCCTCCGGGTTCTCGATGAGCACCTGCTCGACGTTGTCCACGGCGTTATCTCCCCGCGCGGCGGGCGCCGATGGATCCGACGGATCGAGCGTCCACGGCTCGAACGGGATCCCATCCTTTTCGACGCGGAGATCGAGGTCGTTCACGAGCATCCGGGTCGGCGGATCGAGCGCCGGCGGCGGGGGCGTCCCGGGCGGATCGGTCCACGCGATCGTCACCCTGAGCGCGG
>DHHN01000166.1:0-1163 GCA_002403295.1 bacterium UBP1_UBA4771 | reverse complement strand
GCCGTATGGATGGCGAGCGCCTTGAGGGTGGCGGCCCGCATCGGCAGGCCGTGGTGGGTGTCCCGGTAGTAGTCCTGCAGCAGCCCGAGCGAGCCGCAGACGTTCGGCGACGCCATCGAGGTGCCGTAGTAATACTCGTACGACGTGTCGGAAGCGGAGGTGCTTGAGTAGACGGCCCAGCCGTCGCCGCAGATGTCCGGTTTGATCCTCCCGTCGTCGGTCGGCCCCCAGCTCGAGTAGGGGGTCATCTCGACCGACGAGGGGCCCGTGTAGGAGAGGACCGGCTTCACGGCGCCGACGAGGAGCGCGTTCTTCGCGAGCGACGAGCCGTTCGGCAGGCAATCGTAGCCGAGCGGGGCGCCGTCGTTGTCGCGCACCTTCGTACTCTGACGCCACGCGCCGGCCCGCGCGTCGTAGAAGTAGTGCGGCGTGCCCGCGGGGACGCTGTCGTTGCGGTCGTTGCCCGCCGAGCTCACGACGAGGTAGTTCGGCGCGGCGTAGAGAATCTCGTCGAGCGCCCGCGCCGAGGCGCTGTAGAATCCGAACCCGTAGTCCTCGACCTCGCTGATGGCGGTATCGCCGAACCAATACCAGTTGCCGAAATTCACCCACCCCCTGATGAGACCGTACGAGTGGTTCGAGACGAGAAGCCCCTTCGCCGCCTCAGCCGCCATCTCCGCGAGATCGTCGTCCCACTGGAAGGCCCTGATCGTGGCCTCGGGCGCCATGCCTCGCGCCTGCGGCCGCACCCCCGAGGCGATCATCGTTCCGGCGACATGGGTGGCATGGTCGTCCGGTATGAGGGTTTTCACATCCCCCCAGGCGATTCGCCCCGCGAGCTCCTGATGGGTCGTACGCGGGGCGTCCCCGTCCCAGAGACCGATGGTGAAGCCGCTCCCGCCGCCGGCGTAATGCTGGACGCTGTCGGTGCGCGTCGTTATGGCGGCGTCGGTGTTGTTGAAGGAGAGGTAGTAGAACGGAAAGCCCCGCTCGAGACCCTGCAGGCCGTAGAGCCTGCCGTCGCGGGTGACGCCCAGCATCGGCCAGCCGTACGACGAGGCGAGATCGAGCGCCGTTTCGCGGTTTTCGGCGCTTCGCTCGAGGAGCTCGCGGGACATTCTTTCGAGCTCCTCCCGCCTCTCCCGGCCCGGATCTCCAAGGGC
>DHHN01000164.1:457-3056 GCA_002403295.1 bacterium UBP1_UBA4771 | reverse complement strand
CAGCAGCAGATTCAGGTCGAGCTCGACGAGAAGGCGGCGGAAGGGATCTACTCGAACTTCGTTCTCACCGCGCACAACGCGGCGGAGTTCGTTCTCGATTTCGCGCGGCTCGTGCCGGGCGTCCCGAAGGCGAAGGTGCATGCCCGCATCATCATGACGCCGCAGTCGGCGAAATCGCTCAACCTCGCCCTCGCCGACGCCATCGGCAAGTTCGAAAACAACTTCGGCAAGATCAACATAGCGCCGCGGAACAATCCGCTCGGCTCGATCGGCTTTCAGTCGGGCACGGGCGAGGACCTGGAGAAGAAGAAGAACTAGCGCGGTTTCGTCTTCCACCGGCGGTGCGCCCAGAAGTAGTGGTCGGGGTGGCGCCGGACGTACTCCTCGAGAATCGCCGTCGACTCCTCGGTGAGACGCCGTATCTCGGCTTCCCGCTCCGCTCCCGCGCGCGCGTAGAGCGGCGGAAGAACGAAGGCGTCGTGCGTCTCGTCGGCGCGGCGCACGATAAAGCTGCAGACGATGGGACATCCGGTTCTCACGGCGAATTGCGCCGGCCCCGTGAGCGTCGACGCCGGCGTCCCGAAGAAATCGACGAATATGCCGAACTTGCGCGCGTCCTGATCGGCGAGGAGCGGCACGACGCGTCTCTCTCTCAGCGCCTCGAATACCCCGCGCGCCGCCATGCCGCGCTCGATGATGCCCGCCCCCGTTTTGCGCCGGATATCGTTTATCGTGTCGTTCACGAGCGAGTTCGTCTGCTCGCCGACGAGCAAATCGACCTCGAAATCGTGCACGATGAATGAAGTGACGAGAAGCTCCCAGCTCCCGAAATGCCCCGAGAGGAGGATGACGCCGTGCCCCTCCTCGATCGCGCGGCGGATGTGCTCGAGCCCTTCGAATCGCACGATCCGGCGGCGGTCGTCCTTCGAGAGGCGGCCGAGGGAGGCGAACTCGACCATCGATTTCGCGAAGTTCACGTACGAGCGCCGGCCGATGCGCGTTTTCTCGCGCCGCGAGAGCGTCTCGCCGAAGGCGCGATCGAGGTTGTCGAGGGTCACGCGCCGGCGGATGCGGAAGAGATCGAAGGCGAGGAGCCCGAAGGTTCCGCCGGCCCTGACGGCCCAGCGGAACGGCAGCAGCCGCGGCAGCGCGATGAGAAACCGCACGCCCGCGAGCTCGAAGCGATGGCGAATCCGTTTCCACGTGAGGCTCATGACGCGGCCGCTTTCCCTCCCGCGCCCTGTCAGGCGAAAAACTTCGCGAGCCAGCTCAGCTTGATCTCGATGCTCGACTCGGGGCAGAGCTCGTGGCAGCAGAGACACTTGATGCAGTGCTTGTCGACGATGCGATAGACCGATCCGTCCTTGTGTATCGTCTTCACCGGGCAGCTCTCGGCGCAGAACCCGCATCCGATGCACTTCGAGGGGTCGATGACCGGTTTCACCCACACGAACGGCGCGACGAGCTTCACGAGCGGGCGCGGGACGAGCTTGTGCACGCGGTTCGACGGGAGAAGAAATCCCTCCGCCCGCGCGTCCGCGGCGTCGCCCGCAAGATGCAGCTCTTCGACGCGCCCCTCGCCGAGACCCATCTCGGCCGCGATGCGCGTCGTGTCGACGAATCCCTCGGGAAAGCCGATGAGCCGCGCGGCCGCGGCGTCGACGGCGATCGCGTCCTCCCCCGCCATGAGGAGCCCGAGCCACTTCGGCGTTCCCGAGCTCGGCCCGTTCCCCTCCATCGCGAGCGCGGCGTCCACGATCGAGAGGGACGGCGTCACGAGCTTGTAGAGGTGGACGAGCATCCGCGCGAACTCTTCCGGCTTCGGATAGAGCTTGTGCTGCTCGCCCTTCCTGAATCCCGGCATCACGCCGAACATGTTCTTCACCGCGCAGGTGAGGAGCGTGAGCGAGTGGGTCTTGAGCTTCGGGAGGTTGATGATGACGTCGGCCTCGAGGACGGGCTTCGCGACGTAGAAGGTGTACGAGCCGAACTTGACGGCGCGCGAACCCGAGGCCTCGAAGTTCACGAGCTCCACGCCGGCACGACGAGCCATCTCTTCCATGCCGGTGTTGGCCCACACGCGCTTGATGCCGCGGATCGCGCCTCCGGGGCTGTCGCCGACGACGGGCGTGGCGCCGCAGCGGCGCACCTCCTCCACGACGGCCTCGACGAGGTTCGGGTGCGTCGTGATCGCGCGCTTCGGATCCTTGGCGGAGAGGAGATTGGGCTTGAGGAGCACGCGCTGGCCGCTCCGGACGAAGGCTTCCATGCCGCCGAGCGGCTCGAGGACGCGGCGGAGGGCGTCGCGGATCTCGGCCGGATCGTAGGCCGCGCAACGGACGACGGATACCGTCTTGCGCACCGAGGGGCGCGGGGTGGATTGTATCGCCTGCTCCATTACCGGTATTCCCGCGTGTTCAGCCGGCCGGTGCGGCGAGCGCGTAGGCGCCGCTCCCGCACGATACGATCACGCCCCGCATCTCGAGATCGAGGAGGATCGGCAGGATAATCGCCGGAGAAATATGGCAGAATTGCACGAGCTCATCAATATGTTTCGGGTCGAGGGAGAGCGTCTCGAGCACGCGGCGCTCGTCTTCGC
>DHHN01000164.1:0-404 GCA_002403295.1 bacterium UBP1_UBA4771 | reverse complement strand
CCCATCAGAATCTCCGCGACCTCCTTCGGCGACTCGACGAGATGCGCCCCGTCGCGAATGAGCTTGTGAGGGCCGCGACTCCGAGGATCGTCGATGGGCCCGGGGATCGCGAAGACCTCGCGCCCCTGATCGGCGGCCCATCCCGCCGTTCCCATGGCGCCGCTCTCGAGCGCGGCCTCGACGACGACGACGCCGAGCGAGAGGCCGCTCAGGATGCGATTCCTCCGGGGAAAGTTGTAGCGAAAAGGCTCCGTGCCGAGAGGGAACTCCGAGACGACGCAGCCCGATTCGAGGATGCGCTCCGCGAGACGACGGTGCTCCGGAGGATAGAGCACGTCGAGACCCGATCCGAGCACGGCGGTCGTGCCTCCGGGACCGCCCAGCGCCCCCTCGTGCGCGGCGCC
>DHHN01000194.1:3612-4229 GCA_002403295.1 bacterium UBP1_UBA4771 | reverse complement strand
AAGATATTCTCGCTCGATCTGTCCATACTGGCGAACGAATTCCTGCGCGACGAGGAAGCGGCGAGCACGGTCATCTCTGCGCCGCTCATGGCCAAGAACGCGCTCTTCGGCATCATCCTCGCGATGAACGATCCCCAGCGTCGCCGCTTCAGCGAGGAGGACATCCACCTCCTGACCGTCATGGCGAACCACGCCGCGATCGCGTTCGAGAACTACCTCCTCTACAAGAAGCTCGAGATGGAGTCGATCACGGACGGACTCACGGGGATCTACAACTACCGGTTTCTCATCAGGTCGATCCACCTCGAGATAAAACGCGCGAGCCGATTCGGGTATCCCTTTTCGTATCTCATGCTCGACGTCGACAATCTCAAGGAGTACAACGACCGCAACGGGCACCTGTCGGGGAGCCGGGCGCTGCGCGAGATCGCCGGCGTCATCACGCAGAGCTGCCGCGAGATCGATCTCGTCGCCAAGTACGGGGGCGACGAGTTCGCGCTGCTCCTGCCGCAGACGACCCTCGACGGCGCGATCCGTCTCGGCGAGCGGATCCTCAAGGCGGTCTGGCGGTTCCGGTTCGACGGGCGGCACCCCGGCCTCCTCACGTGCAGCATCGG
>DHHN01000194.1:3057-3606 GCA_002403295.1 bacterium UBP1_UBA4771 | reverse complement strand
CTCTACGCCGCGAAGTCCCGGGGCAAGAACGGCATCCTGAGCTACAGCGATCTGCGCGGAGCGCCGCCATCGTGATTGTTGTGCCCGGATGCGGCGCGGAGTATAGTATGCGGGAGCGCGGAGCGGCGGGCGCCGGTGGAGCGCCTTCGCCCGGGGCGTCGCGAACGGAATTCGACACGAAACACGGGGAGCATTCATGGCGCGGTACCTGGTAACCGGCGGAGCCGGATTCATCGGTTCGAACATCGCCGAGGCGCTCGTGGCCCGCGGCGATGAGGTCGTCGTGTTCGACGACCTTTCGACGGGCTACGAGAAGAACATCGCCCACATTCGGGACGCCGTCACGTTCATCCGCGGGGACATACGAGACGCGGACGCCGTGCGCCGCGCCATGGACGGCGTCGACTACGTCCTCCATCAGGCGGCGCTCGCGTCGGTGCCGCGGAGCATCGAGGACCCGGTGCTCGTCACGGACGTCAATCTGCGCGGCACGCTCGTCGTTCTCGAGGAGGCGCGCCGCGCCGGCGTGAAGCGGTTCGTGTACGCGGC
>DHHN01000194.1:0-2893 GCA_002403295.1 bacterium UBP1_UBA4771 | reverse complement strand
CCTCATCGCGGGAACGCAACCGACGATCTTCGGGGACGGCGAGCAGAGCAGGGACTTCACCTTCATCGAAAACGTCGTCGACGCGAATATACGCGCCTCGCTCTGCGGGGAAGCGCGGGGAGACGTCGTCAACGTCGCGTGCGGCGAGCGATACACCCTGAACGGGCTCTTCGAGATGATGCGCGGGATATTGGGCAGCTCCGTCGAGCCCCGCTACGAGCCGCCGCGCCCGGGAGACGTGAAGCACTCGCACGCCGACATTTCCGCGGCGCGCCGTCTCCTCGGCTACGAGGCCCGCGTGCCGTTCGCCGAGGGGCTGCGGAGAACCCTCGCATGGTACCGCGCGGCCTAGCGGCGGGGCCGTTTTTGCTTTACAGGCCGCGCGCGGACGGGGTACGATCCGCGCGGATCGGGCGAACCATGGAGGCTTCCGTGAATATTCCAAGAGTCCTCGTATGCATGGCGTGCCTCGCGTTGTCGCTGCTCGCGGCGGCCGGGGCGGGGGCGCAGGAGGTCCGGATCCGTCCGGGCGACGCGGTTCAGCTCGCGGTGCCGCAGCGCGACGATCTCGGCAGACTTCTCGATGTCGACGCGCGCGGGATGGTGAGCCTGCCGATCGTCGGACAGATCAGGATCGAGGGTTTCACGATCGAAGAAGCGCGCGGTGTCTTGCTGCGGGCGCTCCAGGAGCTCTATCCGAGCGTTCAGTCGATCTCGCTGACGCTCGTCGGCGCGGAGGCGCGGACGTATATCTACGTGCAGGGCCAGGTCTCGCGGCCGGACAAGTACGATATCGCGGTCGCAGCCAATATCTGGGACGCGATCCGGGAGGCCGGCGGCACGACCCTGGCGGCGTCCCTCGACGCGGTCCGGCTCATACGCGTTTCCGGGGACAGCACGACGACGACATACATCAACGTGCAGCGGGCGCTCGATCTCGGCGACCTTTCGACTCTGCCGCCGCTGCGGCCCGGGGATACGGTCATCGTGCCGGAGCGAGGCGCGGCGGCGCTCGCGAGCACGGGAGCCGTGACGGTCGTCGGCGCCGTTCCGAATCCCGCCCCGTACACCCTCAGCGGGGACAAACGCCTCGTCGACGCGCTGCTCGCGGCGGGAGGATGGACCGAACAGGCGTCGCTCGGCAAGGTTACGATCATCCGCCGGCTGTCCCGGGGTGGCACGCAGACGACGCGGTACGACGTGGAACGCTACCTCAGGACGGGCGACGCACGCCACAACCCGCTGGTGCTGTCGGGGGACACGGTGAGCGTGCCCCGCAAGAGCTCGCTCCGTTCCATAATTTCGAATCCGGCTTTCATCGTCGGTGTCATCACGACCGCGGCCACCGTGACCGCCATCATTATCGCGCAAAGATAGGGTGCAGCCGTGGATCAGGTAAGGAAAGTGGTTCCCGAGGCCGAGCCGAGCAGGATCAACCTGCACGCCTATTGGAAGGTGTTCTGGCGGAAGAAGTTCTACCTCGTCGTTCCGCTCGTTCTTTCGACGGCGATCGCCGTCACGGGCGCGCGGCGCCTGACCCCGATCTACGAATCGCGCACGATGATCGCCATCGAGGACAAGAACATCCTCGNNCAGCGATACCGGGCCATGATCGAAACGAGACTGAAGAGCAACGATTTTCTGCGGCTCGTCATCGAGGATCTCGGGATACAGCGTTCGTCGGACGTGCAGCGCTACATGGCGACGGTCGAGTCGAAGAGCCGAGGGGACATTCCGCTCGACGAGCTCGTCATGCGTCGCCTCGTCGCCACGCTCAAGAAAAAGATCGAGGTGCAGAATCCCACGGGCGGATTCTTCACCGTCGGCGTCTACGACACCGATCCGGCGACGGCCTTCGTTCTCGCCGGGAAGGTCGCCGAGAAGTTCATCGAGGTCACGAGACAGGATCAGATCCAGGGAGTGCGGCAGGCGGGGGCGTTCAGCGACGAACAGCTCGCCATTTACAAGGACAAGCTCGACGCCTCCGAAAAGGAGCTCTCGCGCGTGAGGCGCGAGCTCGCGTCGGCGGAGGTGGCGAACAATCCGGTGAACGAGACGAACATTCACTACGCCCAGGCCCTCAAGCAAACGGTGAAGGCGAACGCCGATCGCAGCGACATCGCCTTCCGCCGGGTGCGCGAGAGGCTTCTCGGGCTCACGAGCCTCGTGCCGACCTCGGACCGCATCACCGGCGACGAATCGATCCGCGCCATCGAGAACAGGCTCGTCGGGTACGGGGAGGAGAAGCTCCTGCGCGATCTCACCGGAAGCAGCCAGGCGGAGATGCCCGTCGCGCAGTTCGACGACGCGACGGCGGCGCTTCGCAACCGCATCACCGAACTCGTGCAGGTCGAGTACGGAGCCATCTCGCCGGACATCCACCCGCTCATCATCGAGTATTACTACCAGCGGTCGCTCAACGACTATTATGCATCGGTCGACCGGAAGCTCCGCGGGTATCTCGACCAGTATTCCAACAGCTACGAACGCCGGCCCGCCCTCGAGCGCGAATCCAGCCGCCTCGCGCAGGAGGTCGAGACGAATCGGGCGATCTACAAGGCGTTTCTCGATTCGAAGACCTCCGCGCGCGTCACCGAGGCGGTTCAATCGACGAATCTCGGTCTCAGCATGACGATCATCGAGCGAGCCGAGAAACCGATCGAGCCGGTGAAGCCGGATCCGATAAAGATCATCCTGCTCGCCGTTCTTTTCGGCGCCGCCTGCGGCATCGGGGCGATCCTCATCACGGAATACCTCGACGACTCGTTCCGATCGATCGACGAGGTGGAGCGCGAGCTCAAGGTGCCGGTGCTCGGAACGGTTCCGAAGATGGCGGAGGGCTTTTCATGGGAGAAGCGGCAGCGGGGCGTCGTCGTCGTGTCGTGGTTCGTCG
>DHHN01000007.1:3467-5938 GCA_002403295.1 bacterium UBP1_UBA4771 | reverse complement strand
TCGTGTTTCCGATGCACGGAACCTGCTCCCGGTTCTTCGATTTCGCCGCGGCCGCGAAGAGCGCGGGCTGCACGGTGCCGCTCGGGCTCCCGAAGACCGGCGGAGACAGGTTCATCTATAAGAGCGGCAAGCTCGCGGAGCTTTAGCATGTCGCCTTCGAGTTGATTCTCGGCGCAGACGAAGCCGCCCCTGGCTGGAGGGCGGCGGGATGGAATCCCGCCGCCTTCCATGATTCGGGGATGAGCCTTCGCGCGTATCGATTTTTCCACGGCCGTGTTCGCCTCTTTCCCGAAATCACATGAATACCGCTTGCGGGCAAGATGGTCTGAACGCATATTCTTCGTGTTCGGAACGTTGATTCGTGAACTCTTCCGGAGGGATTCGCATGCAATCTGAATCGGCCGAAAACGGTGTTTCGCGCCGGGAGCGGGAGCGCCGAAGATGCCGGGAGCTCATACTCTCCGCCGCCGTCGAGCTCTTCGGCCGCCGGGGATACCAGAAGACGAGCATGAAGGAGATCGCCGACCGAGCAGACATGTCCGTCGGGAAGCTCTATTCGTGCTTCGCCGGCAAGGAGGAGATTTACCGGGCGCTCCTCGAGAAGTACATGGGCGAGATGCACCGGCGGGGGGATGCGGCATGCCTCCCGGGCGATCCGCCGCTCGACCAGCTCCGGTGCCGGATCGTCGCCGCGATAGAGCATTTCAAGGAGCATCTCGATTTTCTCATGATATACCACAACGAGAGCCCGATGCTTCTCGAGGGCACCATCCGGCGCGAGATCGAGCACAACAGGCAAACGGCGGAATCGCTTCTCGCGCGGGCGATGGAACGCGGAGAGCTCCGGCGCATGGATCCATCGATTCTCTCGGCCGTGTTCGTCGGGGGGATCCACGATCTGCTTCACCTGTTCGCCGACCGCCGGGACGTCGGCAAGTTCGAAGACGTTCCGGAGATCATGGACCGTCTCATCATCGAGCCGCTGCGGGCGCGGCCGGCGCTCGAGAGAAAGGAATAGGGCGATGAGGCTGAATCACGGCGGAAGGCACGGGAAACGGGCGGCGATCCGGGCCGGAGCGGCGGGGACGCTCCTTGTCCTGTTCGCCGGAGCCTGTGTTTCCGCCCCGCGGGCCGAAGAGCTTCGGCTCAGTCTCGACGGGGCGATCGAGCTCGCGCTGGCGAGCGACGAGACGCTGCTGCAGGTCTCGCAGGCGGTCGCGGGCGCCGAGGGGCAGGTGCTGCAGGCTCGTTCGAACGCCTTCCCCCAGCTCACGCTCTCGGGGCAGTACGGGCGCAATTTTCTCCGGCCTTCCTTTTTCCTGCCGGGAGAGTTTTTCGAAAACGGATCCGGCTCCGTCAAGATCGAGATCGGCGAAGACAACGACTTCACGGGCGCGCTGTCGGTGTCGCAGGTCCTCTGGGCCGCGGGCCGCGTCTCCGCCGGGCTCAAGGCGGCCAAGGAATATCTCGCCTCGTTCAGGTGGCAGGAGCGCGCGGCAGTCGATTACGTTCGCTTCGCCGTGAAGAACTCATACTACGGCGCGGTTCTGGCCTCCGAGGCCCTCCGCATAGAGGAAAAGGCGCACGAGGCGGCGGCGGAAGCCGCCCGCATCGCCCGGTCCGGCTTCGAGCAGGGCGCCGTGAGCGCCTACGACCGGATGCGCGCCGAGGTCGAGCTCTCGAACCGCGAGGCGCCGCTCGTGCGGGCGAGGAACGCCCGCGAGCAGGCCCTGCTCGCGCTCAAACGGCGTTGCGGACTCGACGCCGCGACGGAGCTCGCTCTCATCGATACGCTCGCGGCGCCGGGGCATCCCGAGCCGGTGGAGGTCTCCATCGCGGCGATGCGCGGTGGAAGCGCGGAACTCCGGGCGCTCGAGCACGCCGTCGGAGCGCGGAGCCAGTTTCTGCGGATCGCCAAGGCGGCCCGCTATCCCATGCTGCAGCTCAGCGGGTATTACGCCGTCCAGACGCAGTGGTCCAACGACTGGCTCCCGCCGCAGGATCTCGTCGCCAAGTCGGCGGCCGTGCAGATCGGATTGCAGGTGCCGATATTCGACGGATTCAGCGCGAAGGGCGGGATACACAGGGCCGAGGCCGATCTGCGATCGGCCGAGCTCGAACTCGAGCGGACGGCGCGCGACAGGGAGCTCGCGGTGCGGCAGTCGCACCTCAATCTCGAGAACGCGCTCGCCGCGCTCGAGGGTCGCGAGGAATCGGTGAAGCTCGCCGAGGAGACCTACCGGATCGCGCTCGTCCGGCTCTCGAACGGCCTCGCAACGCCGCTCGAGCGGCTCGACGCCGAGCTTGCGCTCACGGCCGCGCGGGTGCAGCTCGCCGAGGCGCGGTATTCATCCCGCATTGCGCAGGCCTATCTCGAGCTCGCCGTGGGAAGCGACGCATTCAAGACGATCGACGGCACACACGAAAAGGAGTCGGAAGATGGCACAGTCCGGTGAAAAGAAGCGGGGACG
>DHHN01000007.1:0-3318 GCA_002403295.1 bacterium UBP1_UBA4771 | reverse complement strand
CCGGTCGTTTCGACGAACTCCATCACCGTGATCGACGTGCTGAAGAAAGAGGGAGACCGCGTAAAGCCCGGCGACGTTCTCATTCGCCTCGAGACGACCGCGACGAACCCGATGCTCTATTCGTACGACCGGTCGCTCGCCGTGTATCAGGATGCGCTCGCCGACCTCGAGCGGATGCGCAATCTGTACGCGGAGGGGGCGGTCTCGAAACAGGCGCTCGAAAAGGCGGAGCTCGCCCTCGGGGTCGCGAAAACCGATCTCGGGAACGCCGCGGGGAGCACGCAGCTCGCCGCGACGCACGCGGGCGTCGTCACGAGCGTGCTCATCAGGGAGGGGGAGATGGCCCCCGCGTACTCGCCGCTCATGTGGATCGCGCGGACCGATTCGGTTCGGGTCTCGTTCGAGGCCGGCAGCCGTCAGGCCATGGCCCTCAGGAGGGGCCAGAAGGCGGTCTGGCGCTCGGTCATGAACGGTGACGCGGGCACGGGCGCGCTCTCGAAGCTCGATCTCGCGGCCGACGCGAAAAGCCGGCTCGTCCGCGGCGAGGCGGTCTTTTCGAACGCGGACGGCAAGCTCATGCCGGGCATTCTGCTCTCCTTCGACGTGCTGTCCGCCTCACGCCGGGGCGTCGTCGTGATACCGATGAACTGTCTCGTCGAGCGCGGCGGCGTCTGGAGCGTTTTCGCGGTCAAGGAGACCGGCGACGGACGGTTGATCGCCCAGCGGCGCGACGTCGAGCGCGGTCTCATGACGACGGACGCGGTCGAGATCCGCTCCGGCGTGAGCGTCGGGGACCGGATCGTGGTCTTCGGCCAGAGCGGCCTCGAGAACGGCGAGCGTGTAAAGATCGTCCGGGGCGGGGAGGCCGCCCGATGAACCTCATGCGCATCTTCGTCAGGCGACCCGTTCTCACGACGATGATCATCTTCGCGTTCATGGTGCTCGGCGTCTATTCGTACCGCAGGATGCCGATCGAGCTCATGCCGAACATCGAGTTTCCGTTCGTCATCGTGACGACGATCTATCCCGGCGCATCGCCGGGAGAGGTCGAAACGCAGGTAACGAAAAAGATCGAGGACGCGGTCTCGACGATCGCGAACGTGAAGACTCTCACCTCGGTCTCGCAGGAGAACCTCTCGCAGGTCTTCATCGAGTTCGAGCTCGAGACGGACGTCGACCTCGACGCGATCGACGTCAAGGACAAGGTCGACGCGATTCAATACACGCTCCCCGAGAACGCCGAGAAGTCGGCCATATCGAAGTTCGACTTCAGCGCCTATCCGATCATCGAGATCGCCGTTTCGGCGCCGCGGCCCCTCGAGGAGATCTATCAGGTGGCCGACAAGGTCATCCGCGAGCGCCTGAGCCGCATCAACGGCGTCGCCGCGGTGGACATCACGGGCAAGCGGCAGCGCGAGATCCGCGTCGAGGTGTCCCCCGCGCGACTCCGCGCCTACGACCTGACGGTCATGGAGATCGCCGGCGCGATCATGTCGGAAAACGTGAACATCCCCGCCGGGCACATCACGCGCGGCCCGAAGGAGATCACGCTGCGCATGATGGGCGAGGTGTCGACGCCGCGCGAGATCGAGACGTTCCGCGTGCCGCTGCGCGGCGGCGGGACGATACCCCTCTCCGAGGTGGCCGACGTCGTCGACGCGACCGAGGAGCTGCGCGAGTCGTCCACGTACAACGGCAAGGCCGTCATCGGGCTCTCCATCAACAAGCGCTCCGACGGCAACACGGTGCTCATCGCGGACGATGTCTACCGCGCCCTCGACGAGCTGCGGGCCGTCCTCGACGAGGAGATCGAGATCACGATCACGAGCGATTTCGCCCCCTTCGTCCGCGCCTCGGTGAGCGACGTGCTCACGAACGTCATGATAGGAATCGTGCTGACCGCCCTCCTCCTTCTCGTCTTTCTCCACAACTGGCAGCAGACGGTCGTCGCGGCGCTCTCGATGCCCGTATCGGTTATCGCGACGTTCTTCCTCATGGAGCGATCGGGGTTCACGCTCAACGTGATGTCGCTCCTCGCCCTCGGAATCTCGATCGGCACGCTCGTCACGAACGCGATCGTCATCATCGAGAACATCAGCCGGCTCGTGCATCTCGGGATGACGCCGGAGGAGGCCGCGATCAAGGGCACGGCAGAGGTCGCCGTGGCGGTCGCCGCCTCGACCCTCACCAACATCGTCGTCTTCACGCCGATCGCGTTCATGAGCGGCATCATCGGGCGCTTCTTCATCCAGTTCGGTCTCACGGTCGTCTATGCGACGATCTTCTCGCTCGTCGTGAGCTACACGATCGTCCCCATGCTCGCCGCGCGTCTCATCAAGCCGCAGGCCTCGGACCGCAACGCATGCGGGGAGAGCCGCTTCGCCCTTCTCTGCCGGCGGTGGGACGCCTTCTACGAGGCGCTCTCGCGCGGATACCGCGCGCTGCTCGAGCGATTCCTCGCGCGGCGCAGGTGGCCGGTGATCGCGACGGCGCTCACATTCGCCGGAGCGCTCGCGCTCTTCGGCTTCGTCGGCGGCGAGTTCATGCCGCGCATCGATCAGAACATGGTGATCATAACGATGGAGCTGCCGCCGGGCACGAGCCTCGACCGGACGCGCGAAGTCGCAGCTCGGATCGAGGAACGCCTGCGCGCCCATCCCGAGGTGGAGGGGGTCATGGTCAAGGCGGGCGGCCAGCAGCGCGGCGTCGAGGACGCCGATATCGTGGCGCAGCTCGTCGACCGGTCGAAGCGCTCGATGCACGCGGCGGCGTTCGTCGACATCCTGCGGAGCGAGCTCGCCGAAACCCCGGACGCCGACATCAGGGTCACGACGGAAGGAGGCGCCACCGGCGGGGGCGAGTCGGACCTCGTCATCGAGGTGCTCTCGTCCGATCAGGCGGCGCTCGAGACGGTCGCGGACTCCATCTACGCCGTTTTCCAGCGGGTACCCGGACTCGTCGAGATCCAGACGAGCCGCGAGGCGGGAAAGCCCGAGATCGCCGTGCGGCCCCGGCGCCACCAGCTCGCGGATCAGGGGCTCACGGCGGCCGCGATGGGTTCCATCATGCGGGCGGCGTACGAGGGGATCGACGCCGGCGTCTACCGTGAGGCCGGCGAGGAGTACGAGGTCAAGGTCAAGTACGCCGAGGCGGACCGCCGCGATCCGGCGTTCATTCAGGATATGCCCATGCCGGCTCGTTCGAGCGCCGTTCCCCTCTCGGAAGTCGGCGTTCTCGAGTTCCGCTCCGGCGACGCGCAGATCCTGCGCAAGAGCAAGCAGCGCATGATCCAGGTGACGGCGAATATCGCCGCGGGCT
>DHHN01000048.1:502-3952 GCA_002403295.1 bacterium UBP1_UBA4771 | reverse complement strand
GCCGGGGAGATCGCGAGCGCCGGCGGACCGCTTCCGGGCGAGGACCGGCTCCTCATCGACAACCCGATCGACGCCGGAAGCGGCATCGTGCTCTCCCGCGCCGTCATCGACCGGTTCACGCTGCGCACGATAGACACCCTCACGGGCTATTTCTGTTGGAAGGCGGGTCGCGCCGTCCCGTACGGACTTCCGCTCGAGGTAACGATCCGCCTCGACGGCGCCTCGCGGACGGGGGAGAGGCATCGCGCGTGGTACGGAAAGCAGTATCGCCGCTTCGTCGAGCGAAGGCAGGGCGTTTTTCACCGCGCCACGTGGACGGTTCGCCTGCGGAGCGGCGAAGCCGCGCCGGATCTCTGGCCTCCCGGGGAGTCCGTGCGGCAGGATTTCGCCGTTCCGATCCCTCATGCGCTTTCGCCCGGCGCCTACGAGCTCCGGATAAAGGTCCGCCGGACCCCGTACCTGCCGGTGCGGACCGTCGCCGACTACCTGTCGAACGACGATTCCCTTCAGGGAACCGCGATCGGCATGATCTACGTGCAGTGAAAGGGGGATGGGGGCGCCGCGCGGTGGCGGATCCGCGCCGCGCGCCACCCGCGGTTTCGTGAGCGCAAATACCAAGGGACCGGCGCGCGTCGCCTACTTTTCCGACGCTCCCTGGGCGGGCGGCGCCGAGCGGTATCTTCATCTGCTCGCCTCGAATCTTCCCCGCGACGAATTCTCGCCGTGCCTCGTCGTGGACGACGCGGGGCGCCTCGAAACGCTCTGCTCGTGGATGCGAGACTCCGGCGTCCCCGTGCACGAGGCCGCGATCTCCTTTCCGCCGGGCGCGCGAAGCGCCGCGAGGTTCGTGAGAACGCTGCGCGGGCTCGACGTCTCGATCCTTCACTGCAACATGCCGGGGCCGTGGGGATCACTCTACGGCTTCGCGGCGCCGCTCGCGAAGCTCGCCGGGGCGCGCGGCGTCGTTTCGACGGAGCACCTGCCGATGATTCCTCCCTTCGCGAAGGGCGCCCTGCTCAAGCGGATCGGCGGCGCGTTCATCGACCGGGTGCTCACCGTGAGCGAGGACAACGCCCGCTGGCTGCGGGAGCGCCACCGCGTCCCCGCGCGGAAGATCCGCGTCGTCCGGATCGGCATACCGGATCCGGAGGCGGCGAACGGCGCTTCGGTGCGATCGGCGCTCGGGTTCGGCGCCGGGGATTTCGTCTGTCTCATGGCGGGAAGTCTCGAGGAGAGGAAGGGGCACCGGTTCGCATTCGAGGCGCTCTCGAGACTGCCCGCGCGCGTCAAACTCGTCGTCGCGGGAGCGGGCGAGTCGGGGGAGACGTTGCGGGAGCGCGCCGCGGCGCTCGGGATCGCGGAGCGTATCCGCTTTCTCGGTTTCAGGGGCGACATCTTCGCGCTTCTCGCCGCCTGCGACGTACTCCTCGTGCCGTCGCTCCTCGAAGCGACGCCGTACGTGATCGTCGAGGCGATGGCGCTCGCGCGGCCCGTCGTCGCGAGCCGCATCTTCGGCATTCCCGAGCTCGTGGCCGACGGGCGGACCGGCTTGCTCGTCGAGCCCGGGAGCGTGGACGCGCTCGTTCGCGCGATCGGGGAGCTCGAGAGCGATTCCGAGCTGGCCGCGCGGCTCGGCGAGGCCGGACGCGGGAGCTTCGAACGCGAATTTCGCGTCGAGCGCTGCGTCGCCGAAACGGTCTCGATCTATCGGGAAATCCTGAAACGGCGATGAGCCCGGGGGCCGGCCGCCGGGCGGGAACCTTCAGCCGCGCGTTCCGTGCCGCCCGCGTCCGGCGAGCCTCTCGAAGAGCCGCCGGTAGTCCTCGCCGCGCTCGCGGATGTCGTGATGCTCCTTGACGTAAACGACCGCCCGCCTCGACATCTCGTCGCGCGCGCGCGGGTCCGCCAGAAGCCGCCGCGCCGCCGCGGCGAGGCCGTCGATCGTTCCGCCGACGACGCCGATGCGGTTGCGGGCGATCGTGTCGTCCGGATCGATCTCGAGGGTCAGCACGGGAACGCCGTGCGCCCACGCGTGGAGGAAGGTGTTCGGAAAGCCCTCGACGGATGACGTGTTGACGAGGGCGAACGCGTTCCGGTAGTGCGCGTCCATCTCGCCGGGAGGAACGAAATCGATCCGGCGGACGTTCGGCGTCCCGCGCAGCGCCTCCTTGATCGCGCGGCCGTACGATCCGTCGCCGGCGCCGCCGCCGATGAGCGCGAAGCGCGCCTCGGGCACGCGGCGCGCGAGCTCGACGAGGAGCTCCGCCCGCTTCATCCAGTGGAACCGTCCGACCCAGAGAAATTCGGGCGCCGCGGCGAGGCCCGGCGCCGGCGGCCCGGCGCCGGCGTCCGCGCCGGGGATCGGAACGCCGTTCCGGATGAGAACGACCTCGCGCTCGAAATGCTCCTCCATCAGACGCTTCTGCTTCTCGGTTTGCGCGACGACCGCGTCGGCGCGCCGGATGCCCCAGCGATAGAGAGCCGCCATGGCGGCCGGAAGGTTGCCCTGACAGTCGGGATAGGCGTTGTAGTCGCTCCCCACCGAGAAGGTGAAGGCCCGCCCGAGACGGCGCGCGAACCAGGCGAGCTGTCCGGTGAAGAACGACGTGGACCGCTGGTTGTACACGTCGGCGTCGGCGGCGCGCATCGCCCGCCCGATCGAGAGCATGTCGGGAAGGAAGCGAAGCTTGCGGTTCCCCTTGAACGGGGTGAAGGATTTGATCAGCGTTATGCCGTCCTCGGTCTCGACGTCGCGCTGTCCGTAATCGCCGACGATGAAGGAGACGGTGACGCCCTTCGATGCGAGGTGGCGGCCGATGAGGACCTGCTGCGTTTCCGCGCCGCCCGCCCACGTGGCCGCGGTGGGCCGGAAATAGGCGTACGCCATCGGCGAGAAGAAACAGACCCTCACGCAGCACCTCCATGCGGCCGCCGGTTCCGGAGCGAAGCGCCCGGCCGCGCGCGGTCCGAGGGGGGATACTAGCCCTCGTCGCCATCCGTTGCAACTGCATTCGGTTGCATTTTCCGTTCCGCGCGGCTATAATCCCGCCTCGACGTCGTTCCTCGATCGAACCAAGGAGACACAGGCATGAAGGGTGTCATTCTCGCAGGCGGGCTCGGGACGCGGCTCTTTCCGCTCACGAAGGTGACGAACAAGCATCTCCTGCCCGTATACGACAAGCCCATGATCTTCTACCCGATCCAGACCCTCGTCAACGCCGGCATCAGGGACATACTGATCGTCACGGGCGGAAACAACGCCGGCGATTTTCTGCGGCTCCTCGGGAACGGCGCCGATTTCGGCCTCGCGCACATCAACTACACCTATCAGCAGGGCGAGGGCGGGATCGCGGACGCGCTCAAGCTCGCCGAGTACTGGGCCGCCGGGGATCGGATCTGCGTCGTGCTCGGCGACAACATCATCGAGAAGAACATCGTCCGGGCCGTCGA
>DHHN01000048.1:0-370 GCA_002403295.1 bacterium UBP1_UBA4771 | reverse complement strand
CGCCCGTCGGCGAGAGGCGAGCTCGAGATCACGGACGTCAACAACGCCTACATCGAGCGGGGCGACCTCGCCTGGGACGTCCTCGACGGATGGTGGACGGACGCGGGGACCTTCGAATCGCTCCGCCGCGCGACGAACCTCGTCGCGGAGACGGGCGCGAACAAACTCGCCTGAACAATCAGCGGAACGTCGCCCGGACGTATTCGTCGAGCGCCTCGCGCCAGGAGCGCATGGGCCTGAGCCCGAGCTGCTCGAAGCGCAGGTTGCGGAGCGCCTCCATCCGGGGGCGCGGAGCGGGGAGGGGATAGGCGTCCGACGAAATGGGCGCCGGACGGCAGCCCTCGATCCCCGCGGCCCTCACGATCTCCTC
>DHHN01000101.1:231-3137 GCA_002403295.1 bacterium UBP1_UBA4771 | reverse complement strand
GTTCGCGAGCTCGCGGAGAGGCGGGGCATCCCCGTGATGATTCTCGAGAGCTTCCGGGGCGGCGAGGCCGTCGCGTCGCTCCGCGCGCTCGCCCCCGACTTCTTCGCGGTCGTATCGTTCGGGCGGATATTCCCGCCCGAAGCGCTCGCGATCCCGCGGCGCGGCTGCATCAACCTCCACGCGTCGCTCCTTCCCGCGTATCGCGGCGCGAGCCCCATACAGGCGGCGATCGCGAACGGCGACGCCGAAACGGGCGTCACGACGATGGAGATGGCCGCCGAGCTCGACGCGGGCCCGGTCTATCTCAGGGAGACCGCGGCCATCGATCCGGACGAGAACGCGGGCGAGCTCGCCGGGAGGCTCGCCCGGCTCGGCGCGCCGGTGCTCGTCGAGACGCTCCGGCGCGTTTCCCGGGAGGGGCTCCGGCCCGTGCCGCAGCCCGAAACGGGGGTCACGAAGGCTCCGCCGCTGCGGAAGGGGGACGGTCTCATCCCGTGGGAGCGCGACGCGGCGGCGGTGCACAACCGCATCCGCGGCATGAACCCGTGGCCGGGGAGCTACACCTTCTATCGAGGCGCCCGCCTGCGCGTGCGCCGCGCCGCCATCGCCGGGCGGCCATGGGCCTCGCGCGAAGGCGGTAGCATACTCGAGGCGAACGGTGATACGATCGTCGTCTCCTGCGGCCGCGGGGCGGTGAGGCTCCTCGAGCTTCAGGCCGAAGGCAGGAAGGCGCTCGGGGCCGCGGAGTTTCTCCGCGGCTTCGCGCTCGAAAAAGGAGAGGTCCTTGGCCGAGGCGTCGAATAGCGGCACCCCGGGCGGCAAGCGCCAATTACCGGGCGTCGTCAAATACCTTCTCCTGATCGCGGGGGCGTTCGTCCTCGGCGTCCTCATCTTCGACCTCGTGATCATGCCGGGCATCACCGGCAAGCGCGACGTCGTCGTCGCCCCGGCGCTCGAGGGCATGAGCCTCACGCATGCGGAGGCGGTCTGCCGCCGGCAGCACCTCGATCTCGTCGTCGCGGCGCGGAGATACTCGGACGAGGTCCCCATCGACTACGTCATCTCCCAGATGCCGCGGTCGGGCGCCAGCCTCAAGCAGGGACGCATGGTCAGGGTCGTCGCGAGCGACGGCAGGCGGATGGAAACGGTGCCCGAGCTTTCGGGCAAATCGATCCGCGAGGCCGAGTCCGCCATCGAGAGCGCCGGGCTCGCGCGCGGACGGACCGTGCGCATCTTCGCGCCCGGGACGGGGCAGCCGTCGGTCGCCGCCACGAGCCCGTCGGCGGGAACGCGCGTTCCGCGCGGCGCGAGCGTCGATCTGCTCGTCGCGATGCGCGGCGAGCCGCGGAGCTATCTCATGCCGGATCTCGTCGGGAGGGATTTCCCGTTCGCCAAGCTGCGGCTCGAACGGTTCGGATTCAACGTGGCGCACCGCGTGACGAAGGGCTCCGGCGGAGCGTATCCGAACACGATCGTCGAGCAGAGCCCCCGGGCGGGAATGAAGATACGGGAAGGAGAAACCATTGAGCTCGTTGTTTCGGCGTCTGATTGACGCGCGAGGCGTCGCCGTCGCGCCGTCGGTGCTCGCGGCCGACTTCGCGCGTCTCGAGCAGGAGATCCGCGCGGTCGAGGCGGCGGGCGCCGATTGTCTTCACCTCGACGTGATGGACGGAAACTTCGTTCCGAACATCACCTTCGGCCCGCTCGTCGTCGAGGCGATCGCGAGGCTCACGAAGCTGCCGCTCATCACCCATCTCATGATCCTGAATCCCGGGAAGTACGTCGAGCCGTTCGTCGAGGCCGGGAGCGGCGCGGTGAGCTTTCATTGGGAGGCGATGCCGTCCGGGCACGAGGACGTGATCGAAAAGATACGGCGCCTCGGCTGCGATGCGGGCATCGCCGTGAATCCCGACACCCCGCTCGCGGCGGTCGAGCATCTTCTTCCCGCGATCGATCTTCTCCTCGTCATGACCGTTTTTCCCGGCTTCGGCGGCCAGAGCTTCATCCCGGGGGCGCTCGGCAAGGCGGCGGAAGCCGCGCGCGCGCGCGGCGCGCGGGGGCTCCGCTTCGTGATCGAGGTCGACGGCGGGATCAAGCCGGAGAACGCCCGGCTCGTGCGCGAGGCCGGCGCCGAGATCGTCGTCGCGGGCACGGCGATCTTCCGGAGCCCCGATTACGCCGCCGCCGTCGCCGCCATCCGGGCGTGATCCTCGCCGCGCCCGGCCCGGGCGGCTACCCCCCGAGCGCGTCCCGCGCGCGAAGAATCCCGAGTATCTCGACCGGCAGATAGGCGGGGACCCGCGAGCCCTGATACTCGCGCGCGTTCCGCGTGACGACGGCCCGGGCGCCCGCGTGGTACGCCGCTTCCGCGACGAGCTCCCTCTCGAAATCGGGCAGCTTCCCGTCGAGCGCCGTCTCGAGGACCGCGCGGGTGACGGGCGCCACGTCGGCGAGCGAGAGGAGGCGTTTCGCGAGCCTTCGCGCGCGGGAAGCGCCGAGCGGCCCCGCGGCCGCCCGGCGGACCGTTTCGATCGTCGCGGCGGAGACGCGTCCCGCGACGTCGCCGCGCTCCACGCGGGAGAAAAGCTCGGCGGCCTCCTCCGCGAAGGGGGCGCGATCGAGGAGCAGGTCGAGGACGACGTCGGTGTCGATGAGGACGATCACGGCCGTACCCCGCCGCTCTCGCCCGCGCCGCCGGGGCCGAGGCCGGCGAGCGCGCCCCGGAGCGCGGTCGTTCGCGGGGTGGGCTCGATTGCCGCCGGGCCGTCGGCGGCCTCGAGCGAGGAGAGCAGATCGGCGACGAGGCGCGAAAGCGATCGTCCGGACGCGCGCGCGCGTTTCTTGGCGCGGGCGACGAGCCGGCCGTCGATCCGCACGGTGAGCTTCGTTTCCATGTCGACCTCCCG
>DHHN01000101.1:0-226 GCA_002403295.1 bacterium UBP1_UBA4771 | reverse complement strand
CCGCGATTTGCCTTGCGGCAGCGCTCCGCCGGTGCTAATTTAGATACTTCCCGGGAGGAATCGCGGCCGTGTTTCAGGATCTGAGCGACAAATTCGCCCGCGTCTTCAAGGAGCTTCGCGGGCACGGGAAGGTTCGCGAGGCGCACGTGCAGGGCGCCATGCGCGAGGTGCGCAGAGCGCTTCTCGAGGCCGACGTCAATTACAAGGTCGCCCGGGATTTCGTCGC
>DHHN01000088.1 GCA_002403295.1 bacterium UBP1_UBA4771 | reverse complement strand
TTCCGGCCGTCGTACACCATTCCCGTCCCGATGTAGACCATGACGGCGCCGCACTCGCGCGCGGCGAGGGCGACGTTGCGGGTCCCCTCGACGTTCACGAGCCGGGCGGCCTCGGGATCGAGCTCGCATGCGTCGACGTCGGTCATCGCGGCGAGATGGAGGACGTACGAGGGGCGGGCGCGGCGGATCTCATCGCCGATGAGAGCGGCGTCGCGGATGTCCGGTTCGTCGAGCGAGGCGGGGTGAATCTCGAAGCGGCCGCGGAAGGCCTCGACCGCGGCCCGGCCCAGCATGCCCCGTACGCCCGTTATGAAGATGCGGTCCACGTGGCGGTTCTCGCGCCGCGTTCAGCGGTCCTTGCGGCGCCAATCGTAGGGGATTTCGCCTCCGTGCGGGTCGATCCGGAACTCGTCGGGATCATCGTAGCGGTAGGGCTCGGTCGGCACGTTGACGACGAGCGCCTCGTGTTCCGAGACGCACATGAATCCGTGGCACACGCCCGGCGGGACGTGCACGCGGACGGGATTGTGGACGCCGGCGAATATCTCCATGATCTCGCCGCGCGTGGGGGAACCCTCGCGGCGGTCGTAGAGGACGATCTTCATCGTTCCGCTCACGACGGCCATGTTGTCGAACTGCTTCGCGTGCCAGTGCCAGCCCTTGACGACGCCGGGGTAGGCGGTCGTGAGGTACGCCTGCCCGAACCGCGTGAAATCGCTCTCGTCGCAGCGCAGGAGCTCCATGAGCCTCCCGCGCTCGTCGGGGATCACTCTCAGCTTCGTGATGGTGACGCCGTCAATCATCCGTGGTTCCTCCGTCGTCATGGGACGCGATCGCAGCCGGCGCGCGCGAGAGGACTCTACCCGAGGGGCCGCGGGCTGTCAATGCCTCTCGAGGAAGCTCCCGCCGCCCTGTCCCGGCGTGGGGAGGGCGCCGTCCGAGAGGACGGCGAGCACGGTGTCGGCGACGCCGAGCGGCGAGATCGATTCGCGCCGGAGCCGCCAGCCGTCGAGGGGACCGGCGAGGAGCACGCCGCCCGGGCGATGGCCGCCGGAGATCTTCCGGTGGCGGGGGTTGATCGTCACGAGCGGGCGGTGAATCGACCAGCTCGTGCCGAATTCGGGGCGCATCATGTAGAGAACGTCGGGAAAACGGTCGACGTGCGGGCCGCCGTAGAGCTCCTCGCGGCGGCGCGCCCAGAGGAACACGGCGCGCCCGGCGTCGTCGCGGGCCCCGAGGAGCAGCGAGATGATCTCGTCCCGGATCGTCTCGTACGCGCGGCCCTCCTCGGCGCAGCGCCGCTTCGAGATCTCGACGCCGCCGAACGGGTTGTTGCCGCCGAACTCCGAGGCCGTCGCGAGGTTTTCGGCGCGCTCCGTCATGAAGTCCCCCTTCTTGAGCTTTCTCGTCCAGGGGAAAAGATGCGCGACGCGGTAGGAGAGATCCTCGAGGTCGAGGCGGTGAAGCGTCTCGAGAGCGATATTCTTCGCTCGGTCGATGTGGTAGCGCGGGCTGAGGAGCCGCGGGCCGGCGATCCGGCTCTGCAGGTAGCCGTTGCGGCGCAGCAGCTCGTTCAGGTTGAAATGGAGCGTCGCCCGCCTTCCGTGGCCGTGATCGCTCAGCACGAGCGCGACGCAGCCCGGGCCGGCCGCCTCGACGAGCGTTCCAACGCATTCGTCGAGAACGCGATGGAATCCCCGGAGCGCGTCCGCGTGGGGGCTCCGCCGCGGATGGGTGGGATCGTCCGGATCCTGGTAGCGCCAGAAGAAGTGGAACATCCGGTCGAGGGTGAGGAGCGTGACGAAGGCGAGATCCCACGGCTCGCCCCGCATGAGGCGCGCGGTGAAGTCGGCGACGCCGCGCGTCTCGGTCTTCGTTTTTTCCGCGAACGCGGCGAGCTCGCGCGCGTCGGGAAAATCCACGATGCCGCCGAGCGGCGGCGGCTCGTAGCGATGGCGCAGGGCGGGCGGCTCCATGGCCGTTTCCCCGGAGATGAACATGGGCCCGCTCGCCATGACCCCGCGCACCGGCCACGGAGGATAGGCGAGGAGCGGGTTCACGACGATGACCCTCTTGCCGAGCTCGCCGGCGCGGTCCCAGAACGTCCTGCCGCGGAAGGCGGCGGTGTCCACCGCGAAGCGCTTCACGTCCTTCTTGAAGTAATCGATGCTTTCGAGGACGCCGTGCTCGCTCGGGTCGAGACCGGTGAAGATGCTCACCCACGAGGGGATGCTGTCCGGCGGGAAGATCGCCTCGAGCTCGCCGCCGAATCCCGACGCGGCGAGGCGCGAGAGGTGCGGCAGCTCCGGCAGGAGCGGCTCGAGCACCCGCCAGTCCATTCCGTCGATGCCGATGACGAGCACGCGGCTCATTCAACGCGCCTTTCCGTTTTTCCGAGCCGCCATCCAGGGGCCGGCGTGCGCCCACACCGCCTCCGAGACCCGCTCGAGGGGCAGTCCGCCGTCGACGAGGGGCGCATGCAGGATGCGCGAGAGCTCCCGGTAATACTCCCGCCGGTCCGCGAGGTAGGCGGCGGGAGTGCCGTCGGCTTTCCGGGCGGCGCCCGTTTCCGGCTCGATATCGACGATGATCGCCAGCGACGGCTTCGGAAACAGCGAGAGGAGCGGATGCCCCATGAGATCGGAGAGGCGCTCCGGGGGAACGGAGAAGTTGATCGCGATATCGACGAGGGTATCGTGGACGTAGCGATCGCAGATCACCGCTGCGCCCCGCCGCCGGGGACCGGAGAGCCTCCCGCGAACCTCCCAGGCGTATTCGCTCCAGACGAGAAGCTGCCAGAGCCCGCGCTTGAGACCGCCCCGCATCGTGCGGCGCTTCGCGTCGCGGAACGCGGCGTAATCCCCGGCGCTGGACGTCGTGCGAAGGCATCTCTTGGCGAGGCGTATCATGGGCGCGGTGAGGCGCGGCTCCCAGCGGTTCCAGACGGCCTCGGCGGAGATCCCGGCGGCGCCGAGGCGTTCGGCGAGCAGCGCGGTCTGGGTCGATTTGCCCGAGCCGTCGAGTCCGCAGAGGACGATCATATCGCCGCGGGTCCGGGCCTTCGGGTCGAACGGTCCTTTCATCGCGGGGCCTCCGGACCGCGCTCCCGCGCGAGCGCGCGCAGATGGGGGACGAGATGAGTGCGGAAGACCATCTGCCAAGAAAAATCTCCCACCTTCGCGGCGGTTGCGGGCGGCTCCCGCCGGATCTCGGCGATCCTCCCACCGATCTCCGAGACGCGGTCGTAGTAGCGATATCCGCCCCCCTCGTGGAGCATCTCCGGCAATATCCCGAAGCGGGTGGTGACGACGGGGAGGTTGCAGGCGCACGCCTCGATCACGGAGAGCGGGAACTCGACGGCGCCCGTCGGATTGCCGACGGGGAAGAAATAGCAGTCGGCCGCCTGGTAGAGCTCATGAACCGCCTGGACATACTCGTCGATCACGATGACGCCGGCGTTGCGCAACCGGTCCGCCCACGAAGGATCGACCTCCCCGGCCTTGATGACCGGCTGGATGTCGCTTCCCCAGTCGCGGTAGCGCAGGAAGACCTCGAGATTGCGGCTCTCCCGGATGTGGCCGACATGGAGAAGGATGAACCGGTCCGGAGGAAGATCGTACTTGGCCCGCAGTCGCGCCCGCGCCTCCGCGCCGGCCGGCCTGAAGACGCGCTCGTCGTAGCCGGGCATGATGAAGTCCGCTTCGATGCCGGCGCGCCCGAGCGCCTCCCGCACGGCGGCGACGGGGGAGAGAACGAGATCGACCGGGCCCCCGACGAGCCGGTGAACGGCGCCGACCGGGCGATCCTGCAGCCCGATGACGACGACGGGTCTTCGCGCCGCGAGACGAAGGAGAGCGCCGCGGCCGAGGCCGAAGGCGGTGAGCCCCGATCGGGGCACGTACACGATCGCGTCGAATCGCTCGTGCCGGAAAAGCCGCACGAGATCCTTCGTGAGAATCACTTTCGACGCTGCGATTCGAAGCGCCCGCACCCCGGGAACGCTCTCGCCCCCGGCGTAGGCGACGGTGAGATCCGCCTCGCGCCGAAGAAAGGCTCCGAGATGCATGAGAAAGACGAGGGTCCCCTCGTTCGGACGGACCGTCATCTCCTCGGAAACGAGAAGTATCTTCATAAGCGAGCGCCGCGCCGACGGATGTGAAAATGTCTATCTCCAAACGCCGTATTATGATATCTTTCCGTTCCGCGGACAACGAAAATCCACCGCGCGGCCGGGTGCGCGGGGCGCCGCGGGGAACGGAGGCGACGGATCGGCCGCGCAGGAATTATACGGTGGAAACGAATTCCGGAACATGCTATAATTGTGAAACTTGGGCAAAGGGTGATGCAAGGTTGGCAACATGAGTAACAAAATCCCGTTCATCGATCTCCAGCAGGGTACCCGAAAAATCAGGAGCGAAATCGACGAGGCGGTCTCCCGCGTCATCGACAACACCGCCTTTGTCCTCGGGCCCGAGCTCGAGGCGTTCGAGTCCGACTTCGCGGCGTATTGCGGCGCAGGGCATTGCGCCGGCGTCAATTCCGGCACGGCGGCTCTCCATCTCGCGCTTCTGTGCTACGGCATCGGACCGGGGGACGAGGTCATCACCGTGCCCAACACCTTCATCGCGACGGCCGAGGCGATCGCCATGACCGGCGCGAAACCGGTGCTCGTGGACGTGCGCGAGGATACCGCCCTCATCGACGCGGAAAGGATCGCGGGGGCGATTACCCCGAGGACGAAAGCGATCATGCCGGTGCATCTCTTCGGCCAGCCGTGCGACATGGATCCCATCATGGATCTCGCGAAGAAGCACGGGCTCGTCGTCATTGAGGACGCATGCCAGGCGCACGGCTCCTCCTACAAGAGCGGGAGGGCGGGCGCTCTCGGCCACGCCGCGGGGTTCTCGTTCTACCCGAGCAAGAATCTCGGCGCGTGCGGCGAGGGCGGCGCGATCACCTCGTCCGATCCGAAGATCGTCGAGCGGGCGAAGGCCCTTCGCCACCACGCGCAATTCGAGCGCAACGTGCACCGCGAGATCGGATACAACTACCGGCTCGAATCGCTCCAGGCGGCGATCCTACGCGTGAAGCTTCGCCACCTCGACGAGTGGAACGACATGCGCCGGGCGATCGCGAAGCGATATATCGACAATCTGCAGGGCACGCGCTACTGGCTGCCGCGGGAGACGCCGGATCGCCGACACGTCTATCATCTGTTCCCGATCGTCGCCTCGAACAAGGCGCGTGTGACGAAGGCGCTCACCGGCGCGGGCATCGGCTGGAGCGAGCATTATCCGGTGCCGGTGCACCTCCATCCCGCGTTCGCGTACCTGGGGAAGGGAGAGGGGAGCTACCCGGTGGCCGAGAGGTTCATGCGGGGCCTTGTATCGCTGCCCATGTTCCCCGAGCTTTCCCCGGAGGACGTCGATCGCGTGTCGGAGGTTCTGAGGGAGGTCGACAGGAGCTCATAGGCCACACACAAGGAGGGGAGTATCGACTGACAGATAAAGACATACGCGCAAGGTCCACAGGGCGGAATGCAGAATGAGAAGGCAAACGATGGCCCTTGAAAGCGCCGAGAAGGTTCAGCAGCTCACGGGAAGCCTCGTGTACCGGGATGGACTGCGTTTCCGGGAACGGATGTGGGCGGAGAGGCTCGTCAAGCGTTTCATCGACGTGACCGCCTCGCTGTTCGTCATCGTCGTCGGTTTTCCGTTCTTTCTCGCCATCGCGCTGCTGATCAGGCTGACATCGAAGGGGCCGGTTTTCTTCGCTCAAGAACGCATCGGGGAGAAGGGGGAGGTCTTTACCCTTTTCAAGTTCCGCACGATGCGTCTCAACGTGGACGACGGCATCCATCGCGAGTTCACCCGCCGCTTCATCGAGGGGCGGTTCTCAAACTCCGCTGTTGACGAAAAATCATCATCCGTATATAAACTGAAGGACGATCCGCGGGTGACGCCGGTCGGCTGTTTCCTGCGGAAGACGAGCCTCGACGAGTTTCCGCAGTTCCTGAACGTGCTCCGGGGCGAGATGACGATCGTGGGTCCGCGGCCGCCGCTCGCCTACGAGATGGAGCACTATCAGGATTGGCACAAGCTTCGTCTCGCCGTGAAGCCCGGTCTCACGGGGCTCTGGCAGGTCAGCGGGCGAAGCGCCGTTCCCTTCAACGAGATGGTGATGCTGGATCTGTACTACATCGAACACTGGTCGCTTCTCCTCGACCTCAAGATCATGCTGAGGACGATCCCCGTCATGCTCTTCGGTTCCGGCGGTTTCTGAGAATGGAGGCAGCGTGGTAAACGTAGGCGTCGTCGGTTGCGGCTACTGGGGCCCCAACCTCATCCGGAATTTCTCGAATCTCAAGTCGTCGAGGGTCGTCTCCTGCGCGGACGTGAAGGAAGACCGCCTGAGCCACATGAAGCAGCTCTATCCGACGATCCGCGCGACGAACGATTTCCGCGAGATACTGAAGGATCCCGAGATAGACGCGGTCATCATCGCCACGCCGGTCGCGCAGCACTATCCCGTCGCGAAAGAGGCCCTCGAGGCGGGAAAGCACGTCTTCGTCGAAAAGCCCCTCGCCCAATCCGTGGAGGAGGGGAAGGCGCTCGTCGAGCTCGCGGCGCGGCTCGGGCGGACGCTCATGGTGGGGCACACCTTCGTGTTCACGGCCGCCGTCAACAAGATCAAGGACCTCATCTGGTCGGGGGAGCTCGGCGAGATCCACTACGTGGCGTCGTCTCGGGTGAATCTCGGCATCTTCCAGGAAGACATCAACGTCGTCTGGGATCTCGCGCCGCACGACATCTCGATCATGAACTACGTGTTGAACTCCCGGCCCGTCTCCGTGTCCGCCGTGGGCCAGTCGTACATCCGGCCGGGGATCGAGGACGTCGCGTTCCTGACGCTCAAGTACCCGCAGGCGGCGCTCGCCAACATCCACGTCTCGTGGCTCAACCCGAACAAGATCCGCAGCACCACCGTCGTCGGCAGCAAGAAGATGCTGGTCTACGACGACATCTCGAGCCTCGAAAAGATTCGCATCTACGACAAGGGCGTCACCATGACCCCTCATTACGACACCTTCGGCGAGTTCCATCTGTCGTACCGCTACGGCGACATCATGATCCCGCGTCTCGACGACGCCGAGCCGCTCAAGACCGAATGCCAGCATTTCGTCGACGTCATCGAGAAGGGCGTTCCCTCGCGGAGCGACGGCGACCACGGTCTCGACGTGCTGCTCGCGCTCGAGACGGCCGGCCGCTCGATGCGCGAGCGGGGCGCTGAGATCGCGATCGAATACCCCCCGCGGACGGAATCGGCGAAATGAAGGAACCATTCACGGCGCCGCCCCTCGGAACCGTGCGGCTCGCCGAGGGCGCGGTCATCGACGAGGGAGCCGTCGTCGGCTACCTGTCGCCCCGCCGCGGCGTGCGCGACGTTCTCGAGATCGGGCCCCACGCGCGGATCCGGAGCGGCTGCGTGATATACGCCGGATCGCGCATCGGCGCGCGCCTCGAGACGGGGCACAACACGATCATCCGCGAGGAGTGCGAGATCGGGGAGCATTTCTCGATCTGGAACAACTCGGTCATCGACTACGGCTGCCGCATCGGAGCCCGCGTCAAGCTTCACTGCAACATCTACGTCGCCCAGTTCACCGTCATCGAGGACGACGTGTTCTGCGCGCCCGGCGTGACGATCGCGAACGACTACCATCCCGGTTGCCCCGATTCCCGCGAGTGCATGCGCGGCCCGACGCTGCGGAAGGGCTGCCGCATCGGGGTCAACGCGACCATCCTGCCGTACGTGACGATCGGCGAGGGAACGCTCGTCGGCAGCGGCTCCGTGGTCACGACGGACCTGCCCGCCGGGGTCGTCGCGTTCGGCAACCCGGCCCGGGTCCGCGCC
>DHHN01000171.1:1872-4236 GCA_002403295.1 bacterium UBP1_UBA4771 | reverse complement strand
TCGCCTCCGACCGGCTTCGCGAGGCCCGTACCGAGAAGAGCGTCGACGAGACAATCGCTCTCCTCGATCGCCGCGACGGCCGTCTCCCGCCAGTTGCCGAGGTAGAGGAACCGTTCGGTGAGGCGCTGCCCATCGCGCAGCGCCGCGAGCCGGGCGTGGTTCTTCGCCGCGTCCGGAGAGAGCTCCTCGGGCCGGTGCAGGTAGAGCAGGATGACCGAGGCCCCCGCCTCGGCGAGCAGCCGCGCGACGACGAGCCCGTCGCCGGCGTTGTTGCCGCGTCCGAGGACGATCGAGACGGTCATCGATTCGACGGGCGCGCACATTGCCGCGACGCGCTCGAACACCCGCTGCCCCGCCCGCTCCATGAGCGCTATCCCGGTGACGAAGCGTTGAATCGTCGCCTCGTCGATGCGCCGCATCTCGGCGCCGGTCACGATCTTCATCGCTTCGATCCTTTCGCCGGCTCCGCGTCGTTGAGCTCGTCGACGATCCGCACGAGCCCGTACGCGTCGTTGATCTCGTAGTCGGCGCCGGATTCCTTCGTGTCGAAGGTGTCGCCGTAGCGCGCGAAGACCGTCCGGATGCCGATCTTCGCCGCGCCGACGATGTCGCGTTCGGGCCAGTCGCCGATCATGAGCGCCTCGTCCGGCCCGACGCCCATCACCTCGAGCACCTTGCGGAAGGGCGCCGGGCTCGGCTTGTATTCTCCCGTGTCCTCGTACGTGACGACGGTCTCGAACATGTGGTGGAGCTGGAGGTAGCACAGCCGCAGCCACGCTTCCTGCCGCGGCGCGTCCGAGACGACGGCGAGCCGCAGACCGCGGGCGAGGAGCTGGATGAGGGTCATCTTGACGTGCGGGTAGAGAACGAGCGACGCCTCCCGCCCGCGGCGGTAGCCCACGATCCCCGCCGCGAGGACCTTGTAATCGACCTCTCCCTTGAGCGTGACGAGCAGCTTGTTGAAGACGCGCTGGTACTCGATCCCCTCGTCGTCGTAGATCCGCCTGATCTCGTCGCGGATGCGCTCGGGGGGGAACATGAGTCCGGCGTCGATCATCGCCTCGATCGCCGCCTCGATCGCGGCTTCCTTCATGCGCATGAAATCGGTGAGCGTGTTGTCGAGATCGAAGATGACGAGCTTGATCATCACGGAGGCCTTTCTCCTTGCCCGGCCGCTCCCGCGCCCATATACTCGCGCCATGCCGGACGAAGCGCGCGATACGGATCGAAACGGCGAGGGCGATCCCCCGCGCCTCCCGAACGGGCACGAGCCCCGGAGCCCCGAATCCGGCCTCCCCGGCCGGATGAACAACTATCTCCTGCTCGTCTATGCCGGCGCCTGTCTCCTCATGAATTACTCGATCGCGGGGATGTTCTATCTCAGGGGGATGATGTACCTATCCCTCATCCTTCCCGGCGTCTTCTCGATCCTCATTCCCCTGTATCTGCTCTCGCGGCGCTTCTCGCTCGGATTCGTCCGCGAGTTCGGGCTCGAGCCGCCGGCGGCGAAAACGGCGCTCGCCGTGCTCGCCGCCTCGGTCTCATGCATCCTTCCGATCGAGGCGTTCTCCGGAATCATCGAGCGGATGCGGCCGCCCGACGCCGATTATATCAGCTTCCTCCTCTCGATCAAGCCCAAAGACCCCGTCTCGTTCGCGCTCGTCGCGCTCGGCGTCGTGATCGCCGGCCCGTTCACCGAGGAGCTCCTCTTCCGCGGCTTCGTGCAGCGCATCCTCGCGCGCAACATGAGCGGCGTCCTCGCCGTCGCGCTCTCCGGCGCGCTCTTCGGGCTCTCGCATTTCAACATCATGATACTCCCCGGCGTCGTCGCGCTCGGGGCGCTCTACGGCTACCTCTATCACGCGACGCGGCGCCTCTGGTACCCAGTTCTCGCCCACGCGCTCTTCAACTTCTCGAGCCTGCTGCGGCTGCACGCGGCCACGGAGGAGGAGATCGTCTCGGCCCGCGTCGCGCTCCCCTCTCTTCCGTGGATCCTCCTGTCGCTCGCCGTCTGCGCGGCCTCGCTCGCCTTTCTCGCGCGCATGCGGCGCGCGGACCGGGCATAAAAAAAGGGGGGCCGGCGGCCCCCCTTCAGGCGAACGCTATCGATCGCTCACTTGCTCGAGAATCCGAGATCCTTGCCGATGCTGATCTCGCCGTTGTCGATACGGATATTGAATCCGCAGTCGGGATTGTTGCACACCCACGCCTTGTAACGGATGGGCGCTCCGTCTCTCCCGTAATCGGAGAGGGGAATGAGCACCCCCTTGTTGCACTTCAAGCATCCGGTGAACATTTCCGTCATAACCCCCGCGGTTCCTCCCCGCCGAACCGCGCTCTCACCTCCATCTCCGCGTAAATCCC
>DHHN01000171.1:1559-1680 GCA_002403295.1 bacterium UBP1_UBA4771 | reverse complement strand
GGGGCGGGTCGCCGTGACCCGCTCGCGCTCGCTCGGCGACCGGCCGGGGCCGCGGCCCGTCGTGCTCCGCGCCGAGGACGTCCTCGACCAGATCGTCGAGCTCTTCGCCGCCCTCGGCGAG
>DHHN01000171.1:1140-1482 GCA_002403295.1 bacterium UBP1_UBA4771 | reverse complement strand
ATCTTCTGGAAGGGCACGCACTGGACCGCGATGGCGGACGAGGTGAAACGCATCGAGGAGCGCCTGAAAACGATCTGACGCGCGACGCGGCGCGGGGCGCCGGAGCGCCTTCCGGGAGGGATGCATGGAACGGGATCGCTGGGCGACGAAGATCGGCCTCATTCTCGCGCTCGCCGGAAACGCCGTGGGACTCGGAAATTTCCTGCGGTTTCCGGTGCAGGCCGCCGGCAACGGCGGCGGCGCGTTCATGATCCCCTACTTCATATCGCTGCTGCTCCTCGGCATCCCCCTCATGTGGACCGAGCTTTCGATGGGGCGTTTCGGCGGCCAGTACGGCCACGG
>DHHN01000171.1:0-1126 GCA_002403295.1 bacterium UBP1_UBA4771 | reverse complement strand
TTTCTCCCGATCACGGTCTTCATATATTACGTCTGCGTCGAATCGTGGACGCTCGGATTCTCGTTCTTCTCCCTCGTCGGGAAATACCGCGGCGCCGTCACGCAGGAATCGATGGGCGCGTTCCTGCACGGCTATCAGGGCATCGAGCGCAACGCCTACTTCGACGGCAGGCATTGGATGTACGGCTTCTTCATCGTCACCTGCCTCGTCAACTACCTGGTGCTCCGCAAGGGGATCTCCGGCGGCATCGAGCGTCTCGCGAACGTCGGCATGCCGCTCTTGATCGCCATGGCGATCGTGCTCGTCGTGCGCGTGCTCACGCTCGGCACCCCCGACCCGGCGTACCCTGACCGGAGCGTGTCGAACGGCCTCGGCTTCATCTGGAATCCCGACTTCGCCATGCTCCGGAACCCGCGCGTGTGGCTCGCGGCCGCGGGGCAGATCTTCTTCACGCTCAGCGTCGCCTTCGGCGCGATACAGGCGTACTCGAGCTATCTGCGGCGCGACGACGACGTCGCCCTCTCCGGCATCGCGACGGCGAGCACGAACGAGTTCTGCGAGGTGATCTGCGGCGGGTCGATCGCGATCCCGATCGCCTGCGCGTTCTTCGGCGTCGCCGCGACGCAGGCGATCGCGCGGGGCAGCCCCTTCAACCTCGGATTCCAGACGATGCCGATCGTGTTCCAGCATCTTCCGGCGGGAAACCTCTTCGGGGCGATGTGGTTCGGGCTTCTCTTCATCGCGGGGATCACCTCGTCCGTGGCGCTCACCCTTCCGGCGATCTCGTTCTTCATCGACGAGCTCGGCTGGACGCGCAAACGCGCCGTGAACGTCATCTCGCTCTTCACGTTCGCGGCGGCGAACCTCGTCATCTTCTTTCTCGCGCGCGGGTTCATGGACGAGCTCGATTTCTGGGCCGGGACGTTCGGCGTCGTTCTCCTCGGCCTCGTCGAGATCGTCGTCTTCTTCTGGATATTCGGCGCCGACCGCGCGTGGGGAGAGATCACGCGCGGCGCGCTGATCAGGGTGCCGCGCTTCTACCGGGTCATCATGAAATACGTGACCCCGCTCTTCCTCGTCACGATCCTCGCGGCGTGGATCAAGTCGGACATCCGGCGGGTGTTCA
>DHHN01000147.1:13385-31114 GCA_002403295.1 bacterium UBP1_UBA4771 | reverse complement strand
CGGATACGATGGCGCCGCTCCACCCCGGAGAAGTGACGGCGATCCTCGCGGGCGCCCGTCGATCGAGAAACTACCGCCATCCCGGCGCTTTCGAGCTCGTCGCGAGCCCGCTTCTCCCGCCCTTCGGCGTCTACACGCTCTACAAGGAAGCGAGCGTCGGAAGATTCTACCGGCCTCTCTTCGGGCGCTCCCTCCATCCGCCGCTTCCGAGCGGCCTCCTCGCTCCGATCCGCCTCGAGCCGGGAGTGGAACGCCGCGGCTGGCTCTACTTCGAGGCCCCGTCCGGCGCGGGCGCGCTCGCGGGCGAGATGCTCGTCACGGCCTGCGCGCCGATAGAGACTCCCGATAGGATCGCCGGATACGATTTCGAATTCTGCCGCGAGGAGGAGCCCGCCGCCCCGGAGCGCGGCGGCGCGGGAGATACGGCCGGGGCCGCTCCCCGCGGGGATCGGGAAGACGGATTTCTCTTCTCGCTCGTCCGCGAAGGCGCGCGAAGCGGCCTTCGGTGCGCGAGCGTCCGGGCGCTTCTCGACGGTCCGCACGCGCGCTCCGCGCGCGTCGCCGAGATCGCGGCGAAATCGGCGGAGATCGCGGACGTCTCGCGCCGCGGCGGCCGCGCGGCCGTCGCGCTCAACTTCACCTCGAAATCGCGGGTGCTCGTGCTCGATTGCGGCGATGATCCGGCCATCGCGGACGATCGGGCGTTCGCCCGGGGCATACGGCGCGTCTTTTCGGTCGCGGACGGGATCTATGCCCTCACCGAAAACGGTTTCGGGCATTTTTTCGGCGACGGCGCGCGCGCGGGGGTCTCCGGAACGAAGCTCACCCGCGGCTTCGGCGACGCGGCGGTCTCGGGCGGGCGGATACACGTATTCTCGGAGGACAAGGGCCTCATGATCTTCGACGCCTCGGCCTCCTCGCGGTTCGCGCTCCTCGAGAAACCCCCCGTGCGCCGGGGCGATCGACGCGTCGTCGGCGCGCTCGACGGCGTCCTCGCGCTCCTGTGCCGGGGCGGTGCGCTCGCCGGCGACACGCTCGTGTTTTTCGACCCCTCGACGAAGGCCGAGATCCGCCGCGGCGTCCTCGCCGGGCGGGTGATTCGCGCCTCGACGGCGCGGTCGAGCGTCGTCGCGCAGCTCGAGGACGGGACGGTGCTGCGGATCGCCGCCGGCCCGCTCGGCTCGTTCCGCATTCTCGAAGCGGGCTGGCTCCCGTTCGGCGCCCGCGCCATCGAGGCGCTCCCCGGGGCCTTCATCGCCGTCGGCGCGGACGGGAGCTTCGCCGCGGGCGGGATCGGCGCGTTTCGTCCCGGATCGCGCGGCGCCGTCGAGGCCTCGGCGACGGTCGAGTAGCGGGAAGGGTGCCGCCATGGCTCGAAAACGCGCGACGCTCGACGAGATCGTCGCGACCTTCTCGAAACACCTCTCGCGGAGCTATCCGGCGCCCGCGGATTTCAGCCGCAACTTCGACATCCTTCTCTGGGGCAAGCGCGATCGCTCCGACGCGGCGGGCTACACGCTCACGCTCGAGAAGAACATCGTGTACCTCGACGGTCTCATCGAGGAGTCGCTCTCGTTCGTCGAGCGCCTCCTCGCTCCCGGCGCGGATCTCGACGGGAACAGGATCGCGGCGATTCTCGCCGAGATGGAGAAACGCGCGCGGGAGTCGACGAACGCGCGCCACGAGCGCTCGTTCGCATCGCGCGAGGAGCCCGCGTTCCGCGCCCTCGCGGAGGGCCGGGAGGCGGGCGGCGCCGGATACATCGAAAAGCTCGAATTCAACTATCGCTACCTCATGACGCTGCGGCTTTTTCTCTTCGAGTTCGTTTCGGTGCTCGCCGCCGTTCGCGCCGAATACGATACCGAGCGGGCCGGCCCGGGCGACATCGCGAGGATCCGCGCCCAGCTCGGCGTCACGGCGAACTACTATCTGGGGAACGTTTCGGCGGGGGAGGGCGGGAGCCCCGCGGGCGGGCCGTCCGTGAACTAGCCGAAGGGGCGTTCACGGGGGCATTCTTTCGCTTGAAATGGGGGCCTCGAACGAGGTATCTTTCACCATACCCATTGCGGCTGCGCGATTCATACCGGCACGGCCCGTTTCGACGGAAGGAGCTCGCGTGCATTCGAAAGTGATTCAAACCGACGGGATTTCCATAGGCATGACCGCCGTTCCCGAAGCGGCGCGCCGGGCCCTCAGGATCCTCGCCTTCGCGGCGTTCACCGCGGCCGGCGCCCAGCTCGCCGTGCGGCTTCCGTTCACCCCGGTGCCGCTTACCCTTCAGACCCTCTTCGTGGCGCTCGCGGGGATCGTGCTCGGCCCCCGCGACGGCTTCATCGCCATGATCGCCTACCTCGGCGCGGGGCTCGCCGGCGCGCCCGTCTTCGCCGGATTCGCCTTCGGCCCCTGGGCGCTGCTCGGCCCGACGGGGGGATACCTCGCCGCCTTCCCGGCCGCGGCGCTCGTTTCGGGCGTCCTCGCGGCGAGGCTCGGCCGGGGACGCGGGGCCGTCGCCCTCGCGGCGCTCGCGGGAAACGGCGTCATACTGCTGGCGGGCGCGGTCTGTCTCGCGCTCTTCCCGGGCGTTTCGCTCCGCGGCGCGATCGCCCTCGGCGCGCTCCCCTTCGCCGCGGGAGAGCTCCTCAAGGCGGCCCTCGCCTCTCTCGTCGCCGCGCGATAGGGCGCGTGACGGGATTCTCCGCCGACATGAGCCGGCATTTCGCGCATTCTTCGCCGAAAGCCGCGGGAAAGGTGACACGGTGCTCGAGCTTCAGAAGGGAATCATCTACGGGCCGGTGCATTCGCGGCGTCTCGGGCGCTCGCTCGGCGTGAACGTGCTGCCCGCGAAGGTGAAGTATTGCGCCCTGAATTGCCTCTACTGCCAGTACGGATGGACGGGCGCGCACGGACTCGAGCCGGGCGCGGCGGAGCTTCCGTCCGCCGAAAAGATCGTCGAGGCCGTGCGGAACGCCCTCGTTCTCGGCGACTCGCCTCCCGCCTATATCACCTTCTCGGGGAACGGCGAGCCGACGCTCCATCCCGATTTTCCCGCGATCGTCGAAAGGGTGCGGGAACTTCGCGACAAGCTCTCTCCGGCTTCCCGCACGGCCGTTCTCTCCAACTCGACGACCGTATCCGATCCGCGCGTGCGCGGCGCGCTCGCCCGTCTCGATCTGCGGATCATGAAGCTCGACGCGGGGACCGAGGAAACGTTTCGCCGCTTCAATCAGCCGTGCGCGGGCGTGAACTACGGCGATATCGTCGACGGGCTCGCCGGTCTCCGCGACGTCACGATCCAGGCGCTCTTCGCGGGCGGCGAGGCGGGAAACGCATCCCCCGGCCACGTCGACGCGTGGATCGAGACGCTCGGGCGCATCGCCCCGTCGATGGTGCAGATCTACACGCTCGACCGCGGCTATCCGTCGCGCGAGATCGGGCCGCTCGCGAAGCAGGAGCTCATGGCGATCGCCCGGAAGCTCGACGCCGCGGGCATCCGCGCGAGCGTGTACTGAGGCGCCGAAACGTCGTTCCCCCCGATCGCGGGGCATCCCCGAGCGATCCGCCGCCCGCCGGCTTGCCGCTTGGCAATAGCGCCCCTTCGGTCTATGCTTTGAGCGGCGAAGCCTCGCTGGCGGAAGGCGAACGCATATGAGCGCGAAACGAATGAAGAAACCGGCGCCGGCTCCCGCCGCCCCGAACGACGCGATTCTGGAGAGCATCTCCGACGGCGTGTTCACCGTGGATGCGAGCTGGCGGATAACGTCGTTCAACCGGGCGGCGGAAAAGATCACGGGCATACCGCGCACGGAGGCGATCGGGAAGCCCTGCTCCGAGGTGTTCCGATCGAGCATGTGCGAAACGGCGTGCGCCCTGCGCCGCACCCTGAAGACGGGCAAGCCCGTGATCGGGCGCTCCGGCTACATCGTCGACGCCCGGGGCGAGCGCATTCCCATCAGCGTCTCGACGGCCGTGCTGCGCGACGCGCGCGGCCGGGTCATGGGAGGCGCCGAAACGTTCCGCGATCTCAGCGATATCGAGGCGCTCCGCCGGGAGCTCGAAGGACGATTTCGCGTCGGCGATATCGCGAGCCACAGCCCGCTCATGCAGCGCGTGCTGGAGGCCCTGCCCGCGGTGGCGGCGAGCCCCAGCACGGTGCTCGTCCTCGGCGAGACGGGAACGGGAAAGGAGCTCGTGGCGCGAACGATCCACGAGCTCAGTCCGCGGCGCAAGGGACCCTTCGTGGCGGTGAACTGCGGCGCGCTCCCCGACACCCTCCTTGAATCGGAGCTCTTCGGCTACAAGCGGGGCGCCTTCACCGGCGCTTCGCAGGACAAACCCGGGCGCTTCGCGCTCGCCAAGGGGGGCACCCTCTTCCTCGACGAGATCGGCGAGGTGAGTCCCGCGCTGCAGGTGAGGTTCCTGCGGGTGCTGCAGGACCGGATCTACGAGCCGCTCGGTTCGACGCGATCGGAGACCGCCGACGCGAGGGTCATCGTCGCGACCAATCGGGATCTCGCCGAGCGGGTTCGCGCGGGCGCATTTCGGGAGGACCTCTACTACCGCGTCAACGTCGTCCGCGTCGAGCTGCCGCCCCTGCGCCGGCGCAAGGAGGACATCCCGCTCCTCGTGGAGCAGTTCGTCGAGCGGCAGAACCGCCTGCAGGGGAAATCGGTCGCCGGCGTCACCCCGGGAGCCCTCTCCTTGCTCATGGCTCACGATTGGCCGGGAAACGTCCGCGAGCTCGAGAACGCGATCGAGCGCGCCTTCATACATTGCGGCGGCGGGAACATCGGCATCGAGCACCTGCCCGAGGAGCTCACGGCGCGCGCCAGAGCGCGGGAGGGCGCCGGCGGTATCCGATCGGTGCGGGACTCCGTGGAGGCGCAGGCCATCCGGAGCGCGCTCGCCCGCAGCGGCTTCAACCGCGCCGCGGCCGCCCGGGAGCTCGGCATCCACAAGACCACGTTGTTCCGCAAGCTCAAGCTGCTCGATATCGTCCTTCCCGACGGCGACGGACGATCGCGTCGCGGCGAAAAAAAGTAGCACCAATGCAACTATTTATGTTTGNNCTCGTAATCCTCAATCATAGCAAGTGTTACAGGTCTGGTGGCGCGCCCGGTACGGTTGGAACGGCGGATGCTCCATGACTCATTCGAAAGGAGACGGTGAACCGGCGATGAAGGCCGCATTCGCGATATGGGACGAGCGGATAGCTCCTGTTTTCGACGTGGCGCGCAGCGTGCGCGTGGTCGAGGCGGAGGCGGGCCGCGTCGTGCGGTCGGAAACGGTCGGCGTGCCTGCGGCCGAGGCGCCCGGCAAGGCGCAGTGGCTCGTTTCCAAGGGGATCTCGGTCCTCGTGTGCGGCGCGATCTCGAGGCCTCTGTGCGCGACGATCGCGGCTCACGGCATCGAGGTGATTCCGTTCGTCGCCGGAGGCGTCCACGATGTGGAGAGCGCCTGGCTCGCCGGCACGCTCCGGCAGGAGCCGTTCGCGATGCCGGGCTGCTGGGGCCGAGGGCTCGGGTTTCGGTCTCGCGGAGGCGCGGGAAGGGAGGGAGGATTCATGCAGGGACGGAACAGAGGAGGAGGAATGGGGGGCGGCGGGGGCGGCGGAGGAATGAACCGGAGGGGTGCCCGCGGGGGCGGTATGGGACGGATGGGCGGCGGGAGCGCAAGCGGACCGGGCGGGGCATGCGTGTGTCCGAGCTGCGGGTATCGGGAGACGCACGAGCGCGGGATCCCATGCAACCAGAAGCGATGCGCGAAGTGCGGCGCCATGTTGACGAGGGAATAAGCTATTTCGAAAGGAGGGCAGCAAAAATGCCGGGAGGAGACAGAACGGGTCCCATGGGGATGGGGCCGATGACGGGCCGGGGCGCGGGGTACTGCGCGGGCCTCGGCATGCCGGGATACGCGAACCCCGCGCCGGGCCGAGGCTTCGGCATGGGCGGTGGAAGAGGCCGGGGGTTCGGCGCCGGCCGCGGTTTTCGGCACCGGTACTACGCCACCGGGCTTCCGGGATGGATGCGCTTCGGCGGATGGCCCGCCCCGTACGCGGCGACCAGCGCCGCCACCGATGAGGGCGCCGAGAAGCAATGGCTCGAGGCGCAGGCGCGGTCGCTGCAAGGCGAGCTCGAGGAGATCAAGAAGCGCCTGCAGGAGCTCGAGAGCGGGCGTGCTGAAGGGGGCGCATGAAGATAGCCTTCACGACCTCGGGCGAATCGCCGGAAGCGCCGCTCGACGAGCGCTTCGGGCGCGCTCCGCGGTTCATCGTCCATGACACGGACGCGAACACCTTCGAGACGATCGACAACCGCAGGAGCGTCGAGGCGGCTCAGGGCGCCGGCATTCAGGCGGCGCAGACGATCGTCCGCGCGGGCGTCCAGGCGCTCGTGACGGGCCACTGCGGACCGAAGGCGTTTCGCGTGCTGACCGAGGCGGGCGTCGCCGTGTACAACTGCGGCGCGGCGACCGTGTCGGAGGCGCTCGAGCGTTTCCGCGCGGGGACGCTCGAAAAAGCGTCCTCCGCCGACGTGGATGGCCACTGGGCATGATCCTCGCCGTCGCATCGGGAAAGGGCGGCACGGGAAAAACCACCGTCGCCGTGAACCTCGCCCGGGTCATGGGAACGCCCGTGCGGCTTCTCGACTGCGACGTCGAGGAGCCCAACGCGCACCTGTTTCTCGGCGGCGAGACGCGCTCCCGGGATATCGTATCGCTCCCGGTGCCGGTCGTCGACGAGTCGCTCTGCGACGCCTGCGGCGAGTGCGGGCGGTTCTGCGAGTTTCACGCGATCGTCTCGCTCGCGACGAAGCCGCTCGTCTTCGCTGAGCTCTGCCACGGGTGCGGCGGGTGCTTGCGCGTCTGTCCGCGGGGAGCGATCGCGGAACGGGAGCGGAGGATCGGGGTCGTCGAGACGATCGAATCGAACGGCATAACGGTGATCCGGGGCCTGCTGGACGTCGGGGTCGCCATGGCGCCGCCGCTCGTGCGCGCCGTCAAGGCGCGGCTCGCCCCCGGCGTGCCCGCGATCGTCGACGCGCCGCCCGGCACGTCATGCCCCGTCATCGCCGCCGTCCGCGGCGCCGATTTCGTGGCGCTCGTGACCGAACCGACGCCCTTCGGGCTCAACGATCTCGCGCTCGCCGTCGACATGGTGCGCGAGCTCGATCTGCCGCTCGGCGTCGTCATCAACCGGATCGGCGTCGGAGACGAACGCGTTCACGCGTTCTGCCGGGAAAAGGGCATCCCGATACTGCTCGAAATTCCGGACGACCGGCGTATCGCGGAGGTCTACTCGCGAGGCGGGATCGTCGTCGACGCCCTTCCCGAGTACCGGGCGCATTTCGAGCGCCTGCGGGACCGGGTGGAAGGTGGCGGGCGGCCGTCATGAGAGAGATCGTCGTCGTCAGCGGCAAGGGAGGAACGGGAAAGACGAGCATCGCGGCCTCGTTCGCCGTGCTCGCCCGAGCGGCCGTCGTCGCCGATTGCGACGTGGACGCGGCCGATCTGCATCTGCTGCTCCGGCCCCGCGTCGTCCAGCGCAGCGAGTTCCGGTCCGGGCACGAGGCGGTCATCCGGCAGAGCGACTGCACCCGGTGCGGGCTCTGTCTCGATCTCTGCCGGTTCGCGGCGATAGCGCGCGCCGGGAGCGAGGGCGCTTTCACGGTCGATCCGATCTCGTGCGAAGGGTGCGGGGTGTGCGTGCGATTCTGTCCGGCGGGCGCGATCGACTTTCCCGAGAGCCTCTCGGGGGAGTGGATGGTTTCGGAGACGCGCTGCGGGCCGATGGTCCACGCGCGCCTCGGCATCGCAGCGGAGAACTCGGGGAAGCTCGTCTCCACGGTTCGGCGCGAGGCGCGGCGCGTCGCGCGGGAGACCGGGAGGGAGCTCATCATCGTCGACGGTCCGCCGGGGATCGGCTGTCCCGTCATCGCCTCCCTCACGGGCGCCTCCCTCGCGGTGATCGTGACGGAGCCCACGGTGTCGGGCGAGCACGATCTCGAACGGGTGCTCGCGCTCGCGCGGCACTTCGGCGTGCCCGCCGCCGTGAGCGTGAACAAGTGGGACATAAACCGCGGCATGACCGAGCGCATCGAGAAGCTCGCCCGCCGGGCGGGCGCGCTCGCCGCGGGCCGCATCAGGTACGACCCCGCCGTCACGAAGGCGCAGATCGACGCGCGCGCCCCGGTCGAGACGGGGGGGGCGGCGTCGGAAGACATCGCGGGCATCTGGGAAAGGGTATCTTCGTATGGAGGAGCGAATGGCATCCAATGATTTTTCGAACCAGTCCGTGCTCGATCGCATGCGCAGCGTCCGCCGCAAGATTCTCGTTCTCTCGGGGAAGGGCGGCGTGGGCAAGAGCACCGTGGCCGTCAATCTCGCCGCGGCGCTCGCGATCGCCGGCAGAAAAGCGGGTCTGCTCGACGTCGACATCCACGGGCCGAGCGTGCCGACGATGCTCGGGCTCGAGGCGAAGCAACCCGGATTCGAGGACGGCGCGATCGTTCCCGTGGAGATCGACGGCATCAAGGTCCTCTCGCTCGGTCTCTTTCTGCGGAGCCCCGACGATCCGGTGATCTGGCGAGGTCCCATGAAGATGAACGCCATCAGGCAATTTCTCGCGGACGTCTCGTGGGGCGAGCTCGACGTGCTCGTCATCGATTCGCCTCCCGGCACGGGGGACGAACCGCTCTCGGTCTGCCAGCTCCTCGGCACGGTCGACGGCGCGATCGTCGTCACGACGCCGCAGAAGGTATCCGCGGTGGACGTCCGCAAGTCGATCAGTTTCTGCCGCGAGCTCAAGGTTCCGGTGCTCGGCGTCGTCGAGAACATGAGCGGCTTCGTCTGTCCCAATTGCGGGACCGTCACGGCCGTGCTGCGGGAAGGCGGCGGCAGGCGCATCGCGGAGGACATGGGCGTGCCGTTCCTCGGCTCCATTCCTCTCGATCCGAGGATCGCCGAAAGCGGCGACGCCGGCCGCGCGTATATCCGCGATTTCGCCGATTCGCCCGCCGCGAGGATCATGGGCGAAATCGTGAAATCGATCGAGTCGTCGGATCCGGGCGCCGTGCCGCCGGTTCCTCGGGAACGCCCGGTTTCGAAGGAGGAACAGAGCATGAAGATCGCCGTTCCCGTTTCCGATGGAAAATTGTCGATGCATTTCGGCCACTGCGAGCGCTTCGCCCTTGTCGAAGTGGATCCCGCCGCGAAAAAGATCGTGCGGCGGGAGGATCTCGAGGCGCCGCCGCACGAGCCCGGGCTCCTGCCGCGATGGCTCGCCGACAAGGGCGCGAACCTCGTCATCGCGGGCGGTATGGGACGCCGGGCGCAGGATCTCTTTGCCGACAGCGGCATTCGTGTTATCGTGGGGGCGCCGGCCGGATCTCCCGAGGCCGTCGTCGGCGACTACCTCGCCGGAAGGCTCGAGACCGGCGAAAACGTCTGCGACCACTGATTCGACGCGACGGAGGTGCGATACGGGTCATGAAGAAGATCGGCATCGTCATCTGCGGCCGCTACCAGAGCTGCGGCGGCGGAAAATGTTTCAGAGCGCTGCGCGAGCGCGTGGGGGCCTTTTCCGCGTACGCGAAGGATGAGCCCGTCGAGATCGTGGGCTTCTCCTATTGCGGCGGCTGCCCCGGCGGCAACATCGAATACGTACCGGCCGAGATGAAGCGCAACGGCGCGGAGGTCGTTCACCTCGCCACCGGCCTCGTCGTCGGCTATCCGCCCTGTCCGCGGATCCGGCAGTTCAAGGAGTACATCGAGGCGGCCTTCGGGATTCCCGTGCGGATCGGTACGCACCCGATTCCGCTCAAGTACGCCGAGATGCACGCGAAGCTTCCCTTCTGGAAGCAAATGAACATGGCGGAGATCGCCGGAGATCTGATGAACGAGGACCGGCGGATCCAGGAAGACTACAATTGAAAGAACCGCCCGAGAGAGCGAAACGCGGCGAACCCCGCGCGGCCCGGAGCGAGCACCGCCGCTGCGTCGTCTGCGGCGACCGCAATCCGTGGTCCCTCGGGCTCCGCTTCGAGCCCGACGGCGATGCCGGCGTGCGCGCGCGTGTCCGGGCGGATGCCGCGATGCAGGGCTACGACGGCGTTCTCCACGGGGGGATAATCTGCACGCTGCTCGACGCGGCCATGACGCATTGCATGCTCGATCGCGGGATTCCGGCCGTCACCGGCGAGCTGCGCGTGCGGTTCCTCCATCCGGTCCCGTGCGACGCGCTCCTCGAGGTCAAGGCCCGCATCGTCCGCGAGCGTCCGCCGATCTACCGCGTTTCGGCGGAGCTCATGGCGGCGCGGCGCGTCGCGGCCAGGGCGGAGGCGACCTTCATGCGCAGGCCGCCCGCCGGCGCCCGATAACGGTCCCTATAGATCCGCGAGCTTCCCGATCGCCTCTTCGTCGAAGCGGTAAAAGACCCAATCGTTCATCGCGCGGGCGGCGAAACGCTCGTAGAAGCCGCGGGCGGGGTTCCAGTCGAGGACGGCGAACTCGATCCTGCCGGCGTTCCGTTCCTTCGCGACGCGGGCGAGGTGAACGAGGAGCGTTCTGCCGACGCCCGTTCCGCGAAGCTCCGGCCGAACGTATATATCTTCGATGTAGATCCCCGGGCGCCCGACGAAGGTGGAGAAATTCGCGAAATAGACGGCGAAGCCCGCGGGAGCGCCGCCGCGATAGGCGAGGATCGCCTCGGCCGCGGGAGAGGGGCCGAAGAGGCTCTCCCGGATCGTCTCCTCGGTCGCCGCGACCTCATGGGAGATCTTCTCGAACTCGGCGAGCTCGCGGATGAACCGAAGGAGGATCGGGACATCGGCCGGTCCGGCCTTTCGTATCGCGATCGCGTCGTCGGCGGGCATGGCGTTCGGGCACCTCCATTTTTACGTATTGACAATACGACGAAACGGGAATACAATACTACCGAAGAGATGGCGCATCGGGCCCAGGAGTAAGGTGAAGCCCCGCCGTCGTTGCGGGAGACCGAAAAAAGCCCTGCGGCATCTCGGATCCACATACTGAGACGCCACGGATTTTCAGAATGCCTCATGAAAACCCGTGGCGCTTTATCTATCCCCCGAAATCACGGCCTCTTCGAGGCGACAAGCTCCTCGAGCACCGCGAGCTCCATGTCGATCCGCTCCTCCCACGACACGAAATGCCGGCGGCCGAACGCCGCGGCCTGCCGCCCGAGCCGCTCCCGGAGCCCGTCGTCGCTCACGATGAGCTCGAGCGTTCGCGCGAACGCGGGCACGTCGCCGTTCGGAACGAGGAGTCCCGTTTCGCCGTCCCGCACCACCTCCGCGGTGCCCGAGACGTCGAACGCGACGACCGGCACGCCGCAGAGGATCGCCTCGCACGGCGGGAGCGACATGTTCGTGAGCTCGTTCGTCGCGGCGAAGACGTCCGAGGCCTTGAGGAAATCGACCACGTCGCCGTGAGGGATGACGCCCGTGAATATCGCGCGGTCCGCGAGACCGAGACGCCGCGCCTCGCGCTCGAGAAAGGCGCGCTCGGGGCCGTCCCCGCCGATCACGATCGCCGTCCGATCGAGGAGCGCGGGGTCCATCATGGCCGCGGCGCGGAGCAGGAGCTCGATGCGTTTCGATTTGACGAGGCGCGAAAAGGTGACGACGAGGATCCGGTCGAGCGGGAGGCCCCTCGCGCGGCGCGCCTCGAGGCGGTCGACCGCGGCGTCCGCCCATTCGGTATCCATGCCGTTCGGGAGAAAGGAGATCTTCCCGCGCGGAATGCCGAGGCGCGCGAGCGCCATCTCGCCCCTCGTGCCGTCGTTCAGGATGATGTACCGGTCGACGGGCCGCCGCAACGCGAGCACCTGTTCGACGCTCTTCCAGTAATACTTGATCCACGGAAAGTCGAACCGGTCGAGATACATGACGCCGAAGAGCTTGACGGCGGTCGGGATGCCGAACTTCCGGCCGACGCGGTTCAAGGGATAGAACGAGTAGTGCGTGAAACCGAGGATCACGTCGGGACGTATCTCGGCGGCGAGCCGCTCGAGGCGCGCCGTCGCGGCGAACAGATGCGCCATCGGCCAGAGAAAACGCCGCATGATTCCCGGCAGCCGCTCGAAGGCGCGGAAGACGTTCGGGTACGTGTGATAGGTGAGGAGCGAGTCGCGGGGCGCCCCTTTCCTCGCGCGCGGCTTCGGTATGAGAAAGTGCAGCTCGATGCCGCGGCGCGTCAGGTGGCGGATGAACTGGAGCTCGTCCGCCACGCCGCCGCCATCGCCGAGGGACCAGGTGTCCTCCCAGATCGAGAGGACGAGGATCTTCTTGATCACGCTCTCCACGGGGCTCCCTGGGCCGGCGCCCTGACCCTGTTTCTGATGAATCCGATCCGCTCGATCTCGATCGTCACGACGTCGCCGTCCGCGAGAAAGACCGGGGGATCGCGGAAGACGCCCACGCCGGCGGGGGTGCCCGTCGCGATCATGTCGCCCGGGCGGAGCGTCATCGCGGCCGAGACGAACGCGATGATCCGCGCCACGCCGAACAGCATCTCCGCGGTGCTGCTCTCCTGCATGACGACGTCGTTCAGCCGCTGGGTGATCGCGAGCCCCTGCGGGTCGCCGAGCTCGTCGGGCGTCACGATCCACGGGCCGCACGGGGCGAAGGTGTCGAAGCTCTTCGCCCGGAACCACTGCGTGTCCTCGCGCTGAATCCGGCGCGCCGAGACGTCGTTCATGCAGCAGTATCCGGCGACGTAGCCGAGCGCCTCTTCCTCGGGGATCATCGATCCCTCGCGGCCGATGACGACGGCGAGCTCCGCCTCGGCGTCGACGTTCTCGACGCCCGGCCGAACGACGATGTCGTCGAACGGCCCCGCGACGGCGCCCGGCGCCTTCGCGAAGAGGATCGGATGCGCCGGGGGCTCCGCGCGCTGCTCGAGGGCGTGATCGCGGTAGTTGAGGCCGAGGCAGACGATCATGCCGGGTCGCGCGACGGGAGGGAGGATGCGCGTCCCCTTGAACGGGAGGAAACGCGTGCGGTCGACGTCGACGGCGTTATCGACGAGGTTTCTCGCCTCGTGAAGAAGACCGCCGCGAATGACGTCGTCGGTGGTGACCGCGCGCGGGACGCGCAGCGCGTCGCCGATGTCGAGGATGAGATCCCCAATGACGGCGCCGGCGCGCGGGCCCTGGCGCTCGAACGAAACGAGCTTCACGCGTCACCTTTCGTTCGCCGGCGCGGCGATCTCCGCGAGCCGGCGTTCGAACTCCCGCGCGTCGACGAATCCGGTGAGCCGCAGGTCCTCCCGTTCCGCCCCCGCGGGGTCGATGAAAAGAATAGTGGGAACGCCCCGCACGGAGAACCGGTTTTTGAGGACCGCCTCCGCGGGCCCCGACCGCGTGAGATCGACGCGGAGCGGCACGACGCCGCGGGCGAGATCGACGACGGCCGCGTCGGAGAAGGTCTTCCTGTCGAGCTCGTGGCACGGAATGCACCAATCGGCGGAGAAATCGACGAGGACCGGCTTCCCCTCGCGCGCCGCGCCGGCGAGCGCCTCGTCGCTGAAGGGCCGCCAGGGAATGCCGGCGGCTTTCTCGATCGACGGCCCTCTCATGGCGGGGACGACGAAGATCGCGGCGGCGATCGCGAGACCCGCGAGACCGACGGCGCTCCGCAGCACCCTGAAAAATCCGCCGGGGGCCGCCGTCCGGTCGATCCAGCCGAGGTAGATCCCCCCGATGACCGCGATCGCCGCGTAGCCGAAGGCGACGATCCGCGGGCTGAGGAGATTTCGCGCGAAGTAGAGCGCCATCCCGAGAAGGACGAAGCCGAAGATCTTTCGCACCCAGACCATCCAGTCGCCGGCGCGCGGCAGGCGCGAGATGCCGCCCGACACGGTGCCGAGAACGAGGAACGGGAGACCCATCCCCCACGCGAGTGTGAAGAACATGAGGAATCCGAGGAGCGGCTTGCCGATCCGGCCGACGTAGGTGAGAAGGCCGAGCACGAAGGGGCCGATGCACGGCGCCGCGACGAGACCCATCGTGAGCCCCATGACGACGGCTCCCGCGTATCCGCGCTTCGCCGTCCCCGTGCGCACGGCGAGGAACATCGGCAGCCGGATCTCCCAGAAGCCGAACATCGAGAGGGCGAGTATCACGAGCACCGCCGCGATGAAGAGAACGACGAGCGGGTTCTGGAGGGCGGAGCCGAAGAGCCCGCCCGTCATCGCCGCGACCGTGCCGAGAACGCTGTACGTGAGCGACATCCCGAGAACGTAGAGAAGCGCGAGCACGAACACGCGGCCGCTCCTGCCCCCCGCCTGGCCGCCGAAGTAGCTGACCGTGATGGGTATGAGGGGATAGATGCAGGGAGTGAGGTTGAGGGCGAGCCCGCCGAGAAAGATAAAGAGAAAGGCGAGGGCGAGTCCCCGCTCGTTCACCATATCGCCGAAATCGCCGCCGCGCGTTTCGGGCGGCGCCCCGGCGCCCGCGGCCGCGCCCGCCTCGTCGACGAAGGGGGGTTTCGAGAAGACGGCCGGAGAGAGCTGCTCGACCCCCTCCTCGAGCGTGCCGACGCGGATCGTGTCGACGGCGACCGCGCTCGCCGGCTCGACGCAGGCGAGATCGTTGCAGCCCTGATACTTGAGCGTCGCCGTTATCGCGTACGAGCCCGGCCGGACGGACTTCCCGATCCGCAGCATCGCGCCGAACGTGACCACGCCGTCGAAGAGCGACATGCGGGTTTCGCTCATCTCGAGCTTTCGCATGACGGGGGCGGGGTAGAGGATGCGAACGACCTCGATCCCCTCGGGCGCGCTCACGAGAAGCTCGGTCGGGATGAGATAGCGGTCGAGCGGCCTGTTCGAATTGATATGCCACCCTTCGGCGATCCGCGCCGTCACCGCGACGTGCCCCGTCGCTCCGGGATGGAACACCGAGAGCGAATGAAACATGTCGGCGGTGACGAGCCCTTCGGATGGAAAGAAAAGACCCTGGGCGAGGGCGGGCGCCGCGGCGAGCGCCGACGCGCACGCCGCGAGAACGAACAACCGACCGACGCGGAATCTCGATCTCCTTCGAACCACCGTTTCTCCTTTCGAGCTATTGCGAATGCGAGAGCACGTAGAGGCCGCCCGCGCCGCACGCGACGAGGACGTGCGCGCCGGCGATTGAAACGCCGCGCGCGTCGCCCACCGTCCGAAAACGAACCGTCTCGACCGGATGCGCCGGATGGGAAACGTCGAACGCGATGAGGCCTTCGGTAAACGCGGCGACGTAGAGCGAGGAGCCGTGGAGCCGCACCTGACGGGCGACCGCGCCCGTCGGCGCGGAGCCGACGATCCGCGGTCGCTCGCGGCTCGCGACGTCCGCGACGACGATGCCCCGTCCGCCGTCGGCGAGATACGCCCTGTCGCCGGCCACGCTGACGTCGCAGGTCCATCCCGGCGTGTCGAGCGTCGAGACCTGCCGCGGCTCGCGGCCGTCGAGGGCGAATATGCGAAGCCCCTCGTAACCGTCAGCGACGTAGAGATATCGCTCGTCGGCGTCCAGGCCGCGGACCTCGGAGAAGGCCCGCCGCCAGACGAGACGGGGGCGGCGCGGATCGGACACGTCCACGATCTCGGCGCCGCCGAGGCCGCCCGCGCAATAGGCGCGCCCGCCGCGAACGACGAGCGCCGACATGTAGAACGGCGACGCGTGAGCGCCGACGAGGCGCGGCCTCGCGGGATCGGAGACGTCGGCGGCCCTGATCCCTCCGGCGCCGTCCGCGACGAAGAGGTTCGCGCCGGAGAGCGCAACGCCGCGGGCGTCCTTCGTCTGAAGATGAGAGATCCAGCCGATCGTCCCGTCGTTCCCGATCCGTCCGATGCGGACGCCGTCGTTGCCGTTCGCGACGCAGACGATTCCTTCCTCGACGGCGACGCCGAGCGCGTATCCGCGCGTCGGGAAGAAATCGAGCGCGCGGAGCCCGTTTCGCTCGATCGCGTAAAGACCGACGCCGTCGAGCGGGGCGATCGCGGCGATCCGTTCCGAGGAGACGGCGATGGAAACGATCTCGCGTGAACTTCCCGGGCCGCAGCCGCCCTCGGTCCCCGTCGCCGTAACGGCGCGCGGCGGCAATCCGACGGCTTTTCGCACGCGGATGCGCGCGCCGCCGGCGCTTCTCTCCACGGAAAAGGGGATGATCGTTCGCGCGGCGCCGAGCAGCGCGCCGCCGCCGTCCCCCGCCGCGATCCCGGCGATTCGCCGGTGCTTGAAGCCGCTCAGCGGCTTCGGGTCGTCGGGGCGCTCGATATCCCAGGCGAGAATCTCCCCGGCCGCCGTGAGAACGCAGAGGACCGCCTGCTGGATGACCGCGTCTTTCGCGTCGGCGGGCAGCGCGACGGCGGCGGCCCTCTCGAGCGATCCCCCGGCGCCCGCGCGGAATATGTCGGCGCCGCTCCCGTATACGATCGCGAGAAGATCCCCCTCGCCTCGCATGGCGACGATCGAATGCGGCAGATCCCGCGAAGCCTCGAATCGCGGCTCGCGGGGATTCTCGAGCGTGAACACGTGAATCCGGCGGCGCCCGTCGCAGACCATGAGCGAGCCGCCCGCCGAGGCGCACAGCGACGCCTGCGCCATTTCGTGACGATGCGACGCAACCGGCCGCTTCGGATCGGACAGGTCGATCGTCACGAGGCCGCCGGTGAAGGCGGCGACGTAGGCGACGTTCCCGCGAAGGCACAGATCCTGCGGCTCTCCGTCGAGCGGGAGAAAGACCGGCTCCGCGAGACGTCCGGCGTCGTCGAAGACGGCGAGGCCGCCGCCGGTGCCGAGAACGAGTCCCCCGGCCCCGAAGGCCGCCGTTCGCGCCGGACCCTGAACGAGGGATCGCGAGAGGAGCGCGGGCCTCCCGGCGGCGTCGGCGTGGAACGCCGCGAGCGCGCCCGTCGCGGCGGCGAATGCGGCAACGATATGAATACGGCGAAGCATCTTTCCGCCCCGTTGAAACCGCGCCGCCGGCCGCGTGGCGGCCGGCGCGAATAGCCCGAAAGGCGCGAAAATCGTACGTAAAAGGTAGCGCAAAGCGTCAAACGGCGCAAGCCGTCTTGATACCCGGCCGCCCGTCTGCTACAGTGCTGATTCCCCGGCGGGCCGCCCGGCCGCCGTCCGGGGAAGAAACGGAGCGTCATGCCGGAGCCGCGCCAGCGAAAGCTCTACCTCGTGAGACACGCCGAATCGCTGTGGAACAGCGAGCGCCGCGTGCAGGGCACGTGCCTCGAGATTCCCCTGAGCCCCGTCGGGCGCTCTCAGGCGGGGCTCCTCGGGAAACGGCTCTCCGCCCTTGCGGTCGCGGCGGTCTATTCGAGCGACGCGCGGCGCGCCATGGAGACGGCCCGGCTCGCCCTCGGCGACGGACGGGACATTATCGTCGATCCGGCGCTCCGCGAGCTCTCCCTCGGCGAATGGGAGGGGCGTCTCATCGCCGACATACGCCGCGAGACGCCCGAGCGGATCGAGGCGTGGTATCGAAAGCCCTCGACCGTCGCGATCGCCGGCGCCGACGACCTCGTTTCCTTTCGGAGGCGCGTCGTCGAGACGATGGGCCGCATACTCGCGGCGCACGATGGCGCCGACGTCGCGGTCGTCTCGCACGGCGGCTTCATCTGCAGCTACCTCACGTGGGCGCTCGGGATGAGCGTCGACGATCTTTGGAGCTTCTCGCTGCCGAACGCCTCCATCACGACCGTCGTCCTCGATTTCA
>DHHN01000147.1:11429-13312 GCA_002403295.1 bacterium UBP1_UBA4771 | reverse complement strand
TTTCTCAGAAATCCTCCGAGCGGTCTCCGCCGTGGCGGAGATACCAGATCGTTCGCCCCGCCATCGCGTAGATGAGCGCGATGCCGCCGAGAAAACCGCCGATGTGGGCGAACCAGGCGACGCCGCCCTCGGCCGTGCCGCCGAGCGAGGCGAGACCGAAGATGAACTGCATCACGAACCACAGGATGATGATGACGGAGGCGGGCACGACCGCCGTCCTGACGAAGAATCCGAGAAAGACGAGCGTCAGCACGCGCGCGCGGGGGTAGGCGATGAGGTATGCGCCGAGGAGACCCGAGACGGCGCCGCTCGCGCCGACCGTCGGAATCGTCGATCCCGGATCGGACGCGATGTGGAGCGCGTGGGCGAGGAGGCCGGAAAGGAGGTAGAAGACGTAGAACTTCACGGGACCGAGCATGTCCTCGACGTTGTTTCCGAAGATCCAGAGGTAGAGCATGTTGCCGCCGAGATGCCAGAAGCCGGCGTGCATGAACATCGAGGTGAAAAGCGTGAGCCACACGTGCGGCGGACCGGGGTGGTGCACGATCGGCGAGCCGGCGCCGATCCGGCCGACGAGATCGGTCATGCGGGTGATCTCGAACGGTATCGCGCCGTAGGCGGCGATGAAGGCGTTCACGTGCGGCCCGAGAGAGAGCTCGTAGATGAAGACCGCGACGTTCGCGACGATGAGCGAGTAGGTGGCGATCGGGCGCCGGACGGTCGGATTGATGTCCTTGAGCGGCAGAAACATCGTCTTACGACATCCTCATGAGCACCTTGAACGAGCCCGCGCCGCGCGCGCGCCGAACGGCTCGTTCCCAGCGCTCGAACGGGTACACCGCGGTGAGGAACGGCCGCACCGAGATCTTCCGGCGCGCGAGAAGATCGAGCGCGCGTTCGAACGGCCCGCAGCGCGAGCCCACGACCGTGATCTCGTCGACGACGAGCGGCGCCGGATTCCAGTCGAGCGAGCCCCGATACGTCGACTTGAGCACGATCACCCCCCGCGGCCGCACGAGCGCGGCCGCGAGCGAGAGCCCGGCCGGGCTTCCCGTGCAATCGACGACGACGTCGTGGCGCCGTCCAAAACGCCGGCCCTCGCGGGAGCCGAAGGTCTCGATGCCGAGCGTGCGGATGACGGCGAGCTTGCGCGGCGCGCGCCCGAGAACCGCGACGCGGCTTCCCGTGAGCGAGACGACCTGCGCGGCCATCGCCGCGAGCCGCCCGTCACCGAGGACGAGCACGCGGTCGCGTCGCGAGACGGGCACCTGCTCGACGACCTCGCACGCCGCGGCGACGAGCTCCGTGAACGCGGCTTCCTCGTCGGAGAGCCCCGCCGGGACGACGTGGAGGTTCCGCGCGGGAAGCGTTAGGTACTCGGCGAACGCGCCGTCCCGCCCGGCGATGCCGAGGACCTCGCGAGAGGGACAATGCGTGCCGAGACCCGCTCGGCAGAGCGCGCAGCGGCCGCAGGGGACGTTGATCTCGCCGACGACGCGTTTTCCCGCGAGGCGCCCCGACGGCGCCGACACGACCGTTCCGACGAACTCGTGCCCCGGGACGCCCCGGAACGAGAAGTACCCCTTCAAAATCTCGAGATCGGTCGAGCAGATGCCTGCGAGCCGGACGCGGACGAGCGCTCCGCCCCGGGCGGGGCGGGGGAGCGGCCGCTCGACCTCGCGCAGCTTCCGTCCGTCGAAGAGGAGCGCGCGCATGCGGACCGGGCGCGCTTCAGGCGCAACGATTCTCCTCAACTGTCCCTCCGGTCCGTACGTGCCGTATGGCGATGCGCGGCTTCGATCAGATGATCTTGTCGGGAACCGAGAGATCCCCCTCCGGATCCAACTCGCGCGCGGCCATGAGGAGCAATGTTCCGGAACCGA
>DHHN01000147.1:10539-11331 GCA_002403295.1 bacterium UBP1_UBA4771 | reverse complement strand
GGCGCCGGGGAGCGTTTTCACGATATGGATCGTCTTGGGATCGATCGCGATACCCGGCCGCTCGCACGGAAAGATCACCCAGCCCCGCTTGTCGCGGCTGAAGCATTCGCCGAGCGGGAAGGTTTCTATCTGTCCGCCCTTTTCGCCGTAGACCGTTTTCGGCATGGTGAGCCTCAATACGCTTGATTCCAAGCCGAATTGTAGCCTACTCTCTGGAAAATGCAAGGACCGATATGCGGGCCGCGGCTCCGGACCGCTCGGCGGAGGCGGCGGCTAGGCGACATTGACGACGTACGGGAGGTGCCGATGGGTTCGGACAGGAAAAAATATATCATCGACGAGATAAACCGCGAGGAAGCGTGGCGGCTCTTCAGGATACTCGCGGAGCTCGTCGAGGGTTTCGACGCGCTCGCGGGGATCGAGCCCGCGGTGACCTTCTTCGGGTCTGCGCGCTCGACCGAGAAGGAGTGGGAGTATGGCGCCGCGCGGGGGCTCGCGAAGAAGCTCGCGCAGGACGGTTGCTCGATCATCACGGGCGGCGGTCCCGGCGTCATGGAAGCCGCGAACCGCGGCGCGCAGGAGGGCGGAGGGCTTTCGATCGGGCTCAACATCGAGATCCCCTTCGAGCAGCGGCCGAATCCCTACATCGACAAGATGATCGAGTTTCGCTACTTCTTCGTGCGGAAGGTGATGTTCGTCAAGTACTCCCTCGCCTTCGTCATCCTCCCGGGCGGCTTCGGGACGATGGACGAGCTCTTCGAGGCGCTCACGCTGATTCAGACCCGCAAGATA
>DHHN01000147.1:9438-10464 GCA_002403295.1 bacterium UBP1_UBA4771 | reverse complement strand
GGAGATCGTCGAGGGCGTCCGCGCGATACGGAAGGCGATCGATCTCGAGGCCGGACGCGGCGCGAAACGAGCGCCGAAGCGAAGACGGCGCTAGCGAGGGCCCCTCGGCCGTCAGCGGGCGACGAGATAGGCCGCGACGAGGAGCGCCCCGGCGAGGGTATGCGTCACGATCGTGAGCGCGTTCGCCGGGGCGAGCTCTTTCGGAGAGTCGTACCGCCGCCGGGCGATCGAGCCCGCCCGAAGCGCCGCCGGCAGGGCCGCGAGCGAGACGAGGGTATGGAGCGGGAGCAGCCCCGACGCGGCGCCCGCGACGACGGGTACGAAGGCGGCCGTCGCGACGAAGCCGTATATCCGGGAAGCCTTGCGGCGGCCGAGCCGCACGACGAGGGTGCGCTTCCCCGCGCGCGCGTCAGCCTCCATGTCTTGAAATTCATTTATAAATACGACCGCCGCGATGAGAACGGCGAGCGGCAGCGAGGCGACGAGGCATTCCCACGTCACCGTCCGTGTTTGAACGTAGTGGGCGCCGAGCACGCAGAGAACGCCGAAGTTGATCCCGATGAAGATCTCGCCGAGGCCGCGCGAGGCGAGACGGAGCGGCGGCGCCACGTAGAAAAGCCCGCTTGCGATTCCGATCGCGCCGAGGACGATGACGAGCGGTCCGCGGGTGGCGGCGAGCGCCACGCCGGCCGCGACCGCGAGCGAGAGGAGAACGATCGCGAGCGTAAGGACGGCCCGCGGCGAGAGGAGGCCTTCCTGAATGAGCCTGCTCCCGCCGGTGAACGGGCGCACGAACTGCGTGTTGAACTCGTCGTTTCCCGAGCGGTGGTCGAAGTAATCGTTCGAGACGTTGGTGCCGAGGTGGATGAGGGCGACGCCCGCGAGCGTGAGCGCGAAGGCGGGGCCGTCGAACGCCCCCGTCCGCATGTACGCGATCGCCGTGCCGAGAAAAACGGACATGACGCTCGCCGGTAGGAACTCGGCGCGGAGCTCGCGCAAGAGGATGGGGATTTTGCCCATAAAAAA
>DHHN01000147.1:5845-9387 GCA_002403295.1 bacterium UBP1_UBA4771 | reverse complement strand
TTCCGTCTCCGCTTTTCTGCGACTGCTCCGATGCCTTAAGCGCGGAGAATATGTGGAATCAGGCGCCCCACACGCTCTTTCCCCATACGCTCTTCCCCCACACGCTCTTGCCGAGGAGAAGCATCGTGATGATGAACGAGAAGTTCGTCAGATGGAACATTGTCGGACCTCCTTTGTGTTGCTCACCGTGTCTTGAACTGCCTTCCGGTTACTCGTAATATCAAGGCGCGTNNCCAAAAGGGACCATGATCCCTCATCGCTCCTTGCTATGGTCTAACCGTATGTAAATTAATAAAATAAACCGAGTCAGACGGCGACGGGCAAGTCGAGTCGAAATCTGCGGGGGCAATGAGTTGTAAAATATTATTTACAGTATTCGGCTAACATGCTGTTTTATCAATGCAAATGATAGAGTTGCGATGTAAACAATAGTTTACATTAATGTAAAATATTGTTTACTTGCCAAGCACGATGCCGGCTGGATCGATCTCTTTGTGCAGAATTTCTATCTCTTTTTTCGTCGGAGGCTCGGTTTTTTCGAGTTTCGGCGCCACTTCGATCTCGAAAGAGGTGTTCGCCTCGACGTCCTCGACCGTGACGCCCGGATGGAGGGCGATGAGGCGCATCGTCTTGTTGGCGCCGCCGAAGTCGAAAAGCCCGAGCTGGGTGATGACTCTGTAGGGGCCGGTTCCCGCCGGGAGACCGGCGCGCTCGCGCGCCCCCTCGCCGTCGAGGTAGCCGGGGGTCGTCACGAAGTCGCATTTCTCGACGAGACGGCGTTTGTCCTGCCGGATGATGATGATCGTGCGCCGCGAGAACGAGCCGACGTCGTTCGCCCCGCCCGACCCGGGGAGCCGCGCCTTCGGGTGGTCGTGGTCCCCGATGACGGTCGTGTTGATGTTGCCGTGCCTGTCGAGCTGGGCCGCGCCGAGAAATCCGAAGTCCACGTACCCCGCCTGCGCGAACGACATGACGTCGTGCATGCTCGACGCTGCGATCGCCCGGTGGAAGGTGCGCGAGTCGCCCACCGAAATGGGGAGCGTCGGCATGATGGGGCCGATCCCCCCGGCCTCGAATATGATGAGAAGGTTCGGGGCGTGCGTCTTCTGCGCGAGCATGCCGGCGAGCATCGGAAGCCCCGTGCCGACGAGGGCGGTCGTGTTGTCCTCGAGGAGCTTCGAGGCGACCGATATGAGGAGCTCGTTTTCGGTGTATTGCTGCTTATCCGCCATCGATGACCCTCGCTATCCTTTCTTGCGCTCGAGCCACGGGGCGCGCATGGGCTCCTCGAGGCGCTCGACGCGCCGCAGGTGCTCGAGCTTCGCCGCGCCGCCCGCGAGCTCGAGGTATTCCGCGAAATCCTTCACGCCGAAGACGTACTTGTCGAAGTACGCCGCCGCGCCCTCGTCCGTCTTCGAAACGGCGAGCCATTCGCCGATGATCTCCTCGTCGAAGAAGTAGAGGCCGGGCATCTGGCACGGGTGCGATCCGTAGGGCACCTCGCAGACGGCGTCGACGTACATGTGCGGGATCACCGTGCGCCACGGAACGCTCCGGATCTCCTCGTTGTCGATCACCTGCTCCGTCGTCACGATGAGGCGGCGCGCCGAGCGGGAGAGCTCGAAATCCATGACGAGGATGCCGTCGATCTGGCAGTTGCCGTACTTGTCGCAGCGCGGTACGTGCATAAGGACGACGTCCGGATTGGCCGAGGGGATGAGAGTCACGGGCTTTCCCGTGAAGGGATCGACGGCGACCTTGGCCGAGGAGTACCGGAGCGTGTCGGTGCCGAGGAGGTTCCGCGAGGGCACGAACGGCACGCCGAGCATGCCCGCGAGAAAGCGCCACTGGTAGCCGGCGTTCGACGTCTCGGCGACGACCCTGACCTTGCCCGTCTCGACGGCGCGCCGGGAGGCGGGGGAGAGGCCGCGGAGCTCGTGGCCGAAGGAGTAGGCCGTCTCGCATTTCTCGATGCAACCCGCGCCCATGAGGATGTCGAAGTCGTGGACGGCCGTCTTTCCCGCGATCGCGAGGTTGCGCCGCCGCCGCCTGATGATCTCGTAGATGACGGCCATCGCGACCCTGATGTGCCCGAAGCCGCCCGAGGCGATGTACGAGCCGTCCGGGATGAAGCGCTCGACCGCCTCGGCGACGCTCATGCGCTTGTCGACGGGCTTCGGCGACTTGTTGGCCGCGACCCACGCGCGGTGCTCGTCGGGATCGTGGAAGCCGAGGAGCTCGCCGTGCCCTTCCTCGAGAATGTCCATTCGCCGCCTCCGGGTGCCCGCTCCCGCCCGCCCGCGAATGCGCGGGGCGCGCGCGGACCGCGTGCCGTTAGTTTTCGTTGCAGCCGAGATAGCGCGAGATGACGATGCGCTGGATCTCGCTCGTCCCCTCGCCGATCTCGAGGAGCTTCTGGTCGCGGAAGAACCGCTCGACCTGATACTCGCGCATGAGGCCGTATCCGCCGTGGACCTGCACGGCCTCGGTCGCGACCCGGCGCATGACCTCGCTGCAGTAGAGCTTCGCCATCGCGGCTTCCTTGCCGAAGTGGCGGCCCTGCTCGCAGAGCCAGCACGCCTTGTAGAGGAGGTTCCGCGCCGCCTCGATCTCCGTCGCCATGTCGACGAGCTTGAAGGCGACCGCCTGAAAGCTCGATATCGGCTTGCCGAACTGGCGGCGTTCCTTCGAGTAGGCCAGCGCGAGCTCGTAGGCGCCCTGCGCGCCGCCGAGCCCCATCGCCGCGATCGCGAGGCGGCCGCGGTCGAGGGTCGAGAGCATCTGCTTGAACCCCTCGCCTCGCTTGCCGAGGAGGTTCCGCTCCGGCACGCGGACGTTGTCGAAGTAGAGCTCGCCGGTGTTCGAGGAGCGCCACATCATCTTGCCGTGCATCGCCTTCGCGGTGACGCCCGGCGTCCTGTTCGGCACGAGGATGCACGAGAGCTCGCTCTTCCCCTTGACGCGCTCTCCCGTCTTCGCCTGCACGACGATGATCTCGGAGATGTCGGCGGCGGAGTTCGTGATGAATATCTTGCTGCCGTTGATGACCCATTCGCCGTTCTTGATCTCGGCCGTCGTCTGGCTGCCGCCCGCGTCGCTCCCGGCGTTCGGCTCGGTGAGGCCGAAGGACGCGAGCGCCTCCCCGCGGCAGAGGCGCGGGAGCCATTCGCGCTTCTGCTCCTCGTCGCCGAAATAGTAGATGGGGCCGATGCCGAGCGAGTTCCCCGCCGCCACCGTCGCCGCCGCGGAGCCGTCCACGCGCGCGAGCTCCTCGATCGCGATGCAGTAGGAGAGATACCCGACGTCGCTCCCGCCGTACTCCTCGGAGACGAACATCCCGAAGAGGCCGAGCTCGGCCATCTTTTTGACGAGGTCGAGGGAGAACTCCTCCTCTTCGTCGAGCTTCTCGGCGACGGGCTTGATCTCGTTTTCCGCGAACTCGCGCACCGAATCGCGCAGTATCTGTTGCTCCTCGCTGATGTCGAAATTCAGCATGTATGTCCTTTCTTTGAATCGGCTTGTCGGGCGAAAAACAAGAAGGC
>DHHN01000147.1:0-5627 GCA_002403295.1 bacterium UBP1_UBA4771 | reverse complement strand
GCGGCGTCGTAGAATCTGCCGATGAGCACGTTGGCGTCGGTCTGGATCGCCGCCGGCATGGAAGAGCTGGTGCAGCGGAGAACGCCATCGTAATAGCATCGTATCTCGTCGGACATGGTGACGACGACGTGGTAATACTGGTTGAGATGGATGCTCGTGTAACAGGATGTGTTCCAGTTTCCGAGGCTGGTCCCGTGAGCGTATTCAAGATAGCAGTAGCTCGCTCCTCCGATCTTGAACAGGCGGACGGTGTAATTACCCAGGTTGAACGTGGCTTTGCTGACGACGCAGTAGTAGCCGGGGGTAGTGGGTCCCGGGACGGTGGGAAGCGTCGTGATGCGTGTCCAGAAGCTCACGGTGAACTCGGAGAGATCGAAGGCGGATTCGTCCGAGAGCTCTATGTAATCGTCCGTTCCGTCGAACTGGAAGGCGGCGCCGGCGCTTCCGAACCGGTCCGCGACGGGAGAGGCGCCGTAGACGGTTCCATGATGGGCGTTGCCGCTCGCGTCATCGGCGTTTCCTTCGAAGGGATAAAAAGCGACGAGCCCGGGAATGACCGCATACGCCGCCTCGGCCTCCTCGCTGGGATCCATGCCTTTCTTGAATGCTCTGGCCCGCAGAGTCGCGGCGGCGTCGACCGGAATGGTCGTTTGGAATATGAACTCGGTCGCGTTGGTGTCGGGCTCGCTTCCGTCGGTCGTATAGAAGATCCTCGCGAAAGCGGTCGGGCAGTGGATGATCACGTCCTGCGGCGCGGCGTACACGCCCGGGGCCGGCTCGAAGTACGGCGCGGCGACGTCCGGAAGGTCGACGGCGTACGCGGCCTCCGCGACGGCGCTGGGGTTCATTCCCGCCTTGTACGCCCTGGCCTTGAGGAGGAAGGTTCTTTCCACTTCGATCGAATCTCCCGCCGCGCAGAGCGTGGAGGATTCGTCCGGATCGGCTCCATCGAGGGTGTAGTATACGAACGCATCGGCGGTGGCGCAGGAGATCTTGACGTGCTGTACGCTGAAATAGGCGCCGCCGGGCGGCTCGAACGTCGGGGCCGCCACGGTCTTCTCTCCTGGAGCGGTCGCGGCGTCTTCGTCGGAGCATCCGAACGAGAACGACAGAACGGCCGCGAGTACGATAACGACCAATGATTTCAAGATGAATCCCCCCTGTCTAGAAATAGTACGCAAGCCCGAGCGATCCCCCCAGCGCAACGCAGTCCAAACGCACGATGTTGCCTTCTTCGAGTTCCTCTATCGGCTTGCCGAACATAGAAACCTCAAAACCGAATCGGACTTCAAGAGGAATAAAATTAACTGCATATCCCGCGCGGAGCTGCGAGTCGATAAATATACTGCGATCCGCCCACTCCAAGACCTCAGGATTCCATTTTCCGAATGTGAAGCCCTGGACAATAGCGTAGGGGATGAGCAGGGGCGAGAACGCGCCTTCGAGGGCAAATTGAAATCCGGGTCTCGTCATATCCGTTCCCAGGTAAACCCCTAACGTTACTCCTGACACGTTCTGGTCGGAGAAACGATCGTCCGTCCAGTCTAAGAATTCCGCCCGCGCATGCCTGAAACCGAAATAGGTAGCTACCACGGCTCTTCCACCGGGGGATCGCTCCATTATTCCGATATCCAGTCCCGCGTATCGCCGTGTCGTAACTCCTCTCTCGGGGAAATCGCCCTCCCCCTGCACGTAGAATGTTCGAATGTAAGCCCCCTTGTAGCAGAAGGCGATCTCAGGGCCCAGCGTTAAAACTCCCTCGGCTCGCTCCGAGGACGAGGAGGATAGGAGCGAAGACTCATAGCCGTCCGCAGAGCGGTATCTGTATCTCTCCGCCCCGACCTCCCACAGTTGAAACCCGGATTTGATTCCCACCGAGAATAGGAACAAGTCTTCACTCGCCTGCACGCAGCCGTGGGAAAGGACAATGCCTATAATGACGAGGCAGGGTGCAAGGAAGGACTTCTTCGCCATATGCACGCTCTCCTTATGAAGATTCGGGGAGGCACTTTTGCCGGGCTATATTCAATCCGCTTTTAATATGAAATCCCGGCCGCTGTCAATGATCTTGGATTTCATGTGCGCGCAGGAAGCCCCCTCCGGAGATCCGGAGGGGGCTTCTGGGCTGACAGGAACCACTGTACCGGGGAGGGGCTTACTTCTTGTATTCGTGCTGCTTGAGGCGCTCGCCCGCGTCCTCCACGATCTTCCGGTACCACCAGTCGGGGTATTTCGGGTGCGTGACTTTTCCGAGCTCGTTCTTGACGTTGCCGTCCATGTATTTCACGAGGAGTTCCTCGCCGAGGGTGCGCCAGCGCGCGACGGTGTTCTGCGCGGTCGTGCACGAGTACTCGGTGAGGTAATCGATCGCGAGGCCCGGCGACTGCTTGTACAGCGCGACCGCCGCCTCGTCGATCCGCGGCTGCGCCGCGAGGAAGCCTCCCTCGAGATCGCGCTGGACGACCTGAATGTCGCGGATCATGTCGACGTAGCGCGAGTAGGCGTAGTTCGCGACCCAGTTGAAGACCCAGAATCCCGATTTCCACGTGAAATGGTGGAAATCCCCCGTGCCCACGGCGAACGCCTCCGGCACGCGCGTGATCCCGCAGTAGATCGGGTTGTACACGGTGCTGTAGGTGTCGTCGACGCCGAACCAGAAGACTCCCCCGATGGGACCCGGGAGCCACGAGCGCATCTGCGAGACGAACGAGAAGCCGGTCTGCTGGGTCGAGGTGGCGCGCTCGTGCACGTAGCCCACGGTGTCGACCTTCCACGTCATCGGGCGCCACCGGTAGGGGCAGGAGAACGGGCCCGCGCCGACGTCCTTCGTCATGTCGAAGTCGGTCCCCTCGAAGTGGTCGCGCATGAACTCCATGACGTCGTGGACGGAGAGCTTGCGGTCGGGCTTGATCCAGAGCGGCATCGGTTCGGCGCCGGGGACCGCCTTTACGTAATCCATCGAGAGCTTGAGAGAGGGCGCCGCGCGGTTGAACATCGCGTAGACGCGCGACTCGCAGAAGCGGAGCGCGCCGAAATCGAGCGGGGCGTAGGCGTCGGCGAAATCGAACTCCGCGTCGGTTCCCGTGAAGTAGCCCTTCTCGCGGGCGACGGAGATCACGTCGGGGGCGTAGAGGCAGTTCGCCGGATCCTTCAGGGGGAACCGCCGGATGCGGGCTTGATTGGCGTGCGCCGAGATGTAGCCGTCGGGGATCTTCCTCGCCACCCAGACGGCGCCCGTGTTCCCCGGCCCCTTCCCGATCATGTCCATGAACCAGACCTCGTTCGGATCGGCGATCGAGAACGACTCGCCGCTGCTGTAGTAGCCGTGCGCGGCGACGAGGTCCGCCATGACCTTGATCGCCTCGCGCGCCGTCTTCGCGCGCTGCAGGGCGAGGAACATGAGGCTCCCGTAGTCGATGACGCCGGTGCTGTCGCGCAGCTCCTCGCGCCCTCCCCACGTCGTCTCGCCGATCGAGACCTGGTGCTCGTTCATGAGGCCGACGACCGAGTACGTGCGGGGAACGTGCGGTATCTTGCCGAGGTACTTGCCCGTGTCCCACTCATAGATGTCGAGCATCGTGCCCGGCGCGAAGGTCCTCGCCGGCCAGTGGTAGAGCTCGCCGTAGAGATCATGCGAATCCGCCGAGTAGCTGATCATGGTCGAGCCGTCGGCCGAGGCGCCCTTCGTGACGAGGTAGTTCGTGCAGGCGTGCGCGGCTGCCGCCGCGAAGAGCCCCGCAATCGAAAGGGCCAGTGCGATCCGGATCGTGCGTTTCATGAGCTGCGGTACCTCCTTCGTTCGGGTCAACGGTTACGCTTCGGATGAAAAACAAAGTACGCGCGCTCCGCGGCGCCGAGCGCGGCGAGCGCGAAGCGGACGTGCGGGACGCCCGCGCGGGGCGCGAGCATGAGGCGGATCTTCTCGAAATCGTCCTCGCGGACGAGCCCCGTCGCGATCGCCGCGAGCGCGTAGAGCGCCGAGCCGCCCGCCATGACGAGGGCGATCCGGATCGCCGGGTGCCAGTTTCCGGAGATCCAGCCGAGGAGCGCGTACACGAGGGAGAGAAGCAGCGGATGGATCCACGCCACGGCCTCGATGCGGCTCCCCGCGACCCGCTTCATCATGAAGAGCAGGGTGGCGGCGAGGGCCAAGAACGTTGCGAGCACCGCGACGGCGGCGCCGTTGATGCCGTAACGGGGGATGAGTGCCGCGTTCAGGGCGATATTGAAAATAGCGGCGCCGAGGTAGGCCGCCGCCGAGAGCCCGCCTCGCCCGTGGGCGACGAGCGCGGCCCATCCGATGCGGCAGAAAAGATCGATGAACGTGATCGCGACGACGATCCGCACGATCGTCGTCGAGGGGTCGAAGCGCGGCACGAGTATCCCGAAGAAATCCTTCACGAGGACGAAGATGACGAGCGTCGTCGGCATGAGCACGATGAAGCCGAAGCGCGACGTGTTCCGGACGAGCTTGTCGAAGATCGTCCGGTCGGGGTTCTCGCGCGCCGCCGTGAGGGAGGGCACGAGGGCGAATCCGAGGGTCGAGGCGACGATGCCGATCACCGTGATGACCTGCGCCCCCATGGAGTAAAAGCCGAGCTGATCCGAGGGGAGGTAGAACTTGATCATGATGCGGTCGACCGAGTTGATGAGGTTCCAGCCGAGCCCCGCGATGAAGAAGAGGAATCCGAAGCGCGTCGTCTCCTTGATGCCGCGCCAGAGCGGGCCGATGGCCTTGCCGAAGCCGGCGAGCACCCGCCGGTGGAAAAAGTGCGTGTAGAGCGCGGCGCCCGCCACCTCGGCCGCGAGAACGCTTCCGACGATGAGCGTGACGTTGCGCTGCCAGAGGACCGCGGCGACCGGCAGGAAGGTGTTGAGGAGGCCGTGGACGAACGTTATCCCCGCGCCGAGCTTTCCCCGCTGCACGGAAAAGTAGACTGACGCGAAGAAGGTGTTGAGCGCGAGGAACGGGATCGCGAGCGCGCTGAGGCGGAGCGGATTCAAGGCCGCGCTCTCGTGGGCGAGATGCTCGGCGATCCACGGCGAGAAGACGAGCATGAGCGAAGCCCACAGGGCGCTCAGCACGACCGTGCAGAAGGCCGTCGAGCGGTAGATCATTCGCGTGAGGTCGGGCCGTCCCTCCTGAAGGTATCCCGGCATGAGCTTCAGCACGGAGGCGTTGAAGCCGATGTTCGAGAGCATGGCCCCGATGAGAACGTAGGGATTCGCGATGTTGAGGATGCCGTAGAGCGTCGGGCCGAGCAGCCTCCCGAGGAGAATCCCCTTGATCGGCTTTATGACGAGGATGGCCATGCGGGATGCCGAATAGAAAAAGCTGTCCGAGATGACCTTGCCGGTCGAGAGGTCGATGGCGCGCGTATTGCGTGGGACGGTCATTATTTCTTGAATTTGCCTATGAACTCGTCGACCTCGGGGATCCCGCCCTGATAGATGAGATAGCCGTTGTGCGGCTCGCGCTCCGTGATCTCGCCCGCGATCGGCGTGAGCATGATCCTTTTGACTTCCTCGCGGTCGTGCGACTGCCCGAGCGCCCAGCAGAGCTTCATGTATCCGACCTCGGGGAGCAGGTTCGCGCCCGGGATGACGCCGAGGTCCATCATGTCGCG
>DHHN01000189.1:11454-18960 GCA_002403295.1 bacterium UBP1_UBA4771 | reverse complement strand
TCCGGGACGGGCTCGACAAGGTCGTCCTCCTCGACGGCAAGCTCCTCGGGGCGTTCGACTGGACCGCCGCCGACCTGCGCGCGATGAATCTCTCCTTTCTCGAGGAGGATTCGGTGCGCGTCTTCCGTTACGCGACGTACGACACGAGCGTCGCGTTCCAACGGGCCGGCACGAAATGGATCACGGCGGAGGCCGATTCGACCGGGATCCGCTCGTGGGAGGTGAACGCGCTGCTCCGCAAGCTCGCGTCGACGACCTACGATCGGATCGTCTCCGAGCCGCTTCGGGCGGACGACCCGTCTCTCTCCCCGGCCCACATCGTCGTCACGCTCGAGAACGCGGCCGGCGCCGCGTTCGAACGCATCGTGATCGTCGCCCCCGACGGCGGCGCCGAGAGAGGCGCCTCGACGACCTCCGCCTGCATCGGCGCCCTGCCTCCCGGAACGGCCGACGCGATACACGCCGCCTTCATGCGCATCGGCGGGCGAACGTAGCGCGAGACGCCTCTTTCTTGCAATGCGCGGGCGGCTCTGCTATCTTTGAGACGGATCGTCGCCTCGCGAATCGCGGCGATCCCGCGACGGAGCGACGCCATGCCGTTGACGAACGACACGTCCCGCGCCCGAGCGGCCGGCGATCGTCGGCCCTTCGAGGCCTCGTTCACCCGCCGGACCTTTCTCGGCGGCTCCGCGGCGATTCTCGCCGCCGCCGCCGCGAGCCGGCTCGTTCCCCCCCCGCTTCGCGCGGCGGACCCCCCCGTCGAGGCCCGGTACTACGAAAAACTCTCCGGCGCGCGCGTGCGCTGTCTCCTCTGCCCGCGCGGGTGCGTCGTGCCCGACGGCGGCCGGGGCCTGTGCGGCGTGCGGGAGAATCGCGGCGGAGTTCTCCGCACGCTCGTGTACGGCCGCCCGTGCGCCATTCACCTCGATCCGATCGAGAAGAAACCTTTCTTCCACGTTCTCCCCGGAACGTCCGCCCTCTCCCTCGCGACGGTCGGATGCAACCTCGACTGCAAATTCTGCCAGAACTGGCAGATCGCCCGGTCGCGCCCCGAGGACGCCGAGACGAGATACACCCCGCCCGCCGCGATCGTCGATCGAGCCGTGGCGGCCTCCTCTCCCTCGATCGCCTACACGTACGGCGAGCCCGTCGTCTTCATCGAGTACGTTCGGGATATCGCGGCGCACGCGCGTTCGAAGGGAATCCGCAGCGTCGTCATCTCGAACGGCTATATCATGAAGGAGCCGCTCCTCGATCTCTGCCGGACCGTCGACGCGATAAAGATCGACCTCAAGGCGTTCGACGACGCCTACTACCGCGACGTGTGCGGCGGATCGCTCGCGCCGGTGCTCGAAACGATCGCGACGATACGCGCCTCGGGGGTGTGGCTCGAGCTCGTGTACCTCGTCGTGCCGACGCTCAACGACGATCCGGCGAAGATCCGCGAGATGGCGCGGTGGATCGTCTCGAACGTCGGGCCCGACGTGCCGCTTCATTTCTCGAGGTTTTTTCCCCAGTACCGGCTCGCGAACCTGCCGCCGACCCCGGTGTCGACCCTCGACCGGGCGCACGATGCGTGCCGCGACGCCGGAATCCGCTTCGTGTACGTCGGCAACGTTCCCGGCCACGAGGCGAACCACACGATCTGCCCGCAATGCGGCAAACGGATAATCGCCCGGAGCGGCTATCGCATCGAGGCGATCGAGATGCGAAACGGCGCGTGCCGTTTCTGCGGAGAAACGATACCCGGCATCTGGCGGGAGGCCTGACGATGCGGGCTCCTTCGAATACGGCCGCCGTTCTCCTTCTCGCCGCGCTCGTCGCGGGCGCCGCCTGCGCCCGGAAGGATGGAAACGCCATGGATCGGACGGTACGCGCGCCGGCGGTCGCCGGCCAATTCTACACGGACGACCCCAGGGCCCTGCGCGAGGAGATCACGAGGTATCTCGACGCGGCGACGTCGAAGCCGCCCGCCGGCGAGGTCGTCGCCCTCGTGTCGCCGCACGCCGGCTACATGTATTCCGGACAGGTCGCCGCGTACGGCTACCGGCTCGTCCGCGGCGCGCGGTACGACGTCGTCGTCGTCGTCTCGCCGTGCCACGTGGAGTATTTTCCGTACGCCGCGGTCTATCCGGGAGCGGCCTACCGGACGCCGCTCGGCGAGATTCCCGTCGACGCGGCGCTCGCGAAGCTCATCGCCTCGAAGAGCGATCTCGTGCGATACGACATGAAGGGCCATGAGGTCCGTCCGATGCAACGGGCCGAGCACTCTCTCGAGGTGCAGCTTCCGTTCCTCCAGGTGGCCCTCGGCGAGTTCGCGCTCGTGCCGATCGTAATGGGGGATCAGTCGCCGCGCGCCGTCGAGGCCCTCGGCGAGGCGCTCGCGGGCGCCCTCGCGGGACGGCGCGCCCTCATCGTCGCGAGCACCGATCTCTCGCATTTCCACGGAGACCGCGAGGCCCGCGCTCTCGACGCGGTGTTTCAGAAGCGTCTCGCCGCGTTCGATCCGGGGGCCCTGCTCGACGAGCTCTCCCGCAAGGGCACCGAGGCGTGCGGCGGCGGGCCGACGGCGGCGGCGATGATCGCCGCCCGGAAGCTCGGCGCGGACCGCTGCGAGGTGCTCCGGTACGCGAACTCGGGAGACGTGACGAACGACCGCGGGAGCGTCGTCGGCTACGTGTCGGCCGCCATGCTCCGCCCGACGGGCCTCCCCCGAGGCGACAAGACGTACCTGCTCGGGCTCGCGCGCTCCGTGATCTCCGCCGAGCTCGGCGTCGAGGCAGAAAAGACCGCCGCCCCCGCTTCGCCCGTTCTCCGGGAGAAACGCGGCGCCTTCGTCACGCTTCACAAGCACGGCAAGCTCCGCGGCTGCATCGGGTACATCGAGGCCGTCAAGCCGCTCCTCGAGACGATCGAGGAGATGGCCAAGGCGGCCGCGTTCAGCGATTGGCGGTTCACGCCGGTGACGGCGGCCGAGGTCCCGCTGCTCGAGATCGAGATATCGGTCCTGAGCCCCATAACGCCCGTCGCCGATCCCGCCGCGATCGTCGTCGGCACGCACGGTCTCATCGTCACCCGCGGATCGAACCGCGGGCTCCTCCTCCCGCAGGTCGCGACCGAGTGGGGCTGGGACCGCGAGACGTTTCTCGCCCAGACCTGCGTCAAGGCGGGGCTCCCCGAGAACGCGTGGAAGGAGAAGGGCACGAAGATCGAGTGCTTCTCGGCCGAGGTGTTTTCCGAGAAAGAGCTCGGGCTGCGCTAGGGCGCTACCACGCGCGGCCGGCGAGAAGCGCCGCCGCGAGCGCGTGCACGAACGCGACGAAGACCGCCGTGCCCGCCAGTCCGAGCAGCGGAAAGAGCGCGAGCCCGCCGATCGCCCCGGCCGCGCACGCGCCGAAGAGGTCCCAGCCGTAGAAGGTCGCCGGCGCGACCCTCCCCCCCTCCGGAAACGCCCGCCTCACGACGATCGGATAGTAGGCTCCGGTCAGCGCGCCGCCCGCCGCCGCGAGAAGCAGGAACACGGCGGAGCCCGCCGCGAAGGAAACCCCCGCGCTCCCGGCGAACGCGGCCCATCCGGCGAGCGACAGGGCGAGCAGGATGAAGAGCGCGTGAATCGCGCCGAGCGCCCGCGCCCCCCGACGCTCACGGCGAATGGAAGAGGCGGCCCCCGCGGCCGCGCCCGCCATGAAGAGCGCCGTGAGCAGCACGATCCCGTGATAGAGGAGCCCCGAGAACGACTGGAACGCGAGGAGGATGAGGAGCTGCAGCAGAAAGCTCCCGAATCCCACCGCCCAGACCGCGAGCCGCGGGCGGAGCGAGCGGCGCGCCGCGGCGAATGCGACGAGCAGCGTTGCCCCGAGAACGAGCGCCGGCGCATGAGCCGGAATATCCGCGAGCGCGCCGGCCGCGCCCGCGAGAGGCGTTCCCGTCCTCCTCGCCTCGACGCCGAGCTCGTAGAGCGGCAGCGCGGGCCGCGCGTCGCGGTTGCGCCTCACCTCTCCCGCCCGTTCGAGGTCCGCGCGAAGCCCCTCGATCCGCTCCCGCGAGAGGCGGAACGGCAGGTAATCGCGGCCCACGAAGGCCGCGTCGATCCCGCGCTCCTCGAGCCGTTCCGGGATGAGCCGCGGGTCGATCGGCGTCTCGCCCGCGATGAAATACGCCGTGCCTCCCGGAAGCACCGCGACGGCAGGCATGGCGTCGCGAAGCGTGAGCTCCACGCATCGGAGCGCGCGCGCCGTCTCGCGGGAGAGATAGTTTTCCGAGGACGGATGACCGATCGCGAATATGCCCCCGGGCTCGAGCGAGCGCCGGGCGATCGCGAAAAATTCCCTCGTGAAGAACCGGTTCCACTGGAGGTTCAGGGGCGCGGGCGCGGCCACGATCACCGCGTCGTAGCGCTCGGCGCCGCTCGCGAGGTGAAAGCGTCCGTCCCCGGCGATGAAACGCACGAGCACCGGCGCCGCCGCGCTCCCGCCCGCCGTCCCGCGGAGAACGGTCGTGTCGCGCGTTCCGCCGGGCATGCCCTCGAGCGCGAAGAGGCTCCCGTCGAGCTCGACGCAATCGATCGCCTCGACCGACGGGTGCTTCGCCGCTTCCTGCCACCCTCCGCCGAGCGACCCCCCCACGAGCAACACGCTTCGCGGCGCCGGATGGGCGAGGAGCGGCAGGTGAACCGTCTCCTGCGTTCGCTCGGGCTCCGGAAAGGAGTAAAGGCGGGCGCCGCCCGAAAATACGGAGCGCACCTCGCCGCGGTCCGCGACGACGATCTCGCCGAATCGCGACGAGTAGAAGCGCTCGATCCGGTACCCCGGGAAGACGCGCCCGATGCTCCAGCGATCGAGCGCCGGCATCGCCGCGCTCGAGAGGAAGACGACGGCGAACACGATCGCCGTCCGCGCGGCCCCGCCCTTCGCGCGCGGCGGAAGCATCACGGCCGCGACGAGGAGCAGGAGGCCGGCGACGAGCGCCGCCTCGAGCTGCGAGAAGAACGAGACGAGGAAGAACGAGAAGAGAACGGCGCCGAAGACCGCGCCGGCCGCCTCCCAGAGGTACACCCGCGTGATCCCGTCCCGAACGCTCCCGCAGCGCTCGCGCCACAGGATGCTCGCCGTGTTGTAGATCGCGCCGTAGATGAAGGCGAACGGGGCGACGGCGAGAAAGGCGGCCGCGAGCGCGGCCCCGGGCGGAGCGATCGCTCCCGGCGGGCTCACGATCAGGGACCGGACGAGCCGGATGCCGAGAACGGTGAGGGGCGCGAGCGCCGCCGCCGGCAGGGCGAGAGCGAGAAACCGGCCGTATCGTACCGCCCCCCCGCCCGCCGCCGCGCGCCCGCCGGCGAGAGCCCCCGCCGCGACCCAGAAGAGCCAGCTCGCGAGCGCCGCGCCGAGCGCGAGCTCGGTGCCCGTGAAGAGGGAGAGGATCTCGCGGACGAAGACGGACTGCGAAACGAGCGCGGCGCACCCGAGAGCGGCGACATGCAGCGGATGTATGGTTCGTTCCTGCACGGCGGGCCGCCGGGCGATCTCACGCGAAGTAGTCGCGCTCGAACGCCTCGTCGAAATCGAACACCTCGAAAAAATCGGCGATGCTGTCGCCCTCCGTCGTCGAGAGCTCCTTGGCCTCGACGAGCGCGAAGACGATGTTCCCGATGTCTTCCGTCGCGCACACGCCCCAGAAGTTGAGCACCTCTTTCGCCATGGGCCCGAAGCGCTCGACGGCGAGCTTCTTCGCGCCGTCGCAGAGCTCGCTCCCGGTGACGTGGCGGATCTCGTCGATGTCGCTGAGCGTGAAGGCCACCGCGTCCAGCACGAATCCGTACGCGTCGGCGTGGTAACGGCCCCCGTCGCCCGCGCGTATCGCCTCGAGCCGCTCGCGTGTTTCGTCGCTGCTCTCTTCCTCGCGATCCTTGTCCGTCACGCGGCCGCCTCCCCCCGCTTGATGACCGTGTCCCGCTCCCACGCCGGATCGGGATCCGGATAATCGATGACGTAATGGAGCCCGCGCGACTCGGCGCGCATGATCGCCGACTCGACGACGAGGCTCGAAACGAGCGCGATGTTCCGCAGCTCAACGAGATCCGCGGAAACGCCGTACGCGGCCCAAATGCGCTCCGCCGTCTCGAGAATCTGCCCGAGGCGCTCCCGCGCGATCCCGAGGCGCTCCCGGGATCGGACGATCCCGACGTAGTCCCACATGACGCGCCGCGCGAGATCCCAATCGTGGTCGAGAATCACCGTTTCGAGCACCTTCGGGTTCCGCACCCCCGGCAGCGCGAGCTTCCCGGCGGGTGTCTCGGCGCCGCGCTCCGCCGAGCCCTCGAGCTTCGCCGCGGCGCGCGAGGCGAGCACGAGCGCCTCGAGGAGCGAGTTGCTCGCGAGCCGGTTCGCGCCGTGGACGCCGGAGCAGGCCACCTCGCCGACCGCCATGAGCCCCGCGAGATCGGTCTGCCCGTCCATGTCCACGCGCACGCCGCCGCACATGTAGTGCGCCGCCGGCACGACGGGTATCGGCTGGACGCCGATATCGATGCCGAATTTGAGACAGTTCTCGTAGACGTTCGGGAAACGCGCGCGCAGCCACTGCGCCGGCCGGTGCGTGATGTCGAGGAGGACGCACTTATCGCCGCTCCGCTTCATTTCCCGGTCTATCGCGCGCGCGACGACGTCCCGCGGGGCGAGCTCGCCGCGCGGATCGTACGATTTCATGAACTCGCCGCCGGCGAGGTTGCGGAGCCGGGCCCCCTCGCCGCGGAGCGTTTCGGAGACGAGAAAGGACTTCGCATCGGGATGGTAGAGACAGGTCGGATGGAATTGGACGAACTCGAGGTTGGCGAGCGAGGCTCCCGCGCGGCAGGCCATCGCCATGCCGTCCCCCGTCGCGACGTCGGGGTTCGAGGTATAGAGGTATATCTTGCCGGCGCCTCCCGTGGCGAGCACCGTGTGCGGCGCGACGACCGCGAAGATCGTCTTCGAACGCCGGTCGAGCGCGTAGCACCCCGAGACGCGCCCCGCGGCGGCGCCGCCGACGAGATCGATCGCGAGACAATCCTCCCGCACGGAGATGCGCGGATTCGACCGGACCGCGGCGAGCAGCGCCGTCTCGAGCTCGCGGCCGATCACGTCGCGGTAATGAACGATGCGCGGGGCCGAATGCCCTCCCTCGCGGCCGAGGGCGAGATCGTCCCCGTCGTCGGTCGTGCTGAAACGCACGCCGAGATCGAGGAGCTCGCGCACTCGCGCGGGGCCCTCGCGCACGACGATCTCGACCGCGTCTCGGTGGCACAGGCCGGCCCCCGCCGCGAGCGTGTCGGCGATGTGGCCCTCGAAGGAATCGTCCTTGTGGGTCACGGACGCGATGCCGCCCTGCGCGTAAAAGGTGTTGCTCTCCGAGAGCCCGCGCTTCGTCACGACGAGAACGTCGGCGAATCGGGCCGCCTTGAGGGCGAAAAAGAGCCCCGCGGCGCCGCTTCCGAGCACGAGAACGTCCGTCCGAACGGTATCCATCGAA
>DHHN01000189.1:0-11354 GCA_002403295.1 bacterium UBP1_UBA4771 | reverse complement strand
GTCTTGGCACAATCATTGCGATGGAATGGCTACGACAAGCTTGAGATGCCAGTTACATTGGAGGAGGTTACCCGATGTTTAAACCGATCCATCTCATCGCGTTCGTGTCCGCGCTGATCCTCGTCGCGCTTTTCGTGGGCTGCACCGACGAGACGAACTACGATCAGCGCACGGTCGTCTACGTGGCGAGCATGAACGACGACGCGCCGTTCCTGTGCGACGTCCTGAATCAGGGAGACTCGCTCTACGAGCGCGACGGCGCGACCTACAAGACCGACGACGACTACATCACCGAGGACTTCATCAAGGTCGTGTTCCACAACAAGCCCTACAACAACGTCATCGAGCCCAACGTCAGCGCGCTCGGCGATTTTCTCGTGACCGACTACGACGTGTCGTTCGTGCCCTACGGCTCCGCCCCGGTGCCGGTGCCGCCCTTCTCGGGCAGGACGAGCATCCTCGTGCCGGCCGGCGAGCTCGTCGCCGGGTACATTCTTCTCGTGCCCTTCGGCGCGAAGAACATCGATCCGCTGCTCGGGATCATGTACACGCCGACGGAGATCATGACCGTCGCGAACATCACCTTCCGCGGCCACGAGATCCAGACGAATCGCGAGGTCACCTTCGGAACCGGTCTCACGGTGAACTTCGCGGATCCTCTCACCACGAGGAGTCAGCAGAGATAGCGTTTCAGGGTAACCGATTCGATTCGATAGAGACGGGCGGGGAGCTCCAGTCGGGCTCCCCGCCCGTCATTCATCCCCCGAGACCGAGGAGCGCCCCGAGCCTCTCGAGCCCCGAGATCCGCATCTCGATCGCGATCGCGAAAACCGCCGCCCCGGGCGGAAAGAGATCGCCCGCCTTCACGAAATCCTTTTCCGTCGTGAGAAAGAGCGCTTCCGGCGATCCCGCCCGAACGATCTCCTCGATTTCCCGCGCGGCGTAGCGGTGATGGTCTTCGAAGCGGAACGACGCGCGCGGCGCCGCTCCGAGAGAAACGACCGTCTCCTCGAAGGAATCCGGCCGGGCGATCCCGGAAAAGAGGACGACCTCGCGCCCCGAAACGATCGAGAGCGGCTCGCTCGCGCCGCCGCGCCCTTTGAGGAACGCCGCTTCGTGGCGGGCGAAGAAAACCGGCTTTCCGGCGACGAAGCGCTCCGCCGCGGCGGGCACGCGCTCCTCGCGCGCCCTCGTGAATATCACCGCGCCGGCGCGCCGCGCGGCGCCGGGGAGCTCCCGCAGCCGTCCGGCCGGCAGAAGCATCCCGTCCTCGAAGGGCCGTCCGGCGTCGAGAAGCAGTATATCGAGATCCTTCGCGAGGGAATGGTGCTGGAACGCGTCGTCGAGGAGAATGTGCGTCGGGGCGAAGAGATCGGCCGCGAGAGCGGCGCCGCGGCGCCTCCGGGCATCGGTCACGACGGGAATGCCCCTCGCGGCGTAGAGCGCGACCTCGTCGCCGAAGGTCCGGGCGAGCTCGGCGCTCGCCCCCGCCCCTCCCACGACGCACGGACCGCGCCTCTCCATGGCGCCGCCGTACCCTCGCGAAACCACGACCGCCGTGCCGGCCCGCGAGCGGATCTCCTCCGCGAGCGCGATGACGCAGGGGGTCTTGCCGCCCCCTCCCGCCGAGATATTTCCGACCGATACGACGAAGGGGCGCTTGCCGGACGCCGTCGTGGAGACCGGCCGCCGCCCCGACGCCAGCGCCGCGCGGCGCGCCGCGCAGGAGAGGGCTCCATAGAGCCCGGCGAGCGCGAGCCTCAACGGAAACAGCGCGCGCCACGCGCCCGTTCCTCCGGCGAACGCAAACCCGGGCGGGTACCGCTCAACGATCCTCATGGGGCCACACATCCGATCCTCGATGCCCGAGGCTCCGGTCGAGCTCGGCGGTGAGCGCGCCGAGCTCCCGCTCGAGCCGCAGTCGAAATTCCTCGCGCTCCCCCGGCTCCGCCCCGGCCGGCACGACGAACGGCTCGCCGTACGCCACGACGATTCTCGCGAAGGGAAGCGGGAGCTGGAACCGGTCCCACGATCGAAAGAGCCGGCGCGGACGCGCGGCGTTCGTGACGGGAACGACGGCGCTTCCCGTCATCCTGCAGAGCTCGACGGCGCCCTGCTGCGCCACCCCGCGCGGGCCGCGGGGACCGTCGACCGTGAGGCCGACGTCGAGGCCCCCGAGAAGCGCGCCCGCGAGGTCGCGCAGGGCCGCGGCGCCGCCCCGGGAGGTCGATCCCTTGCGGTGTCCGAATCCGAGATGCTCGATCGTCCGTCCCATGAGATCTCCGTCTGCATGGTGCGAGGCGAGAACCTGCACCCGGCGCCCGCGATGCGTGTAGCTCAGAACGAGGAGCCGCCCGTGGAAAAACCCGAAGACGACCTGCTTCGAGAGGGAGCGCGCGCGATCGAGCCGTTCGGCGCCTCGCCACTCGATACGCCACGTCGCGCCGACGCCGCGGATGAAGAAGGCGCCGAGCCGGCTCACGATCCCGGGATGCGCGCGAACCTTCATCGCGGCCCCCGCCCCCCGCCGGCCGTGTCGCGCACCGCGGCCGCGGCGGGCTCGCCGTTCGCCATGCGGAGCGCGATCTCCGCGAGTCGCGGCACGCCTCCATCGCCGACGAGGCGGTCCCGGAGACCGAGAAGCGCGCTCGAAATCCGGCGGTACGCCGCCCCGTCTCCGAGGATCCGCGCGGCGGCATCGGCGATCCGTCGCGGCGTCGCGTCGTTCTGTATGAGCTCCGGCACGAGGGAATGCCCCGCGAGCACGTTCGGCATCGCGATCCGGGGCACCCGCACGAGAAGCTTTCCGAGACGGTAATTGAGCGAGGAGGTCCGGTAGCAGACGACCATCGGCGTTCCCGATAGCGCCGTCTGGAGGGTCACGGTGCCCGAAACGGCGAGCGCGAGCGCGGAGCGCGAGAGGGCCTCCACGCCGTCGCGCGCCACGCCGAGGTAGCTTCGCATCTCCTGGCCGACCGGCGCCTCGGCGTCCGGAATCATCGGCGCGAGGCCGACGAGAAAACGCGCCCCGGGGAACCGCCCATGGAGAATGCGCGCCGCCTCGACGAACACCGGATAGATCCGCCGGAACTCCTGCAACCGGCTTCCGGGAAAGAGCATGACGGTACACCGCTCCTCCGGACCCGCCGGCGCGGACTTCGGCTCCGCGGGCGCCGCGATCTCGTCGAGCATGGGGTGTCCCGCGAAGACGACGGGAATCCCCGCGCGGCGGTAGAGCTCCTCCTCGAACGGCAGGATCACCGCCATGAGATCGACCGAGCGCCGCATGCCCCGGACGCGCCAACCTCCCCACGCCCACACCTGCGGACTGATGTAGTAGAGAACGGGGACGCGGCGGCGGCGCGCCCCGCGGGCGAGACGCAGGTTGAGCCCCGGGTAATCGACGGGGATGAACACATCGATCCCGCCGCCGGATACGAGCCGCCCGAGCGAGCGCTCGAGCGCGACGAACGATGGGAGCTTCGCGATCACCTCGCCGAAACCCATGACGGCGTATTTCTCGAGCGGAAAGACGATCTCGGCGCCGGCGGCGGCGAGCTCCGCCCCGCCGAGGGCGAGCACGCGGCAGCCGGGATCGCGGCGCCGGATCTCCCGCACGAGCAGCGAGGCGTGATGCTCGCCGCTCGTCTCGCCGCAGGTGAGCAGAATGGTGGTCACTGCCGGCTCCGGCTTTCCGCCACGCGTTCGAGGATCTTCTCGGCCACGTCGAGCGCCGCGAGTCCCGCCTCCCCCGTCACCGGCGGCTCCCCGCCGCCGGAGATCGCGGCGAGAAACGCATCGATCTCCTTGCGGAGCGGCTCCGTCATGTCGACGGCGACCGCGACCGGCCGGATGAGGCTCGCCGGATCGGCCGGCACGGAGCCCGGGACGAACGGGCCGCCGAGCTCGTACGCCTCGACCGATTTCTCGCGCAGATCGGCCGATACGTAGCGGTGTTCCTCGAAGAATCGGATCTTTCGAAGCGGCTCGCGCGAGATGCGGCTCGCCGTTACGTTCGCCGTGCAGCCGCCCGCGAACTCGAGACGCGCGTTCACGATGTCCGACGCGCTCGTGAGGACGCCCGCGCCCGAGGCCCGCAGATCGACGAGCCGGTCGCCGCCGAGAAGCGAGAGGATGAGATCTATGTCGTGGATCATGAGATCCTGCACGACGGAAACGTCGAGACCGCGCTGCGTGAAGGTCGCGAGCCGGTGCGCCTCGATGAACCGCGGCCGCCGCACGAGCGAGCGCGCGGCCTCGAAGGCGCCGTTGAATCGCTCGATGTGCCCGACCTGAAACACGAGACCCCGTTCGCGCGAGATCGCGACGAGATCTCGCGCCTCGGCGACGGTCGAGGCGATCGGCTTCTCGACGAGGACGTGCGCCCCCCGGGCGAAGGCGGCGCGGACCGCCTCGTGGTGGTGCGTCGCCGGCGTGCAGATGCTCACGGCGTCGCAGCTATCGAGGAGCTCCCCGATCGTCCCGCAGACGCGCCCGCCGCGCTCGCGGGCGACTGCTTCGGCGCGCGAGCGGTCGCGGTCGTAGAGCGCGAGCGAGGAAACCGATTCGATCGATGAATACACGCGGGCGTGGTGAGAACCGAGCGCGCCGGTTCCGATCACCCCTGCCCTGACTGTGCGGGCCGTGCCCATGAGACCTCCCCGGCGCCGGGACGAATTGTCACCTGATGATGCCGCGCTCCGATCCGCGTATGAACTCGACGAACCGCTTGATTTCGTCCGTCGGCGGCAGGTCGGCGGCGATGCGTTCGAGCGCCTGCGAGACGTTGAGACCGCTCCGGTAGAAGATCACGTACGCCTTTTTGAGCAGCAACCGCTGCTCCACGGTGAAGCCGCGGCGCCGCAGGCCGACGGAGTTGAGCCCCGACGGCCGCGCCGGGTTGCCGGCGACCTTGAGGAAGGGCGGCACGTCCTGCGGTATCCTGCTCCCGCCCCCGACGAACGCGTATTCGCCGATCCGGACGAACTGGTGCACCGGCGTCACGCCCCCGATGCTCGCGAAATCGTGCACCCGCACGTGGCCCGCGAGGTTCACCGCGTTCGCGATAATCACGCTGCTGCCGATCTCGCAGTTGTGGGCGATGTGCACGTAGGCCATGATGAGGCACCCGTCCCCGACGACGGTGCTGTTCCCCTCGCCCGCGGCGCTGTTCACCGTCACGTACTCGCGGATCGTGTTGCCGTCGCCGATGCGGACGAACGTCCGCTCTCCCCTGTATTTCAGATCCTGACAGACGCTGCCGAGCGCCGCGCCGTGGAAGATCGAGCAGTTGGCGCCGATCGTCGTCTCGCCCTCGATGAAGACTGAGCTCCCGATCCGCGTCCCGTCGCCGACGCGCACGCGCTCGCCGACGATCGAGAAGGGGCCGATCGCGACCCCGTCGCCGAGCTCGGCGCCGGCCTTGACGATCGCCGTGGGATGTATATCGACCGCCATGCCGCCTCCGTCAGCGATCGACGATCGAGGAGAAGAGCTCCGCCTCCGCGACGACCTGGCCGTCGACGAACGCGACGCCCTTCATCTTGCAGAAGCGCTTGCGGAGCGAGATCATCTCGAGCTCGAAACGGATCTGGTCGCCGGGCACGACCGGCTTACGGAACTTCGCCTGATCGATGCCGATAAAATAGACGAGGTATTTCTCGGGCCTGTCGACGTTCGTGAGGAGCAGGATCCCCCCCACCTGCGCCATCGCCTCGATGATGAGAACGGCGGGCATGATGGGATGGCCGGGAAAGTGGCCCACGAAGAACTGCTCGTTCATCGTAACGTTCTTTATGCCGACGACGCGCTTCTTGTCCTCGAGGGAGATGATCCGGTCGACGAGGAGGAACGGGTAGCGGTGCGGCATGATCCGCTGTATGACGTTGATGTCCCAGAAGCCCTCGGCCGACATCGCGGCGTTGCGCTCTTGATTCCGAAGCTGCTCGGCGAGGAGCTTCGCGAACTTGAGGTTGTACTGGTGTCCGGACCGCACCGAGATGATGTGCCCCTCGATCGGCGCGCCGACGAGCGAGAGGTCGCCCATGAGGTCGAGGATCTTGTGCCGGACGAACTCGTTCTTGAATCGCAGCGGCACGTCGTTGACGATTCCCTTCTCGTCGACGGCGATGGCGTTGTCGAGGCTCCCTCCCTTGATGAGCCCCTGCGCCTTGAGCATCTCGACGTCCGACCAGAGCACGAACGTGCGCGCCGGGGCGATCTGCTTGACGAAGAGATCCGGGGTGACGTCGAACGAGGCGTACTGGATGCCGATGTGCGGGTTGCTGTACTCGATCGTGAAGCTCACCTTGAAGCCGTCGTACGGCAGCGCGTGGAGCTCGATCCCGTCCTTGCTGTAGCTCACGGGCGAAACGATCCGGAGAGACTTCGCCGGCACGCCCTGGTTCTCGACGCCCGCCTTCTGGAGCGCCTCGACGAAGGGAGCGCAACTGCCGTCGCGCGGCTCGGGCGGCTCGTCCGAATCGATGTCCACGCGGAGGTTGTCGATCTGGAGTCCCGACGCCGCGGCGAGGATGTGCTCGACGGTGTGGATCACGACGCCCTTCGCCGCGAGCGTCGTGTTGCGCCGGATCTCGCCGCTTTGGATCGCGTCGACCTTCGCCGGAATCTCCACGGGCGGATCGAGGTCCACGCGCCGAAATACGACGCCCGAATAGGGCGGCGCGGGATGAAAGACGATCTTCACCCGTTTCCCCGTGTGAAGCCCCGTTCCCTCGTAGGAGAACGGCGTCCGTATGGTCCTTTGCTGGCGAACCATCATTTCCTCTTTTCGAGCTCTTCGACGCGCTTCGCGAGGTTCTTGACCTCGCGGAAGAGCTCGGGGAGACGCGCCCAGAGGGCGTATATCTTTCGCGCGCACGAGTGCTCGCGCGCGGGATATCCCGACACTTTCGTATCGGCCGGCACCGACTTCGTGACTCCTCCCTGCGCCCCTATCATCGCGTTGTCGCCGATGTGGATGTGCCCGACGAGGCCCGCCTGCCCGGCGACCGTCACGTTCTTGCCGATCTGCGTGCTTCCCGACACCCCCACCTGCGCGGCGAGGATCGAGTGCTCTCCGACGACGACGTTGTGCGCGATCTGCACGAGGTTGTCTATCTTGGCGCCGCGCCGTATGAGGGTGACCTCGGTCGTCGCCCGGTCGATCGTCGTGTTGGCGCCGATTTCGACGTCGTCCTCGATCTTGACGATGCCGATCTGGGGAATCTTGCGGTTGGCCTCGCCGTCCTTGGCGTAGCCGAAGCCGTCCGCCCCGATGACGGCCCCCGCGTGGAGGATGACGCGGTCGCCGATCTCGCAGCGCTCGCGGATCGTCACGTGCGGATAGACGAGGCAATCGGCGCCGACCATCGCGTCGTCGCAGAGGCAGACGAGCGGCAGGATCGTCGTCCGGTCGCCGATCCGCACGTTCTCGCCGACGAAGCAGTAGGCGCCGATCGAGACGTCCGCGCCGATCGAGGCGCTCGCGGCGATCGTCGCCGTCGGGTGGACGCCGAGCTGGCGCTGCCCCGGCGTCTCGCCCGTGAAAAGCGACATGACCTTGAGGAAGGCGAGGTACGGATTCGCGACCTTGATGACCGGCTTCGGCGAGCCCCCGTTGCCCGCGGCGATGACCGCCGAGGCCTGCGTCGTCGCGAGGTAGGATTCGTATTTCGGATTCGCGAGGAAGGTGATGTCGCCCTCGTGCGCCTCCTTGATCCCCGCGACCCCGGTGATCTCGACGGAAGCGTCGCCGATGACCTCGCCCCCGACGAGCCTCGCAAGCTCCACCAACGAATAAGAGGCCATAGTCCCGAATCCCTTCCTTCGCCCGTCGACGCGCGAGCCGCTCGTCGCCCGACGAGTCGCGCGCGGCGCCGCCCGCCGGCCGCGGGAACCGCTACTGGGCCTTCTGCATCTTCTGGTCGAGAAGCTCCGTCACCCGCTCGGTGAGATCGAGCGCCTTCTTGCCGTACACGATGTTGCCCTGCGCCGCGTCGAATATGATGGTGTACCCCTCATCCTCGGCGAGCTTCGCGATAACGCCGTTGATCTTCTCGACGATCGGCGCCGTGAGCTCCCGGTTGCGCTTCGCAGCGAGGCCGTCGTCGCTGAAGGTTTCGCTCATGTATTTCTGGTAATCCTGCATCTTCCGGTCGAATGTCTGCTTCTTCTCGGCGAGCTTCTCCTCGCTCAGCATGAGACTCTGGCTCTGGATCTCCTCGCGCAGCCTCGCGAGCTCGGTCTCGAGGTCGGTCTGCTTCTTCTTCCAGGCGTCGACCTCTTTCTTGTAAATCGCCTCCGCGTCGACCGTCTCCTTGTACTCGGCGAAGATCTTCACGGTGTCGATGTACCCGATCTTGATCTCCTCCGCCCGGAGCGCGACGGGGGCGAGCTGGGCCGCGACGAAACTCGCGAGAACGATAGCCGAAATCCGCTTCATGTGCATTCCTCCTTTTGCCCGATCGCGAAATTAACGAAATATAGTACTTTTTCCGCCCGTTGAAACCCCTTTTTAGAACATGGTGCCGAAGGTGAAATGCGGTTCCCACGCGGGCCCGCCGACCTTGTCGTACCCGTACCCGTAATCGAAGCCCAGATTGCCGAGCCCGGGCATCTCGAGCCGCACGCCGAGCCCGAGCCCCCGGCGGAGGTTGAAGAGATCGGCCGAGCCGAAGCTGTTCCACGTGTTGCCCGCGTCGAAGAAGAAGAGTCCGTACACGGCGTCCGTGAACGGGAAGAGGATCTCGTGCGTGAAGGACGCCATGAACCTGCCGCCGACGTAGGCGTCGTTCCCCTCGGGAACGACCTCGTAGAAATCATAGCCCCGCAGCGCATACCGCCGGTTGCCGCCGAGCCGGAACTTCTCGAAATCCTGCACCTGATCCGGGCTCGTGAAGCCGTCGATCGCGCCGAGCTCCATGTTCATGTGGAAGGTGAACTTCCAGAAGAGCGTCCGGAACCATGACGTCTCGGCGATGTAGCGCATGTAATTCACGTTTCCCTGAAGGACCCCGCCGCAGAACTCGGCGCTCAGCGAGTTCACCGAACCCTTCGTCGGATGCGACGGGTTGTCGGTCGAGTTGCGGGTGAGGCTCACGAGCACGGCACTCTTGATCTGGGGCCAATCGACGCCGCGGAGCGCGCCGATCTCCGGATACAGACTCGAGAAATTGGAGAGCTCCACCTCCTCGAGACGGTAGCTCGTGTAGAGGCGCGTGTAGTCGAGCCACGGGAACGGACGTCCGAGGGCGACCGAGAAGCCCTTCCGGCGATCGTTGTAGTACTGCTGCCGCACGCGGTCCTGGATCCAGTTGTACAGAGAGAGCGAAACGGTGTTCCGGGTGTTGCGGAAGTACGGCTCCGTGTACTGGAAGTTGAAGCTCTGGCGGTACTTTCCGAACTCCCAGTCGAGGGAGACGCCCTTGCCGCGCCCCAAGAGGTTGTTCTCCTGAATGCCGAAGAACCCCGAGAGCGAGTTGAGCTGGGAGAATCCGGCGCCGAAGCGGAAGTTGCCCGTCTGTTTTTCCTCGACGCCGATGAGGAGATTGATGTCGCCGGCCTCGTTCGCCTGCTCGGTGTTCACCTTCGGGGGCCCGTTGAAGTAACCGAGCGCGACGACCTCCCGAAGGCTCCGCTGCACGTTCGTAAGAATGAACCGGTCCCCGGGGTACGTCTTGAGCTCGCGGCGGATCACGGTCTCGAAGGTTTTCGTGTTGCCGGTGATCTTGATCTCGTTGATCGAGGCGGGATTTCCTTCCTCGATGCGCAGCGAGAGATCGATCCGCCGGTTGCGCACGCGCCTCGAGGGGATCACCCGGCTGTAGATGTACCCCTGCTCCCAGTACTTGCCGCTGATGTTGTATTGGAGGAACTCGATTTGGTCGGTCGCGAAGGGGTCGCCCTTCTCGATGTCGACGAACGTCTCGATCTCCTCGTCCGTCACGAGCTTGTTGCCCGACCACGCGAGATTTCCGAGGAGGTATTGGGGCCCCTCGTCCACCTCGATGTAGAGATCGAGGTGCTTGCCGCCACCCACGATCTCCTGCCTCGCGACGCGCGCCTCGGCGTCGAGGTACCCGCGCGTGCCGTAGAGCTCCTTGATCCGCTTGAGGTCCTCCTCGAGGGTGACGGGCTTGAGCTCTCCGCCCCGCCACCACCGCGATTCCTTGGTCTCGATGATCTTCCGGATCTCCGCGGACTCGATCGCCCCGACGCCGAGAAAGTCGATGTGCCGGATCTTTATCTTCTGCCCCTCGGTGATCGCGTACGCGACGATGACGTTGTGCTCGTCCGAGATCATGAGCTTCTTGACCTCGACCGCGGCGCTGTTGTAACCCTTCTCGGCGTAGAGCGCCTTGATCGCGGCGACATCCTGCGAGAAGAGCGCGGGGCGCGCGAAGTAGCCTTCCCTGAGTTGTATCTTCGCCTCGACGTCCGCCCGCTTGATCTTGTCGGTCCCCGTGACGCGGATCTCCTTGACGCGCGGGTATTCCTTCACGGCGACGACCACGATGAGGCTGTCCCCCGCCGTGCGCGTCGAGATGACGATGTCGGCGAAGTTTTTCGTCTGGACGAGGCGGCGAATCGCCTCGCTGATGCGGTCCTCGCGGAGCTCATCCCCCTCGCGGACGCCGAATATCTGCATAATGTTCTGCCGCGATACGAAGTGATTCCCCGTAACTTCGACGCGGCCTATGGCGGGCCCCGGCGGGACCGCGCGCAACTGCTGCGCCGCGGCCCCCGCTGCGCCGAGCAGCGCGACCGCGACGGCGGCCGCGACGACAAAGCTATGCTTCATTCGAAGATTCCTCCACTTCCTCCCCAAGCTCGGCGAATGCTATCACAGGGGGCGTCTATATATCAAATGTAATAAGGGGGGCGGCGGGAGAGCAAACTCCTTGTGAAATGGGAAAATGCCCGCGGTCCGGACCGCGGGCGGGCGAATCGGCGGCCCCGCCCCGCCGCGGGGGCGCGCGCGGGCGGACCGGGCGTCGCGCCCGCTCTACTTCCGCGCCGCGAGCGCCTCGGCCCAACCGGCGAGCGCCTCGAGAAGCGCCCGCACGCGCTTGCGAACGGATTCGTCGGTGAGCTCGGGGCGCTCGTCGAACCGCTCGCGCGCCTTCGTGACGAGGATCTCCGGCTGGCCGAGCACGGGCATATTGACCGCGACGGCGAGCTCACGCAGGTGCGCCTGCGCGCGGGCCGTGCCGATGAGGCCGGTCGAGGCGCCCATGATGGCGCATGGCTTCCGGTCGAGCGGCTGGTCGTCGCCGCGCGAGAGCCAGTCGATCGCGTTCTTGAGGACCCCGGGCACCGAGTGGTTGTACTCGGGCGTCGCGATGAGGAGCGCG
>DHHN01000104.1 GCA_002403295.1 bacterium UBP1_UBA4771 | reverse complement strand
GCACCCGGGGCGAAGATTCGCGTAGGCGTCTTCAACGGCAACGGCGCCTCCCCCGCCTGCGTCGTCGAAACGTACGAGGCGCTCCGCATCGACCCGGATATCGAGCCGTCGCTCCTCGGCGCGCGCGACATATCGCTCGGCGCGCTCGAGAAGCTCGACGTCATCGTCTTCCCCGGCGGGAGCGGCAGCAAGCAGTACCTGAGCCTCGGCCTCGGTCAGCGCGAGACGATACGCGATTTCGTCCTGAAACGGGGGAAAGGGATCGTCGGCATATGCGCGGGCGGATATCTCGTCTCCGACTCGGAAGGCTATCCGTGCCTCAACCTTATCGGCGCGGGCACCGTCGACCGCGAGCATGACGAGCGCGGGTCGGCGCTCGTCGAGATCGCCTTCACGGAAAAGGGTCTCGAGATCTTCCCCGAGCTGAAGAGCCTCGATTCGGCCTTCGTGCAGTATCACGACGGCCCCCTCTTCGTACCCGCGCCCGAAGGCGAGGACCCCGCGTACGACGTTCTCGCGATCATGAGGAGCGACGTTCACCTCACGGGCGGCTCCTTCTCCGGAATGACCCCGGGAAAGCCGATGTTCATCCTGCAGGAAGCGGGCCGCGGCAGGCTCTTCGCGAGCGCCGGCCATCCCGAGGGGACGGCGGGGATGAGGTGGATCGTACCGCGCATGGTCCGGTGGACGGCGCGGCGCGAGCTCGTCCCCTACGCGCCCGAGGTCGTGCGGCCCGCGCGCGACACGACGGAGGTTTTTCACGACGACGCTCTCGAAGGCGAGCTTTTCTGGAAGCTCCTCGACGAGAGCCCCGGGATCCGCATGGAGGCGCTCCGGCGACTCGCCGACATGCGGTACCGCAACGGCACGCGGTGGGCGATCGGCTGCCTGCGCGACGGCGACGCCGCCGTGAGGGCGCTCGCCGCCTCGATCCTGCGCGAGGACGAGTACACGGCGGCGATCCCCGACATCGAGGCCGCGGCGAGCGTCGAGAAGGACTCCTCGTGCAAGGAAATCCTCGACGCGTCACTGCGCTTTCTGCGGCTCATCTGCCGCGAACGGTAGGCCGGGATTCGCGCCGCTTGGAGTTGACGGACAGCGCCCGAGGCATTAGCATTCTCTCGAGACGGACAAGCCCTGTCAGAGGCTTTTCGGGCGGAAAGGAGCGAGTCATGATCGGAACGATCGGGCGCAGAGGACCGAGGATCGCCGGAGTCCTCGCGGCGGTTTTCCTGATGCTGGCCGCGTTCGGCAGCGTCGGATGCGCCCCGGCGAGATACGGGACGAGCGTCCATGCGAGCGTCCGCATCAGCGACTACGACTACCTCGACGATTACGGAGACTGGGTGCGCATCCCGCGCTACGGATGGGCGTGGCGCCCGTACGTCGTCGCGGGCTGGTCGCCGTTCTTTCACGGCCACTGGTCCTGGACGCACAGCGGCTGGGCGTGGATCTCCTACGAGCCGTTCGGCTGGATGGTGTATCACTACGGTTTCTGGGACTACCACCCGAGGTTCGGATGGGTCTGGGTGCCCGGCACCATCTGGTCGCCGGCCCGCGTCCAGTGGTACACGTTCGGGAACTACTGCGCGTGGGCGCCGATGCCGCCTCCGCACATGTACTGGCCCGACCCGTGGGATCCCTGGGACATCAACGTCTGGATCGTCGTGGACATCAACCACTTCACGAACGACCACATCGGCCGCCACAGGCTCGACCAGCCGGTCCGCCGCGAGATGTTCCAGCGCGGAAACGTGGTCAGACGGGCGCCGGCGATCCGCACGGTCGAGCAGGTCACGAAGCGCAGGATAGAGCCCGTGAAGATCGAGAGAGAACCGGCGAACGTGCGCCGGGATGTCATGACGACCCCGCCGACGCCCGGCCGTCCGGGCAAGACCCCGCTCCGCCAGATGGTGCTCCCGGAGCAGGAGAGGGCGCGGGTCAAGGAGTACGCGCCGAAGATCGAGCGCGAGGTCCTGACACCGAAAAAGACCGATTCCGACCGGAGACGGGACCAGTTCGAGCCGGCGAAGGAACGCAGGGACAGCGACACCAAGAAGAAGGAGACCGAGAGCGGGCAGAAGACCCGAAGGCGATAGTTTCGCGCGCGGGGCCCTGGGATTTCTGGTAGAATGCCGGCATCATGCTCGCTGACATGCCGGAACGGAAGCTCTCCAGAGCCGACCTCGCGCTGCTCGCGGCCTCGCTCGCATGTGGAACAGCGGCGGCGCTCCGGATATGGGGCGCCGCCGCTTTGACGTTCCCCGCCGCGGCACTGCTCGCGGCTGCGACGGCCCTCGCGCTCCGGCCGCTCCTGCGGCTTTTCGGCGGCGGCCCGCTCGAGCCCCGGCGCCGCGCGGTCCTCGCCGTCCTCTTCGGAGCCCACCTCGTCGCGACGCTCTTCTTCTTCCCGCCGGAGGACATTCTGAACGACCGCCCCGTTCTCACCCTCGACCACTCGCTTCATCTCTATCAGGCGGAGCGGGCGAAGGAGATCTTCTGGAGCACCGGGCGACTCCACACCTACGACCCGTACTTCATGGCCGGACATCCGGGCGGGACGATCTTCGACATCGACTCGAAGGGCGTCGAGCTCTGGTGCGCGCTCCTTCGATTCCTCGACACGGCCGTCTCCTACAAACTCTTCGTCATTCTCGGTCATCTCCTGCTCGTCTTCACCGTCTACGCCGGCTGCCGGCGGCTGCGGTTCCATTTCGAAGAGTCGATCATCGCGGTCCTCCTGCTGCTCGCCTTCTGGCACTGGGGGCGGCCCTACGCGGGGCATTTCCGTTTCGCGGGGATGTTCTCGTATCTCATCGTCTGCCACCTCTCGCTCTATCTCGCCGGTCTCATGCGGTCGTTCCTCGACGAGGAGCCGGTGAAACGTTTCTACGTCCTCGGCCCGCTCGCGTGCTTCATCCATCCGACCGCCGCGGTTCTGCTGCCCGTTCCGTTGGTCGCGCTCTTCCTCGCCGCGCGGCGCCGCGTGCCCGCGGGGGCGGAGCGTCGCGCGTGGTATCGCCGCGTCGCCGCGCGGCACGCGCTGTGGTGCCTCCTCGTCCTCGCCGTGAACGCCGTTTGGCTCGTGCCGCTTTTCCGGTACATCGACATTAAAATCGCATCCGACTCTTTTTTTCAGATCCGCGG
>DHHN01000119.1:770-4692 GCA_002403295.1 bacterium UBP1_UBA4771 | reverse complement strand
GGCGTCGTCGTCGTCGAGGACGGCTCGGTGCTCCTCGTCAAACGGCGCCACGATCCGTACCGGGGGCTCTGGGTGATTCCGTCGGGATTCGTCGAGTACGGGGAGGACGTCCGCGAGACCGCCGCTCGCGAGATACGCGAGGAAACGGGGATAGAGGTCTCCCTCGAAGGGCTCCTCGCGGCGGAATCGTGTTTCGACGATCCCCGGGGGAACGCGCTCCTCGTGCTGTACCGGGGCAGGCGGACGGGCGGGACGCTCAGGGCGGGCGACGACGCCGACGACGCCCGGTTCTTTCCTCTCGAGGCGCTTCCGCCGATCGCGTTCGAGGCGCACCGCAAAGCGCTCGGCGATATCGCGGCGAAGCCCCGGCGGGGCCTCTAATCGATCGCCCTCACGGCAAAGGTGTCCCCTTCCTCGATCCGGTCGACGACGCTCATCCCGCTTGTGACCCGTCCGACGATCGTGTAGCGGCCGTCGAGATGCGGGTGCTCCCCGTGCATGATGAAGAACTGGCTTCCCGCGGTATCCTTTCCCGAGTCGGCGAGACCGACGGCGCCCCGGCGAAAGTGGAAGAGATTGACCTCGTTGCGGAGAAAGTATCCCGCGTCGGCCCATCCGTCCCCCCGGGGGCACCCTCCCTGTATGACGAAGCCCGGCACGATCCGGTGAAACGAGAGGCCGTCGTAGAACCCCCGGCCGGCGAGGGTGAGGATGCTCCGCACGGCGTTCGGGGCGTCGTCGCCGTAGAGGAGGATCTCGATATCCCCGCGTTTCGTGGAGACGACGATCCTGCGGTTGCCGAGCGGGAGCGACGGGCCGCCCCAGGGATAGACGCCCCGGTCGCCCGCCGGGGCGCCTCGCGCGGGAAGCCGGATCTCGACGCGGTTCGCGAGTGCCGCCGCCGCGGCGCCCGCCGCGGCCGATACCCTCGCGTCGGGATCGCCGTGCGCCCTCGCGAGGAACTCGGGCAGCCCGCGCGAGGCGATCGCTTTCGCGTCGAGCTTCGCCGAAAGCGCCTTGACCGCCTCCACGACGGCGAGCCGCCGGTCGCCGTCGACGCGCGAGCCGCGCTCTCCGTATATGGCCGCGAGGTCGGGAATGATCCCGTCGGTGGCGACCTTGCCGAGCGATTCGACGGCGACGCTCGCGACGACCCAGTCGTCTCCCTTCGCCGCCGCGAGCAGGGCGCCGAGCGGCGTGATCTCGCCCCCCGCCGCATCCCGCAGGCCGCACGGCCCGGCGAGATCCTTCGTCCGCTCCCACCGTCCGAGCCCCGCCGCCGCGCCTTCGGCCGCATGATGATCCTGCTCCTGCGTCAGCATGCCGCACAGCAGGGCGAGATCCTCTTTCTTCCCGAGGGAGCCGAGAAGCTCGAGCGCCGTCACCCGCTCCCGCGGCGAACCCTTCTCGATCGCCGCGAATAGATGCGGCCTCGCGCCGTCTCCGGCGGCTGCCACCGCCGCCGCGAGCGCCGCACGGCGCACCATGACGGACTCGCTCGAGAGGAGCGGCTCGATCGCCGCGAAATGGCGAATGCCGGCCGTGGCGGCGAGGCCGTCGAGGGCCGCGGTCACGAGGTAGGCGTCGTCCTCCGAAAGCAACGCGGCGAGGGCGTCGGCGCCGGAGCCGATACGTCGCAGCGCCTCGGCGGCCTTGACGGCGACCCAGCGGTCGTGATCCCGGGTGAGCGCGGCGATCATCGGCGATGCGGCCTTGGCCTTGAGGCGCCCGAGCGCCTCGACGGCGCGGAGCCTCGCTTCGGCGTCGCCGCTCGTGAGGAGCTCCGCGATCCGATCCCCGCCCGCCTTGTACCCGAGGCGTCCCATCGCGTACGCCGCGCGCGCGGCGACCCGCTGATCGGTGTCCTGAGCGAGAGCCTCGCATTCCGGCGCCGCGGTCGAATCGCCGGTGAAGGCGAGCGCGAGGGCGGCCTGCGCGCGGACGGAACCCCTGAAGTGGCGCAGGAACGGCGCGATGACCGGCGCCGCCTCTTTCTTTCCCGTTATTCCGAGCGCCTCGAGCGCGCGGAGCTTTATGCTCTCGTCGCCCGCGGCGAGGCACCGCGCGAGCGGAGCGATCGAAGCCGTGTCGCGGACGAGCCCGAGCGCATGCACGGCGGTCTCGGCGACGCGCAGGTCCTTGTCCGCGGCGAGCTTCGCGAGAAGCGGCACGCCCGACGGATCGCCGATCCTCCCGAGGATCTCGGCGCACCGAACCCGCACGAGCGCGTCGGCGTCCGCAGCGAGCTTCTCGAACGCCGCGCGGTCGATCGAGGCGGCGTCCTCCATCGCCGCGAGCGCGGCGAGCTTGCGCTGCCCGGCGGGCTGCCCGAGCAGCGATTCGTAGCGGCTCCGGGCCGCGCCGGCGATCAATGCGGACGCGGCTGCGCCGATCGCGAGAGCAGCGGCCGCGGCGATGAGCATGCGCCTCATGTTTTCCTCCCCGTTACGTTCCGCGTATACTATACTACGGAACCGGACGGGCGCCCGAGTGCTTTTCTCCGGCGGGGCGGCGCGCGCCGCCGGACGGCGGTGGGCGAGGGCGCGCGGGAAGGATTGTCTCGATGAACCGCGGCGAGAGGGCGGATACGGTCCTCGAGCGGCTCCATCCGCTCGCGAAACTCTTCACGGCGGCGCTTGCCTGCGTCGCCGCGTTTCTGTTCCGACCGTGGTTCGTGCCGGCCGCGTTCGCGGCGGCGGCCGCGCTCCTGCATCGCGGCCGCGGCGAGGGGCCCGCGCGCCTCGGGGCGGTGCTGCGGACCTTCCTGCCGTTCGCCGTCATCATCGTTCTCGCGAACGTCTTTCTCGCGGGGCATCCGGGTCCCTGGTGGCACGGCGCCGCCGCGGGGCTCGTTCAGAGCCTGCGCGTACTCTCCATGATCGTCGTCGTGAATCTGTTCCTCGCGGTCACGGATCCCGTCGATCTCTCGGACGCTCTCGCGCGCTCGCTCCGGCCGCTCGAGCGCACCGGGCTCCGCATGGGGGGGATCTCGCTCATGGTGATGCTCGTCGCGAGTTTCGTGCCGCTCATGGTCGAGGAGGCCCGCCGTCTCGAGCTCGCGCAGGCCGCGCGGTGCGGCTTTCCGCGCCGCGGACCCGCCGCCGTGCGCGCGGCGGCGCCGCTGCTCGCGCCGCTCTTCGCCGGCGTGATCCGGCGGGCGGACGAGATCGACCTCGCGCTCCGCGCGCGCGCGTTCCGTCTCGACGCGCCTCGAAGCGCGCTCCGTCACGCGCGGCCCGGCGCGGCGGATTACGCGGCGGTCGCGGCCGCTCTCTGTCTCTTTCTCGCCGGTGTCTATGCGCAATTTTAAGATCGTTCTCGAATACGACGGAAGCGGGTTCCACGGTTGGCAGGTGCAGCCGGAGCTCCGCACCGTGCAGGGCGAGCTCATGCGGGCGATCGAGGAAGTGACGGGCGAACGGAGCGGCGTGACGGGCGCGGGCCGCACGGACGCCGGCGTCCACGCGGTCGCCCAGGTCGGAAGCTTCCTCTCGGCGACGCGGCTCGTTCCCGAGACGCTCCGGCGGGCGCTCAACGCGCATCTGCCCGCCGATATCCGCATCGCCTCGGCCGAGGAGGCGCCGCGCGATTTCAACGCGCGCTTCCACGCGCGAAGCCGCGGCTACCGCTACCTGTTCATCCGCCGCCGGTCGGCCCTCTGGCGCGGCTACTACCATCAGGTCGAGGGCGCGCTGGAGGTCGCGGCGATGCGCCGATCGCTCCTGGAGCTCGCCGGCGAACGGGATTTCACGAGCTTCACGACCGCCGAGGGGAGCGGTTCCAACAAGCGGTGCCGCGTCATTTCGGCCGAGCTCATCGAGTCGCCGCCGCTCATCGCGATCGCCGTCACCGCCGATCATTTCCTTCACAAAATGATGCGCCTCGTCGCGGGAACCGTTCTCGAGATCGGCTTCGGCAAGCC
>DHHN01000119.1:0-560 GCA_002403295.1 bacterium UBP1_UBA4771 | reverse complement strand
CAATGGAGTTTCAGAAGAATCACCTCGAGAAACGGAGGCGTTATGAAATTCTTCATCGACACGGCGAATCTCTCCGAAATACGCGAAGCCGCGTCCCTCGGCATCATCGACGGATGCACGACGAATCCGACCCTCCTCTCGAAGGAGAAGGGCACGTACAAGGAAATCCTCGCCGAGATCTGCTCGATCATCGAGGGGCCGGTGAGCGCCGAGGTCGTTTCGCTCGAGGCCGATGGGATGCTGAAAGAGGGAAAGGAACTCTGCAAGATCGCCGACAACATCATCATAAAGGTTCCGTGCATCCGCGAGGGCATCAAGGCGCTCGGGATGTTCAAGAGAGAGGGCATCCAGACCAACGCGACGCTCTGTTTCTCGGCGAACCAGGGTCTTCTCGTCGCGAAGGCGGGCGCCACCTACGTGAGCCCCTTCGTCGGCAGGGTCGACGACGTCGGCAACCCGGGAATGGATCTCGTGCGCGAGATCGTGCAGATCTATCACAACTACGCGTATCCGACGCAGGTCATCGTTTCGAGCGTGCGCCATCCGCAGCACGTGTACGA
>DHHN01000202.1:1376-4096 GCA_002403295.1 bacterium UBP1_UBA4771 | reverse complement strand
GCGCCTTTCCCACGTAGAGCCTCTTGAGCTCGCACGCGTCCTCCCCGTGCGGCAGGACGCCGACGCATCCGGCGACGGCGCCGCCGTCGTCGGCGACCCAGAACGCGCCGCCGGCGTCCTCGTAGGTCGTCTCGACGTCCGCGAGATCCTCGTCGAAATGCTCGAAGTCCATCGTGTAGTTGTAGTCGCGGTAGACCGAGCCGATGATGGCGACGACGCCCGGCTTGTCCTCGGGCCGGTAGGGACGGATCGAGACCTCAGTCATGGCCGGCACCGCGGTAGCGGTTCGTGATGGGGAGCCGCCGGTCGCGCCCGAAGGCCTTCGGCGTGATCTTGATCCCCGGCGCGCCCTGCCGCCTCTTGTACTCGCTCCCGTCGATCATGCGGATCGCCCGCCGCGCCGTCGCGCGGTCGATCCCCGCGGCGACGATCTCGTCGAAGCTGCGGTCGCGCTCGACGTAGAGCTCGATGACGCGGTCGAGGACCGGATAGGGCGGGAGCGTATCCTCGTCGCGCTGTCCGGGGCGGAGCTCCGCCGTCGGGGGGCGCCGGAGTATCGACGGCGGAATGACGGGCGTTCGCCCGAGGCCGTTCCGGTAGCGGCAGAGCGGATAGACGAGCGTCTTCGGCACGTCCTTGATGACGGAGAATCCCCCCGCCATGTCGCCGTAGAGGGTGCAGTAGCCGGCGGCGAGCTCGCTCTTGTTTCCCGTCGCGAGCACGAGCCAGCCGAACTTGTTCGAGAGCGCCATGAGGATGTTGCCGCGGACGCGGGCCTGCACGTTCTCCTCGGCGACGTCCATGCGGCGGCCGGCGAACACCGGACGCATCGTCTCGAGGTACGACTCGTAGATGCGGGTGATCTGCGCCTCGATCATTCCTATGCGGAGGTTCCGGCACACCGCGCGCGCGTCGCGCAGCGTCTCGAACGAGGTGAACGGGGAGGGCATCGTGACGGCCGCGACGCGCCGCGCGCCGAGGGCGTCGACCGCGATCGCCCCGACGAGCGCCGAATCGACGCCGCCGCTCATGCCGAGAACGACCTTCGAGAAACCGTTCTTCTCCACGTAGTCGCGCGTGCCGAGCACGAGCGCGCGGTAGACCTCCTCGACGGGCGGGAGATGGGGCGCGACGCGGCTTCGCGTCCGCGCGCCCCGGACGGCGCGGAGCGGCGGCAGGTCGACGATCTCGACGATATGTCGAGCGGCGGCGCGCGGCGGCCGCGCCGCGCGGGGAGGAGGCGCGGCCGCGGGATCGATATCGACGACGACGAGGTCCTCCTCGAACGCCTTGCCGCGCGCGATCGTGCGTCCCGAAGGGTCGGCGACGACGCTGCATCCGTCGAAGACGAGCTCGTCCTGCCCGCCGACGAGGTTGAGGTAGCAGAGCCAGCAGCCGTTCTCCCGCGCGCGCCGCTGCATGAGCCGCTCGCGCTCGCGTCCCTTGCCGCGGTGGTACGGCGACGCCGAAATATTGATGACGATGCGCGCCCCGCCGAGGGCCGTCTGCGCCGCGGTCGGGCCGTCGTCGACCCAGATATCCTCGCAGATGTTGACGCCCACGGGGACGCGCCCGAACCGGGCCACGAGGGCGAGCCATCCTTGCTCGAAGTAACGTTTCTCGTCGAAGACGCCGTAATTCGGCAGGTTGATCTTGCGGTAGGTCGCGGCGACGCGGCCTCCGACGAGGAGCCGGCAGGCGTTGTAGGGGCGGCCGGCGGGGGAGGCCGGGGCCGCGGGAGCCCCGATGAGGACGGCGATGCCGCGGGTGTCGCGCGCGAGGCGCCGGAGCGAGCGCTCGCAATCCTCGAGAAAGCGTTTTTTCAGGAGGAGATCCTCGGGCGGATATCCGCAGAGCATCATCTCCGGGAAGGCGACGAGTCCGCATCCACGCCGCTTCGCCTCCGCGATGAAACGCCGGGCGAGCGCGGCGTTCCCCTGGAGGTCGCCGACCGTGGGATTCGCCTGGGCGAGCGCGATGCGCACCTTCATGGGGTCCATTCTATCATGGGCGCCGGGGAGCGGGAAGGGCGAAACGCGCGGGGCGCGCGGGGCATCGCCCGCGGCTGCCCGCCCGGGCCACGGAACGGCCCCGCTCCCCGGTGAAACTTTCCCTGCGCCGGCGCGTAATAACGAGCAGACACCGCGCGATGCCGCGCGGAACGTTTTCCCAGGAAGGAGCCCGGCCATGAAGCAACCGATTGCCGTTCTTTCGATTGTATCATTCATCGTCGCCTCGGCGTGTTTCGTCCCGCGCGATTGCGTCGCCGCCCCGGAGACGATCGAGAAGTCGTTCCCCATGAAGGCGGGAGGCCTGCTCGTGCTCGATCTCCGCACGGGCGGCGAAATCGAGATCGCGGGCTGGTCCAAAGAGGAGGTCGCCGTCACGGCCGAGATCGGCGGCCGAGACGCAAACGAGGTGCGCGTCGAGTTCGATCACGGTTCGAAGAGGCTCGAGATACGTTCGTACTGCGACAAGCGCCGCGGCTGCAGCACGCGCATGCGGTTCACGATCAACGTGCCCGAGAGGTTCGACGTTTCGATCGATTCGAAGGGCGGCGCGGTCGAGATCGAGGGCGTCGAGGGAAAGATCGGCGGCAAGACGATGGGCGGCAGCCTCCATCTCGCGCGCGTAAAGGGAAGCGTCGATCTCAGAACGATGGGCGGCTCGGTGACGGTGCGGGAATGCGAGGCGGACGGCAAGGTGAGCACGATGGGCGG
>DHHN01000202.1:0-1327 GCA_002403295.1 bacterium UBP1_UBA4771 | reverse complement strand
GAAAACGTTCGGCGGCGACATCGACGTGGCGGGGGGCAAGGCGGTGAACGTCTCGACGATGGGCGGCGACGTGAACGTCGACGACGCCCCGGCCGGCGCGACCGTCTCCACGATGGGCGGCGACATCACGATCCTCTCGGCGGGAACGTTCGTCAAGGCGAAGACGATGGGCGGCGACATCGAGATCAAGGCCGTCGAAGGATGGGTCGACGTCTCGACGATGGGCGGCGACGTCGACGTAACGATGACGGGCGATCCGAACCGGGGAAAGCGCGACGTCGAGATCTCGTCGATGGGCGGAGAGATCACGCTCGTCGTCCCCGACGGGCTCTCGATGAAGTTCGATATCGATCTCCAGTACACGAAAGGGAAGGAAGGCCGCTATCGAATCGAGAGCGATTTCCCCATGGAGAAAAATGAAACGACCGAGTGGAAGGGCCGCTGGGGCAACAAGCGGCGCCACATATACGGCACCGGCACGGTCGGCGGCGGGGACAACCTCATCCGGATCGAGACGGTGAACGGGAACATCAGAATCAAAAAGGGATAGAATCTTCGAGCGGAGCGGACGCACCCTTCATGAGGCCGGGGGCGGGATGGGATCCCGCCCCTCTTTTTTTTCGGCGCCGGCGGCGCTCATCCGGGCCATCGTCCGGCCGCCTCCAGCGGCGCCGGGCGGTTACATCCCCGCCATGATCTGCCACTCCGTGAAGACGACGGAGATGATCCGGTTCACCTGCTGCCGGTTGAAATACCAGAGCGGGAACCCGAAATGGAAGCTCTTCGCCGCGACGGCTCCCGGAGCGGGGGGGGCGACGTTCTCGTGCTTCGTGAGCACGAGCGCCACCGCGGTGTTATCCAGGACGGACACGCTGCTCCTCGTCCGCATGCGAAACATCGGATGGAAGCAGGACTGAGATGTAACGGAGTTCCTGCTCATCCAGTATGCCGGATCGTAGGCCTCGACAAAGGTGAATCCCCCGGGACGCGGAGCGGGCGCCGCGGGATCGAAGTATCTGCCCGGCTTTGTAATCTCTTCCCAGAGATCGAGCCGGTCCGGGAGGCTGGCGAGCGCACTGGCCACCGGATCGTCGGCCCTGACCGCGTGGGTCATGCAGTCAACGCGTACCATTCGCGTGGGCATGTCCGCGTCCCTGCGAAACGCGCCGACGACCTTATCGAGCATGGTCACGCAGTAGTCGCGGTACGCTATCGTGTTGACGCCGCTCAGATCCCCATCGCAGCCGGCTTGATTTCCGGTGATTTCGCACCTCAGATTCATGGGGAAGCTCTGAGCCATCGGCAGAAGACACGCCGCGAGCCCGCC
>DHHN01000066.1:2078-10982 GCA_002403295.1 bacterium UBP1_UBA4771 | reverse complement strand
TTTTCCAGCACGATGCGGTCGTCGGCGAGCGCCGCGAGCAGGGACCGCGCGCTCCCGTAGAGAGCCGGCGTCACCATGTCGCGCTCGAGAAGGAGCCGCGAGCGCGCGGTGCGCTTCGACCCGGCGCTCTCCGCCGACACGACCGCCTCTCCCGCGTCGTTCCGCACGGAAACGGCGGGCGGCAGCGCGACCGTCTTCCAGCCGGCGGGCGGCACGATCGCGCAGGAGACCTCGAGGACGCACGGCACGAGAGCGACCGCGTCCGGCGAGGCGGACCGCTCGATCCGCACCCGTTCGACGCCCGCCGCGGCCGCGTCGAATGCGCGGGGCAGCGAGAGATATATCCGCTCCCCGGCCTTTCTCTCCGGCAGGTTCACGGTGAAGGTGAAATCGATCTCGGCCGATCGGCGGTCGAACGAGCGGGGATTCCAGCTCGCGAGCGAGGCTCCGCCGAAGAGCCGCTTGACGCGCGTCGCGAGGTACTCCTCGAGACCGCCGCCGGATTGCGCGAGATGATACGGAGAGAAAACGCCGGTAAGAACCGCCCGCCCCCGGCCCGCGAGCGTTCCATCCTCGCCGGGAGAGAGCTCGATATCGAGCGCGCTCCGGCTCTCCCCCGGCTTTCGCGGGGGAAGCGCCGAGAGAAACGGCTTCTCTCCGAGACGGGCGAGGGTCTTTCCCGCGAGCGCGAAGGACGGATCGCGCTCGAAGGGAGCGGCGGGATCGAGCAGCAGCTCGCCCGCGTCTTTCGCCGCGACCGCGACAAACGCCTTCGCGAAGAGCTCCGGCGCGGCAACGTCGTTGCTCACGGCTCTTCCCGCCGAGACGAGAACGAACGCGGGATCGTATCCCGCGGCGCGGAGCATCGCGGCGAGGAGCACGGCGCGGTCGAGCGGGCTCGCGTAGCCCGTGTCGTAGACGCGCGCGGCGTCCCGCGGCGGCGAGGCGAACAGCGGGTACGGAACGTTCACGCTCCGCACGGCGGCGAGCGCGAGGCGATGAACGGCGAGCACCTTCTCCTCGTCCGTGTCGAGATCCTTCGCGGCGTCTCGGACCGGCGCCTCGGCCGAAGGGAAGGCGGCGGAGCCCGCGGCGAGACCGGCGCCGATCTTCGAGAGAACGTCATGCCATGACGGAGCCGTGCCGTAGCAGACGGCCGGGAAATAGTCACCCTCCCAGACGCCGCCGTCGAAGGGCGTGCGGCCGGGGATGTCGCGCGCGGTCCAGCTCCAGGCGCCCGAGAACTCGGCGGCGGGAGCGCCGTGAAGCGACAGGGATTTGAGCGCCGCGCCGTCTCCGGGCGCCACGACGAGAACGCGCCGCTCGACCGGATCCTCGGCGCTGAAGACCGCCGTGCCCGAGATCCACGGCGACGTGCGCGTGTCGGCGATCACGTACTCGAGCTCCGCGACGCATCCCTTCTCGATGCCGACGTGCGTCACGACCGTTTCCTGCCAACCGGTGTAATCGGGCGCGCGATCGAGCGCGAAGGGCGTCGTTTGGTTGATGCCGTTCGGCTGCGTGTCGTGCGCCGTGCCGTCCCGCATGTACGCGCGCGCCGTGATCACGCGCAGATCCTGCGTCCGCGCGTCGAAGAGGATGCGCGGGTCGCCGTAGCGGTTGATCGCGTTGTCCGTGAGAAGCATCACGGCGCGGTGGTGCCGCCGGGAGATGCGGCCGTCGCCGCCGGCCGACACGACGAGCGAATCGTAGAGCACCACGGCGTCGGCGTTCGGATACTTCGCCGCGACCGCCGCGTGGCCGGGAAACGCGGTCCGCGAGGGCGCGGGCTCCGCGGCCGCGAGCGAGGCGGCGAGCGCAGCGAGCATTCCCACGAGCATGAAACGTTTCATCGTCGCCTCCTATCGCTCGAACACGATCCGGCGCGTCGCGTACTCGCCGGCTTCTTTCACGACGGCGCGAAACGCCGCGTAGGCGTCCGCTGGAATGGTTCTTCGCTTGATGAGGATCTTCCCCGCGTTCACGATCGTCTTTCCGTCGCTCGAACGCTTCATCGCATACGCCGCGTGATCGCCGCTTCCCGATGCTTCCTTCGCGAGATCGCGCGCCTTCATGCCCGGAGGAAGGGCGATCGACTCGTCGCAGGCGAAGGTCTCCGTGTGCCAGATGAAGAGGGGGAGCCCGCGCTCCTCGGGATCGATCGCCGCCCACGCGGGGAGCAGCGGCGTGCTCTTCGTGAATCCGAGCTTCCACCCGGGAGATGCGAAATCGAGCGTCGAGCCGTCCGCGACCGCGTAGCGCGGCGCGCGGTACTCGACGTTGCAGGCGAACTGCTTTTTGAAATCGAGCGGATCGCCGATCGCGATCTTCGTCACTTCCACGTTCGGCGCGACGGCGGAGATCCACGCTTCGACGTACGCGCGAAGGTCGTCGCGCTTGTGCGTTCCGAGATAGCGGCGCAGGCGCTGGTCCATGTAGTTCGTCGCTTCGATGCGGAACGTGCCCGCGAGGTTGCCGTCGCGGTCGATCGAACCCCGCGACGTGACCGTAAGGACGTGATGCTCGGGCGGACTGTAGGGGGTTTGCATGAGCCCCTCGCCCCACGGCGTCCCGATCACGTAGTGCTGCTCCTGCTCGGCCGAGCTCCAGAGCTCGGTCGAGTAGGGCACCCACGTCGGATCGAGCATCGTGTAGCCGCCGTCCGCGCGTCGCCAGGCGACGACCGAATGGTTGAACTGATCGGCCGGCACCTCCTCGACGCGCGAGCCGGCCATCGTGAGGGCGGGCCAGACGTCGTAGCCCGCGGTGCGCATGAGGGTGATGAGCATGCCCGCCTTGTCCTTGCAGACGCCGCAGCGGTCGGCGTAGCTCATCGTCCCGGGATGGTGCGTGTAGCCCTCGCCCTTCCCCATCGAGATCCCGGAGTAGCGGATCTCCTGCGCGGCCCAGTGCTGCAGCGCGGCGACCTTCTCGACGTCGGTCTTGAGGCCGGCGGTGAGGTCCTTGACGAGTCTGCGTATCGGCTCGTTGTCCGTGTAGATCGTGTCGTGAATCGCGGCGAACCAGCGCGACTTCTCGTGCCACGAGGAAAGCGTCGCGAGGACGAGCTTCGGCACGACGTCGCTCGCGTCGGAGCTCCGCGGCTCCTGTTTGAGCGCGGGGCTGTCGTGGATCCACCACGAGTAGTGTGTGCCGCGTTCGTCGAAGCTCTGCGCCGAGTAGAGCGAGCCGTTATAGACGCGATACTGGATCGGCTTGCCGGGGGGCAGGTGGAGATCGTAACGCTTTTCCCGTATCGGATAGGTCTCCTGAAAATGAACGACGTCGTAAAAGTGCCCCCTCATCGGCGGAATGTAGCGTTCGTCGTCCACGTCCGCTTCCGCTCCGGGAGCCGACGCGCCGGCACCCGCCGCGCCCCCCGTCCCGGAGCCGCCGCCCGCTTCGACATCGCCGAGATACGCGATTTCGAAGCCCTTCTTGTAGGTCCGCACCTCGACCGCATCGCCCGGCGAGAGGCGCGGAAGCTGGAGGAGCTTCATGCGCGCGCCCCAGTAGATCGCCGAGGCCGGCTGGAAGAGATCGAGGAGCGCGGCGGCGTCGACCGTCTCGACGGCGCCCCCGGCCCGGAAGATCCGGACGCCTTCGACCTCGATGAAGTTCGAAGCCGGATCGTAATCGAAGCGGAGCGCCGCCCGATCGAGCGCGCCCGAGGCGGTGAGGATCTTCGTGACGGTATGGCGGCGGTAATGCGCGAGACCCGTCTCCTCGACGGTCACGTCCGTCCTCTCGAGGACGGCGACGAATCCGGCGCCAGGGTGATCCTTCGACTCGCCCGCGGCCGCGACGGCGGCGCGGATCACCTCGTCCGTCTGCGCCGCCGCGCGGGCCGGAAGACCGGCGGCGCCGCACGCGGCGAGCGCGGCCGCGATCGTCGCTCCCGCGACGAGCGCCCGCGAAACCTTCAATCTGTTCGCCATGCCTCGATGCCTCCTTTTCACCAGTATCCGATCGCCGTGTAACCGACCCAATGCCGTATCGTCGCGACGGCCGTGACCCCGAGCCCCGTGTGCCCGAGCGGCAGCGCCGGGGGATCGACGCTCGTGCCGTAGACGAGCATGTATCCGAGAGGCGCCTCCCGCCCCGCCGACGCGCACAGACGCTCGAGCACGCGAAGGCCGAAGGGGATCGAGTAGACCCCGCACCACGATATCCGGTAGGGCTGCTCGAAATCGCCGCTGTCGACCATCTCGCGGAAGCGCGCGATCGCGCCTGCGTCGATCGCTCCCGTGAGCGACGACCGTATGACGTCGAGATCCTGCGCGACGCCGCGCTCGTATCCCGCCGAATCGGCGCCGAAGGGGGCGTAGTCGCGCCCTCCCCACGCTTCGTCGCCGTAATGGACGCAGTCGGCGGAGATGAGAACCGCCGCGTCGCGCCCGAGCTTCCAGCGATGGCGCTCCATGACGCGGGAAACGACCGCGGCGAGCGTATCCGCGGCGCGCTCGAAGCCCTCGCCGCTCTGCCGCGTCACGAGAACCGGCACGATCTCGACCCGCGGCAAAAAATGTTGGAGAATGTGAACGAACCCCTCGAGCGAATGCTCCTCCGCGTGGATCTCGTCGCTCACGAGAACGAGCTCCGGCGGAAGACCGGCGATGATCTCGGCGCGCACGGGCGAAACGGGGCAATCCCCGTACGCGCCGCGCCACGCGTCGAACGAGTCGAAGACGAGCGTGCCCTGGATGCCGCGCCGGCGCGCCGTATGCGAGACGCCGAGGAGGATCACGCGCGGGGCCCGCAGCCCGCGCAGCGCGTGCACGTACCCGCGCCCCGCATAGAGATAGTCGTCGTGAGGGCAGACGGCGCCGATCATCGCCTCCATGCGCATGAGCGGGAACGCGGCCGCGTTCGATTCGTACCGCTCCGCCTCGAGCGAATCGACGAGACGGACGAGAGCCTCCACCTGCTCCGGCCTCGTCGCGTAGCCGATCGTGTCCTTCTGCGCCCGGACGGAAAGCGCCCGCTTCCCCACGGGCTGCGCGCACGAGGCGTGCAGCGCGAGGGCGGCCGCCGCGGCGAGAGCGCAGAAACGTGACGTTCGTCTCACGAACCGCCTCCTGGGATCCGGGACACGCCCCGCCGGCGGGGCCTGCGGGGGAGCGAAGCGAAACCCCACTCTACCGGAATCTTTCCGGATCGTCCAGAGGGCGATTGCGCCGCGCGCGCAAACGATTATATTTACGAAACGTATGGACGCGAAGCAAAAGAAGATACTCGGGGCCGTCGCGGTCTTTCACGTCTTCAACGACGCCTCGGTCGTGACGCTTCCGACCATTTTCCCCATTCTCTACACGCAGGGATATCTCATCAGGCGTTACGCCGATATCGGCACGCTCATACTCGCCGGTCTCGCCGTGGCGATTCTCTTTCATTTCTTCGTCGGCCACTGGGCGAAGGGGCGCCATTACCGGACGCTCCTGTTCCTCGACGTTCTCACCGTCGGGCTCTTTCTGTGGCTCACCCCGTACGCGCGCAGCTTCGGCATGCTCATCCTCTTTTACATAGGGGTGCGGATCGGATCGAGCATCTACCATCCCGTCGGCGTGTCGTGGGTCACGAATTCGTTCCGCGGCGCGATCTTCGACCGCGCGATGGGCATCCAGAGCGCGTTCGGCGACGTCGGCGTGCTCGCGGCCTTTCTCGGCACGGGGTACCTCGCGCAGCACTACGGCTGGAGCGTGCCGCTCCACGTCTGGGGAGCGCTCTGCGTCGCCGGCGCGTTCGCGGGACTCTTGCTCTCGCGCGGGACGAACGGCGCCGACGACGCGGGAGACGAGAGCGAGCCGGTCTCGTGGAGCGAGACGATCCGCGACCAGCGGCACTTCATCGTGCCGGCCGTCGTCAGCGGCGTCGCGTGGGGAATCACCATGGCCTACGGCCCGAGCCTCCTCAATCACCGGCTCGGGGCGCCCATGTCGCTCACGGGGATCATCCTCGGCGGCTGGATAGCCGCGGGGGTCGTCGCGTCGCTCACCTACAGCAGGATCGCCGAGCGCATCGGCCGCGACGGAGTGCTCATCCTCGGATTCTCGGTGACGGCCGCGACGACCTGCCTCATCGGCATCACCACGAACCTCGTGCTCGCGGCGGCGCTCATCGCGATCTTCGGGTATGCGCTCCTCCTCACGTTTCCCGCGCTCCTCACCCTCGTCGGAGCGTCGGCCAAATCGCGCAACCGCACCGCCGCCTTCAGCCTCATCGCGAACCTTCAGATACTCGGGAACGCGGTCTTCGCCTTCATGGCCGGATTCATGTCGGACGCGTGGGGAATTCACTCGCCCTTCATCATGCTCGGCGCGCTGTCGCTGATCGTCGCGATCTACGCGGCCGCCCTTCGAACGCGCATGCGGCGGACCGCGGCGGCGCCGCCGATCCTCGAGGGAATTCGCCCTTGACGGGGCGCCGGCAAGGCGCCTATGCTCGCCCTTCACACGACGCTTTCTCGAAACGCGCCGGAAGCCCGCCGCCCGGAGGCGCGTCGCGGGGCTCACGAACGATACCGGAACGATCAGGGGGGTGCTTCCGATGGATTGGGGACTGCAGAACAGGCTCGCGAGAATCATCAAGCCCGCGACCGGGCGCACGGTCATGCTCGCCGTCGACCACGGCTATTTCCTCGGCCCCACGTCGCGGATCGAGAATCCGCGACGGACGATCGAGCCGCTTCTTCCGCACGCCGACGCGCTCATGCCGACGCGAGGCGTGCTCCGCGCCTCGGTCGACCCCGCGACGCAGACGCCGATCGTGCTCCGCGTGTCGGGCGGCACGAGCGTCATCGGTCCCTCGCTCGCCGACGAGGGGATCACGACCACCTTCGAGGAGGCGATCCGCCTGAATGTTTCGGCGGTCGCCCTCTCGATCTTCGTCGGAACGGACTACGAACGCCAGACGCTCCTCAGCCTCGCCGACCTCGTGAACGAGGGCCAGACGTACGGCATCCCGGTGCTCGCCGTGACGGCCGTCGGCAAGGAGCTCGAGAAGCGCGACCAGCGGTTCCTCTCCCTCTGCTGCCGCATCGCGGCCGAGCTCGGCGCGCACCTCGTCAAGACGTACTACTGCGAGGGATTCGAGAAGGTCGTCGAGGGATGTCCCGTGCCCGTCGTCATCGCGGGCGGGCCCAAGCTCGACACCATGAAAGACGTCCTCCAGCTCACGCACGACGCGCTGAGCCGCGGCGCCGTCGGGGTCGACATGGGCCGCAACATCTGGCAGTCGGAGCACCCCGTCGCCGCCATCCAGTCGGTGCGCGCCGTCGTGCACGAGAAGGCGACCGTGAAGCAGGCGCTCGATCTCTTCGAGGACCTCAAGGCGACGAGAAACTAGCGCCGGCGTCGCGGGAGGAGCCCCTTCGCATGCCGAAGAAGCCGAAACGAAAAACGATGCGCGCCGCGGTGTATCACCGCAACGACGACGTCCGCGTGGAGGAGCGGCCGGTGCCGGCGATCGGCCCCGACGAGCTCCTCGTCCGCGTCGAATCGAGCGGCATCTGCGGCAGCGACGTCATGGAATGGTATCGCCTGAAAAAGGCGCCGCTCGTCCTCGGACACGAGATCGCGGGCACCGTCGTCGACGCGGGAAAGCGCGTTCAACGCTTCGAAACCGGCGACCGGGTCACCGTGGCGCACCACGTTCCGTGCAACACGTGCCGATACTGCCTCGCCGGACACTATTCCCTCTGCGACACGCTCCGTTCGACCAACTTCGACCCGGGCGGATTCTGCGAGTACGTCCGCGTGCCTGCGATCAACGTCGACAGGGGCACCTTCATCGTGCCCGACGAGCTCTCGTTCGACGAGGGGACGTTCGCCGAGCCGCTCGCGTGCGTGCTCCGCGGGCTTCGCGTCGCGCGCTTCGAGCCCGGAGCGAGCGCGCTCGTTCTCGGGAGCGGCATCTCGGGACTCCTCTTCGTCAAGGCGCTCGCCGCTCTCGGGGCGGGGCGCATCGCGGCGACCGACGTCAACGTTCACCGGCTGAACGCCGCGAAGCGGTTCGGCGCCGACGCCGCCCTCAAGGCGAAGGACGCCGCGCCGTGGCGGCTTCGCGAGGCGAACGGCGGAGCGCTCTTCGATCTCGTCGTCGTCGCGGCGGGCGCCCCCGGGGTCGTCGAACAGGGGTTTCGCTCCGCCGACCGCGGCGGCACGGTGCTCCTCTTCGCCCCTCTCGCGCCGGGAACGACGGCGACGATGCCGTGCTGGGAACTCTGGCGCGACCAGATCGCGATCGTCTCGACCTACGCGGGGCCGCCCGCGGACATGGAGCGGGCAATCGAGCTTCTGCGCGCGGGGCGCGTCGCCGTCGAGGACATGATCACTCACCGCCTCCCGCTCGCCGAAACGGCGCGCGGTTTCCGTCTCGTCGCCGAGGGGAAAAAATCCCTCAAGGTCATCGTCAGGCCGCAGGAATAGCGAACACGGACCCGGTAACAGGAGGTGCGCAATGGGAGACAAGGGCAAGAAGGACAGGAACAAGAGTCTCAAGCAGAAGCTGAACAAGATGGAGCACAAGGCGAAAGGGAAGCTGGCGAAACTTCCGAGAAGAAAGCCTTGACCGGTTCCTCGAGAACATTCACGCACCTGTCGCCGGAAAGAGAGGTCTGTATGAATTCCGTTTAGAACACGCGGGCAATCCGGACAGTCTCGTCGCTTTGCATGCTGTTGCTGGCCGTATCCGCGTTCATAGGATGCAGCGACGATTCGACCGGCGTGAAAAAAGCCAACAAGGTTCTGCAGCTCGATGGCGCCGGCGATTTCCTATCCATCCCGTTCGCGAACCACACGTTCGCCACCTTCACGATCGAAGCGAAGATCAAAGTCTCGACGTACGGCGCCAGCGTTCACTACGTCAGCCTCCAAAAGAACGCCTATCTCGTGCTCGGGGATTGGG
>DHHN01000066.1:0-1882 GCA_002403295.1 bacterium UBP1_UBA4771 | reverse complement strand
TATGGAACATCTTCCGGACGGAGAATCAAATCCGGGAAAACATGGACAAAACGATCTCCAGCCAAACGGGGCTCGTCGGGTATTGGAACTTCGACGACGGCACGGCCAGGGATCTGTCGGGCAACGACGCCGACGGAACGCTGCAGGGAGACGCCGTGATCGTCAAGAAATAGCCGGCCGCGGATGGATCGTTAGTTTTCCGTTTTGATTTTACCCTTGCGGGAAAGGGCCACCGCCAGCGGTCTCGTCTGGGCAAAATGGGATAGGATGATCATGGTGACGGCGGTCATGGGAACGCAGAGAAACATGCCGGAGATTCCCCAGAGCCGGCCCCACAGGGCCAGCGACAGCAGGATCACCAGGGGGCTCAGGTTCAACTGGTCGCCCATCAGGCGGGGCTCGAGGAAGCTGCCTATCGCCTGCTGAACCACCGTAACCCCGATGATCACGACCAAGAACGGCCCGATGCCGTCGAACTGCACGAGCGCCAGCAGCGACGGCAGGATGGTGGCTATGATCGACCCGATGGTGGGGATGAAGTTGAACAGAAAAATCATGAAGGCCCAGAACTCGGCGTAATCGAGCCCCACCACGGAAAAGATCATGTAGCTGAGGACGCCGGTGGCGAGGCTGGTCAGCGTCTTGATGCCGAGATACATCCTGATGTCCCGGTCGATGCGGGAGATGATGGATCTCGCGACTTTCTGTCTCTCCGGGCCTTCCACGAGGGCCAGCAGTTTACCTTCAAAGCTCCTCTGCTCGAGGAATAGAAAAATCAAATAGAGAATCACGATGGCTCCCCGGCCCAGAAAATTGGTCAGCTCCATGGCCATCGACCTGGCCAGGGACGCCAGGTTCACCCCGCCCATCAGGGTCCCGATGTCGAGGTGCTCCTTGACGGGCAGCGCGGCCAACAGCCTTTGGATCGCAAGCTCCAGATTCTGCTGATAGGCCGGAGCCGCCGCGACCACCTTGGAAATATTGCCGGCGATGGTGCTCACGAAAAAGTATATCAGGGAAGCGATGATGAGCAGGGCGCCGGAAAACGCCAAGCCGCGGGGAAGCCTGAAGTTCCGTCCCAGCGGAACCTTCGCGAGAACCTCGGTCAGGGTGTTGATCAGATACCAGATGAATATCGCTATTACGAGCGGTATCAGCAAAGATTTGCCGACATGGAGCAGGTAGAAGAGCCCAACCAGCAGTGCCGGATAGATTATGAAATTTCTCGTTGTCATTTCGTCGTTGCCGGGTTCAGGGTCGACGGCGCACAGCCTCTTTGTATAGGAAGTCCGATTTCGTGTCAACGCCTTCGCGCGGCCGAATTATTTTACGCCCATAAGCCGGATGTTCGACCCGCACAGAAGCGCTTTTACGGGAAGCAATCCGGCGACGCGGCGGCGGCGTTTCGCGGGCACGCCCTCCAGAATCCGCTCGCAACGGGCGATCAACCGCAGCGGCCAGCGATACACGCCCCGGCTCGTCGCGCCGAGCGCGCGGACCTTCGCAAAGCCCGATTGCGCGAACAGACGCGCCAGCTCGGTCCACGTGTATTCCTTCAGGTGCAACCCCGTGGCTGTCTCGTCGAAGAATCGCGAGATGTCGTGCGGGCCGAAGATACGATTTGGGGTGATACAGATGCAGCGCCCCCGCGGCCTGAGAATTCTCACGATCTCCGCCACCTGCTCGCGCGCATCGTCGGGATGCAGATGCTCCATTACCTGACAACTGAAGACAAGATCCGCGGATCGATCCGGAAGGGGGATCGCCAACCCGTCCGTGGAAACAAAACGGAAATTCCGGGGAACGTGCTTCGCGGTGACGAGGGCATCCGTCACGTCGACCGCGACGGCTTCACGGCAAAGCGGCGCAGCGCGCATGGTCA
>DHHN01000136.1:671-3487 GCA_002403295.1 bacterium UBP1_UBA4771 | reverse complement strand
CGCGGGAGCGATCACGCCGCCCGATCCTCGAAGCGGCGGATGACGGCCTTCTCGGCCTCGACGAGCAGGAAGACGGCGGCGCCGATGCCGAGCGGCACGAGCCAGTGGCGCCACTCGAGCGCCGCCGAGCCGAACCACAGCTGCATGAAGGGCGCATAGACGAATCCCAATTGAAGCACGAGCAGCGCGCCGACCGCGAGCCAGGCCGCGCGATTGGTGAACAGCAGTCCCGGCCGCACGCTCGATTCGCGGAAAAAGCGGCTGTTGAACAGGTAGAACATCTGGCCGAACACGAGCGTGTTCACCGCCATCGTGCGGACCTGCTCGAGCGGCCCGCCGAGCCGCCGCTCGATCAGGAACACGGCGATCGTGGCCCCGCCGATGAGCGCGGAGACGAAACCGATGCGCCACAGAAACACCCCGCCCAGTATCGAGGCGCCCGGCTTGCGCGGCGGGCGCGTCATCACGCCCGGCTCGGCCGGTTCGAAGGCGAGCGCGAGCGCGAGCGTGACGGCGGTGACCATGTTCACCCACAGGATCTGCACGGGCGTCAGGGGCAGAACGAGGCCGAAGAGAACCGCCGTCAGTATGACGAGCGACTCGGCGCCGTTCGTGGGCATGATGAAGAGGATGGCCTTTCGCAGGTTGTCGTAGATGGTGCGGCCTTCCTCGACGGCTCGCTCGATCGAGGTGAAATTGTCGTCGGCGAGCACGATCTCGGCGGCTTCCTTCGTCGCCTCGGTGCCTTTGATCCCCATGGCCACGCCCACGTCGGCGCGCTTGAGCGCGGGCGCGTCGTTGACGCCGTCGCCGGTCATGGCCACGACCTCGCCGTTCGCCTGGAGCGCCTGCACGAGCCGCAGCTTGTGCTCGGGACTCGTGCGCGCGAAGATGTCGTTTTCCCGGACGAGGCGGCGCAGGTCCTCGTCCGAGGCCGCCTCGAGCTCTGGGCCGGTGACGGCATGTTCGCCGTCGCCGATGCCCATCTCGCGGCCGACGGCTTTGGCCGTGCCCGCATGGTCGCCGGTGATCATCTTCACGCGGATGCCGGCCGTATGACAGATCTTGATCGCCTCGATGGCCTCGGGCCGGGGCGGGTCGACGATGCCGACGACGCCGAGGAACACCATCTCCCCTCCGAGGTCCTCGAGCGAGAGATCGCCGGTGCCGGTGTCCACGTCGCGCGCGGCGGCCCCCAGCACGCGCATGCCCCGGTCGCTCAGCTCCTCGATGTGCCGCTCCCAAAATGCGCGGTCCAGATCTTCGGTGGAATCCTCCGTCGCGAGCTGCCGACCGCAACGATCGAGCAGGCCGTCCGGCGCGCCCTTGAGAAGAATGCGCGCGCCGCCCCCCGGCACGCGGTTCAGCGTGGCCATGAACTTGTTCTCCGACTCGAACGGCACCACCGCCACGCGCTCGTAATCGTCGCCCGCGAAGCCCGCCTTGCGCGCGAGCGCGCGCAGCGCCCCCTCGGTCGGCTCTCCCGTGACCTTCCACCGGCCGTCTTCCTCGCCGATGTCCGAATCGTTGCACACGGCCATGACCTCGACGAGCGCCCGCAGGTCCGGGTGCCGGTCGAGCGCGGCCTCCCGCCCATCGAGCGTGATCGCGCCTTCCGGCTGGTAGCCCTCGCCGGACACGTCGTAGCTGCCCGTGCGCGTGACGACGTGGCGGACCGTCATTTCGTTCCGGGTGAGCGTGCCGGTCTTGTCCGAGCAAATGACCGTGACCGAGCCGAGGGTCTCGACGGCGTTGAGCTTGCGCGTGATGACGTTTCGCCGCGCCATCCGCTGCACGCCGAGCGCGAGCGTGATGGTGAGAATGGCCGGCAACCCTTCGGGGATCGCGGCGACGGCGAATCCGATGGCGGCGAGGAACAGCTCGTTCGTGGAAAACTCATGCAGCAGCCGCCCCGCGACGAACAACAGCCCGGCCATGCCCACGATCACCACGGAGAGGATCTTGCCGAAGCGGTTCATCTGCCGGGTGAGCGGCGTGGCGAGCGTTTCCACCTCGGCGATCATCTTGTTGATGCGGCCGAGCTCGGTGGCCGCTCCGGTCGCGATCACGACGCCCACGCCGCGGCCGGCGGCGACCATCGTGCCGGAGTAGGCCGCGCCGTGCCGGTCGCCCACGCCGGCCTCCATCGCGGCCGGCTCGGTGTTCTTATCGGCCGGCACGGATTCGCCGGTGAGCGCGGATTCCTCGACGCGCAGGTTCACCGCTTCGATCAAACGCAGGTCCGCCGGCACGCGATCGCCGGAACGCAGGCGCACGATGTCGCCGGGCACGAGCGCCTCGGCCTCGAGCTCGGCCCATTCGCCGTCGCGTCGCGCATGGGCATGAAGGGAGAGCATCTTGCGGATGCCCTCGAGCGCCTGCTCGGCCTTGCCCTCCTGAAGAAAGCCGATGATCGCGTTGATCAGCACCACGGCGAGAATGACGCCGGTGTCGATCCAGTGTTGGAGCAGCGCCGTGACGGCCGCCGCCGCGATCAGGATGTAGATGAGGAGATCGTTGAAATGCTTGAAGAATCGTTTGAGCAACCCGTCCCGCGGCGGCGCCGGCAGGCGGTTCGGTCCGACGGCCTCGAGACGTTTCGCCGCTTCGTCGCCGCTCAGGCCCTCGGAACGGCTCTCGATCGCGCGCAGGACCTCGTCGGCCGGCAGCGCGTGGGGGTTCTCGATGTGGAAAGCGGGATGCGAATGTCGGCTCATATTGCCGCTTTCTGCGATAGAGAGCCGCGGGTTGCCTGAATGTTGCGGGGATTGTAGCGTGAAAGATTTATCGGGAACAAGGATTTACTGAGCAGATGA
>DHHN01000136.1:290-558 GCA_002403295.1 bacterium UBP1_UBA4771 | reverse complement strand
ACTTCTTCGCTTGAAAACGCGATCAACGAGAAACATGAGCTGCGACTGCGGGGGCTGCGGATTCAATCGCGGAAAGGAGGAGAGAGAACATCCGCTTTCGGACCTGCCGTTTCAAGTCTCATAAGCGGGAACATATAGATTATCTTCGGAGAGCCGAAAAGCGCCGAAGGCCCGCGGCGCGAATATCCGACGGGCTGATGTGCTGCGCACGGATACCGACAGGAAAGACGGAGGAACGCACAATGAAATCGATGAAGTGCCTCTCATC
>DHHN01000136.1:0-250 GCA_002403295.1 bacterium UBP1_UBA4771 | reverse complement strand
CTCAAGCTCGCCGAAGACGCCTATAACGCCGTGAAGGGCGAGCTCGTGCAGTACGTTCCCGACGGGGCCAAGGCCGTGGAAGACGCGATCGCGGCCGCCAAGGCGAGCTTCGAGCAGGGCAAGTTCGTCGAGGTCGCAACAGCCGTGAAGGGCATTCCCGACAAGGTCAAGGAGCTCACGGCCGCCGCCGAGGCCAAGAAGGCGGAGCTCTCCGCGGGCTGGGAAACGATGAGCGCCGGCATGCCCCAGA
>DHHN01000090.1:8183-16652 GCA_002403295.1 bacterium UBP1_UBA4771 | reverse complement strand
GAGGCCGAGAGCGGCGTGCTCGAGCGGTTTCATACGCCCGAATACGTCGCGGCGCTCCGGCGCGCGAACGACGGCGTCGAGGTCGACGTCGAGATGCTCCACCACGGCGTCGGCACCGCCGAGAATCCCGTCTTCAAGGGCGTGTACGATTTCGCCGCGATCTCGGCGACGGCGAGCCTCGCCGCGGCGCGGCTCATGGCCGCCGGCGCCGCGGGCGCGTTCAATCCCTGCGGCGGGTTCCACCACGCGCACCGCGACCGCGCCTCCGGTTTCTGCTACGCGAACGACATCGCGATCGCGATCGACGAGCTCCGCCGGTCGGGTCTTCGCGTCGCGTACGTCGACATCGACGCGCATCACGGCGACGCCGTGCAGGCGGCGTACTACGCGGACCCGTCCGTGCTCGCGATCTCCGTGCACGAGACGGGCAAAACGCTGTTTCCCTGGGGTGGATTCGAACGGGAGACCGGCAGGGACGCGGGGCTCGGTTACAACGTCAACGTCCCGCTCGAGCCCGGCGCCGACGACGACATCTTTCTTCGCCTCTTCCGGGAGATCGTGATGGACGCGCTCGGCCGTTTCCGGCCCGACGTCGTCGTCGGGCAGTTCGGCACCGATACGTTCGCGACCGATCCGCTGACGCACCTTCGGCTCTCGAACAACGGCTACATCGAGGCGATCGAGACGCTTCACGCCTCGCATCCGCGCATCCTCGCCCTCGGCGGCGGCGGGTATAACATGCACGACGTCGAGCGCGGCTGGACGCTGCTCTGGGCGGAGCTCGCGGGAATCCCGCTCGACGAGGGATACGGCGGCTCCCTCGGCGGCGTGTTCCTCGGCGATTCTTCGCTTCCCGGCTCGAATCTGCGGGACATGCACGTCTACACGACCGGCCCCGAGAAAGACCGTCTCTCGGCGGGGGCGGACGAGCTTATCCGGAGCTACCACAAGGAGATACGGCCGCTTCTGCGCTAGGTTCCGATCCCGAGGCGGCGGCCGGGAAAGGGATCGCGGGGTGGCGAGGTCCGCACGGGCGCGGGCGGCGCCGGGCCCGAGGAGATTGTGTTTGAATTGTCGAGCGGAATCGATTAGCTTACGGGGCGTCGCAGTGTTCGATTCCGCGCGTTCCCGCTCGCTTTCCAGGCGCAAACGAGAGATCTCATGAACGGTTTGGAAATACTCGAATCGGAACTGAACGCCCTGCTCGCCGCGGTGCGCGCGTCGGGCGCGGCGAAGGAGCTCGAGGCGAAGCTCGTCGAGACGGCCGAAACGATTCACTATCGCCGGGCCGCGGACGAGGAAGCGGTCATCGCCCTTCTCTCGCAGACCGTCCGGGCGACGAAACCCCCGATCCTCGAAACGGCGTGGGAGGAGGCGTGGGGGCACCTCTTTTCCCATCTCGTGGAGATCATCCTCGCCTCCCCGAACCGTTCGCGCATGATCATACCGCGGCTTTTCGGCGGGGAGATACCGCCGGCGGCCGAGCGCGAATACGTCCTCTGCGTCAACCCGGGTTCGACGTCGACGAAGCTCGCGCTCTACCGCGGCCTCGATCTCGTCGCCGCCGAGGAGGTCCATCTCCCGCCCGACTATCCCGACTCGATCGAGAACCGCGCGAACTCCATCGTCGAATGGACCCGCGCGCGGGGCGCCGGCGACGGCGGCCTCACCGGCATCGCCTGTCGCGGCGGCTTCGTCGCGCCGGTGCCGACGGGGACCTACGAGGTCTGCCCCGAGATGACGGAAGACCTCGAGCGCCCGCGCATCGTCCACGCCTCGAATATGGCGATCCCGATCGGGTTGCGGCTCAAGGAGATGTTCGAGGGGAGCGGGAGACCGCTCATCACGACGACCGACCCCGTCGCCTCGGACGAAATGGAGACGCTCGCGCGCATGACGGGGGTGCGGCGGCTGCTCCGCGACGGCTCGGGGGCGCATTATCTGAACCACCGCGCCGTTCACCGGCTCGTGAGCTCGCTGCTGGGCGCGACCGACCGCGAGCTCACGACGATCGGCGCGCACATGGGGGGCGGCATATCGATCCTCCGGCACGTCGACGGGCGCGTCACCGATCTCGTGAACGCCTTCTCGGGCGTCCCGAGCGCGAACCGCAGCGGCAACATCCCGCTCGACGTGTTGCTCGGCGCCATCGACGAGGGGGAGATGAGTCTCCCCGAGATCAAACGGTACCTCTTCAAGATAGGCGGGCTCATCGACCTCGCCGGCACGAACGATTTCCGGGCGCTCCTCCACTTCCGCGATGCGGGGGCGGTCACGCGCCAGCGGGAAAAGATCGAGCTCGTCGTCGATTTTCTCGCGCGGAACATCGCGGGGGCGGTCATGCAGCTCGCCGCCATCGAGACGCCGATCGACGTCGTGATCCTCACCGGCGGCCTCTCCCGGAGCGCCGAGTTCGTCGGGCGCATCAAGCGCAAGCTCTATCCGTATTTTCCCGTCGTCGCCGTTCCGGGCGCGATCGAACACGAGGCGCTCGTCGCGGGGCACTTCCGGGCGCGCCTGCGGCCCGCGGAGACGAAGGATTACGTCCGCGAGCGCGACGCGCTGCGCCGGACGCGCACGGAGGAGCGCGTGCTCGTCGAGACGGAGATATTCACGCATCCGCAGCTCCGCAAAAAGGAGAACGCGCCCGTCACGAGCCTCGACGAGATCGTGNNACCTCGCGCGCTCGATGGTCGCCAAGGGCGCCGCTCCGCGCATCGCGATCGTCGGCGCCGAAAACGAGGACGCCGTCGTCGCGGCGAAGCAGGCGAACGAGGAGGGGCGCTACCCGATCGCGAAATTCCTCCTCGTCGGCGATTTCTACGAGGTGTCGAAGCTCGCGTGGGAGTACGACATCAAGGTCGACGGCGACAACTACCGGATCGTCGACACGGACTCGCCCGTCGAGCGGGCGATCGCCCTCTACGCGGCGGGGGAGGCGGACCTTCTCATGAAGGGCGGCGTCAAGACGGAGGAGGTCATGCGGGGAGCGCTCCGTTACCTCAAGGAGAGCGGCAAGCTCGAGAAGGGGCGCGTGTACAGCCACGTCGGCATCTTCCAGGTGCCGACCTACCCGAAGCTCCTCACCGTCACCGACGCGGCGGTGAACCCCGCGCCCGACCGCGAGATGAAGCGCAAGATTCTCGAGAACGCGCTCCGCGTGCTCCGCTATCTCAACATCACGAAACCGAAGGTCGCGATCATATCGGCGGTCGAGACGCGCAACCCCCACGTCGAGTCCTCGATGCTCGCGGGCGATCTCGCAGAGGAGTACCGGGGCCGCGACGATTGCGTCGTCGAGGGCCCGCTCTCGCTCGACGTCGCGATCGATCCGCGCTCGGCCTCGGAAAAGGGTTACAAGGGCGAGATCCGTGGGAACGCCGACATGCTGCTCATGCCGGACATCGAGTCGGGCAACGTCGTCTACAAGACGCTCACCGTCTCCTCGGGAGCGTATCTCGCCGGCGTCGTCGTCGGCGGAGGCATACCCATCATCCTCACATCGCGGGGCGATTCCTCGCGCTCGAAGCTTGCCTCGATCTCCCTCGCCTGCATCGTGGCGATGAAGCAGGGGAGTTTCGGCGGCGGCACGCCGTAAGGGCGCGAAGCGGCGGCCCCGGCACGGAGGTCGCGAAACCATGACCATTCGCTCGAAGCGGCTCATCCTCGCGCTCGCGCTTCTCGTTTTCCTCTTCGTCCTCCCGGCCGTCGCGCTCATGAGCTTCCGTCCCGCGGCGCCGTCGCTCTCGCGCAAGACGGCGATCGTGCTCGAGGTGAGCGGGGAGATGCTCGAGTATCATCCCTCGTTCGCCCCCGGCTCGCTCTTCGGGCGCCGCGAGCTCACGCAGAGCGACGCGCTCGCCAGTCTCGACGCCGCGGCGAAGGACGCGCGCGTCACGGGGATCATTCTCAGGATCCATCCGTCGGGCGCGGGAGCCGCGAAGTGCCAGGAGCTCGCCCGGGCCGTCGCGCGCTTCCGCGGGAGCGGCAAGCAGGCGGTCGCCTTCTCGCCGATCCTCTACGGGCACCACTACCTCGTCGCGAGCGCGGCCGATTCGCTCTTCATGCCGCCCTCGGGATACCTCGTCGTTCCGGGCCCCGCCTCGAGCGCGACGTATCTGCGCGGCGCGTTCGACAAGCTCGGCATCAAGCCCAACATCCACCGTATCGAGCGGTACAAATCGGCCGCCGAAACGTACACGGAGACGAATCGCACTCCCGAGTCGCGCGAGATGGCCGAATGGCTCCTCGCCGGTTTGTACGACGGGTTCGTCGAGGACGCCGCCGCCGCGCGCGGGGTCGTCGCGGACACGGTGCGCCGCTGGCTCGACCGCGGGCTCTTCTCGCCGGCGAGCGCGCTCGAGAGCGGCCTGATCGACGGCATCCGCCATTGGGACGAAGTCGAATCGATCTTCGAGGAGCGGGGCGCCGCTCTCGTCGACGCCGCGGACTATCTCCGCGCGAAGCGCGCCGGCTCGTCGTTCGCCGGCCCGCGCGTCGCCGTCATCCACGCGCAGGGCGTCATAGAGGCGGGGGAGAACGGGTTCAATCCCGTCACCGGCGAGATCATGGGGGCGCGGACGATCGCGGCGGAGCTGCGGCGTGCGCGCGAGGACGGCGGCGTCAAGGCGGTGGTCCTGCGCGTCGATTCGCCGGGAGGGGACGGGATCGCGGGGGATCTTGTCGCGCGCGAGGTCGAGCTCACCTCGCTCGAGAAGCCCGTCGTCGTCTCGATGTCGGACGTCGCCGCCTCGGGCGGCTACGAGATCAGTTACCGCGCCGATCGCATCGTGGCGCTTCCCGCGACCTTCACCGGCTCGATCGGTTCGATCACGGGGAAGCTCAACATGCGGGGTCTCTACGACAAGCTCGGGATCGCGAAGGACGAGATCGGAACGGCCGCGCATTCGCTCATCCAATCCGATTACCGTGATTTCTCCGAGGACGAGCGGCGGCTCGTCGAGGAGGAGCACTGGAGGTTTTATCGGGGCTGGATCGAGGAGATCGCCCGCTTTCGCGAGATGCCGGTCGACTCGGTGGACGGCCTCGCGCGCGGGCGCGTCTGGACGGGGGAGCAGGCCGTCTCGAACGGCCTCGTCGACGGGATCGGGGATCTCTCCGCGGCCGTCGAGGCCGCCTGCGAGCTCGCCGGGATCGACGCCTCGCGGGTCGTGCTCGTTCACTACCCGCGCCGCACGACGCTCTTCCAGCAGATGCTGTCGCGGAATCTCCTCGAGGACGCGATCGCCCGCGTTCTCCGTCGCGCGCTCTCCGACGGCGCGCGCTCGCGGAGCGGGCTGTTCATCAGGCACGAAGCGCCGCCGGGGCTGCCGCGATGAGCGCGCCCGGCGGAGGGCGTTCGCCCCGCCGCCTCGGCTCCGCGCTCGACGCATCTAGAATCCGAACCGGACGTTCGCGGCAAGATCGTTCCAGTAACTCGGGATAACGCTGTATCTCGTGTAGACGTCGACCGAGAACCGCTCCCCGTAATGCAGCGAGAATCCGCAGGCGAAGGAGTGGCTCGTATCGAACGCCTCCTCGCGGCGTTCGACCGCGGCGAACGGCTCGTCGAACTGTCCCGGGGAGAGCGCCGCGGCGGAGGGTCCGTCGGGAATCCATGCCGCCGCCGGAGGATAGAATACGAAGGGGCTCGCGAACGGCTCCTCGCCCGTCACCCTGCTCCACTGCGCGTGGGGGACGAAGGCCGCGAAGTACGAGAACCAGCTCGAGGGGTGAAAATCGATCGAGAGCGGCAAGAAGAGGGAGGCTCGCGTTTCGGCGAACGCGTACACGACGGGCGCCTCCAGGCCGAATGCCGCCTCCCCGTCTTCCCGGTACGCGTATCGGGCGAGCGGATTCTCCTCGCACGCGCTCCGGACAAAGGCGCCGCCGGCCGTCACGTAAAGATCGAGCGTCGGATGGAGGGCGAACGCCTTTCCCGCCCTCGCGGCGAAGGCGCCGCGGACGACGGAGCCGTTCCCCGACAGCGAGGCGGAGAAGAGATCGTTTTTCGTGGGCGTGTAATTCCAGTAATAAATCTCCGAGCTCGCGTTCGTCGCCGCGTCGTACGAGAGGATCGCGACGGAGCCTTCCGTGTACAGACGGATGCCGCCGGAGAGCGCGCGGCGATACGCCGCGCCCAGGCTCCACATGTCTCCTTCCCGGGAGTCGACCCCGGCGATCAGGCTGCGGCTGTAGTGCGTCGTCCCGCCGTAGGAGTCGAAGCGCTGAGTCAAATCGAAGTCGGTTACTTGCGAAAACCGAACGAGCCGGTGCATGGAGACCGTCACTGAGATCTCGTCGATGGGTCGTCCGTCCCGTTTTCGGCCGAGCGCGCCCTGAACGTCGAGGGCGACCCGCCGGGAGACGTAATTCTGTCCGTCTTCGTATTTGCCGTACGCCCGGAGATCGATGAACGGCGAGTCCTCGTAACTGTACGAGCGGATCCGGGATACGTCGCAATATTGATTGTAAAAGCCCGATCCGCGCAGGCGCAGCCCGAAGATCCGGTCGCCTCCCGCGGGCCGGGCGGCGGCGAAATCGAGCAGCCAGGCGTCCGCGTCGGCGTCGCGATGGCGCATCGACGTCCGAATCTCGTTACCCCATCTCGTTTGGATCAGGCTCTTCGTTTCGTCGCTGTAATCCTTGTTGAACGACCACCGGGAGGTGAGCGCGATCCGCCATGCGCCGAGCTTCAGACCGTACAGGGCCGCCTCGTCGGATGGATTGTACGACATCCCGGAAACGACGCCGAGAACGGCCGCGCCCGCGTACGGCAACCCGGAAACGAAGGCGAGAGCCGGTTCGCCCCTCCTCGTGTACCAGAGAGAGATGTTGTCCGCGTCGAGCGCGTAGACGGGGCTGAGATACAGGTCGGTGTAGTGATCGGCGATGACGCCCGAAACGGCGGAACCGCCGAGGGCCATGATACGGGCCGATTCCTGGGCCGCGGCGCCGCGCGCTGCGAGCAGGAGCGACACCGCGATCGCCGGTGCGGCTATGCGAATCGATTTCATGACGCCGTCCTCGTGAATCCGCGCGAGAGAGCCATCATAGCGGCGGGCGGCCGCGCGCGCAACGAAAAACGCCGGCGGGCGGCGGGCGCACGCCAAGGGATCTCGGATGGATAGGTTCCCGGATATATCCGTTGGAGCGGCGAAGATCAATGTGATATAATTCGCCGCAAAATGGGAGGAGCCACGTCAATGAAAGGAGCCCCGTATATGATCCATCGGAGATCGCTTCGCGCCGTTCTCGCCGTGTTCGCGGGGATATCGCTCGTCGCGGGCGACCTGTACGCCCAGAGACCAACCAAAGCGCCGAAGCCCGTACACGTGGCCCCGGCCGAGGATTTCGGCTACTTCCCGCCGCCGGTCGACCTCAGGGGACTCGTGCCCATGCGCGAGCCTGCCGGCATGCTCGTGCCCCCTCCGTCGTGGGACTGGCGCGCGCTCGGCGGAGTCACCTCGGTCAAGAACCAGAACCCCTACGGCACCTGCTGGGCGTTCGCCGGGCTCGGGGATCTCGAGTCGAAGATCCTGATCCAGCAGTCGATCACGAACGACTTTTCCGAAGTCAACGTCGTCGCCTGCAACCCGGTCGGCACGAGCTGCAACAGCGGCGGCAACGCATGGATAACGACGAACTACCTCTCGCTCCTCGGCACGGTGGCCGAGAGCTGCAATCCGTATCCCGGCGGCTGTCCGACGCCCGCCTGCGTCAATCCGGCCTGCGCGTACGGGCGGCGCATCACCGAATGGCGGGTCATCCCGAACGACGTCACCGCCATCAAGGAAGCNNCGCGATGTACGCGAGCTTCCCGGGCTTCGGCACGTACAACGGCACCACCTGTCTCACCTACACGGGCAGCGAGGGGCCGAATCACGCCGTGCTCATCGTCGGCTGGGACGACGCGATGTGCGGCGGGGCCGGCGCCTGGATCGTGAAGAACTCGTGGGGAACGAGCTGGGGCGCCTCGGGATACTTCTACATCAGGTATGGCGACGCGCGGATCGGCACGGACGCCTCGGTCTATACCGGACACAAGCCCTACAGCGCGAGCGAGAAGATCTACCGTTACGACGACTGGGGATGGTGGACGTCGGTTGGTTTTGGGGACGGGGACGACTACGGCATGGTCGCGATCACCCCGACGGATACGCCCCCCGAGGGGGCGTGGCTCCGCGCCGTCGATTTCTGGGCGACGTGGGCGCCGACGAATTACACGATCGAGATCTACGATACGTTCAGCGGCTCGACATTCTCGAATCTCCTCGCCGGGCCGTTCACCGGAACGAAAACGGAGGCTGGATATTACAGCTACACGCTCCCGACCCCGGTCACCGTCCATAACGGCGATCCCATCTATGTTAAAATGCGGTTCAATACGCCGGGATACGGGTATCCCCTGCCGTGCGACGACGATGGGCCGATGGAGACGAACAAGAGCTACGTGAGCAACACCGGTTC
>DHHN01000090.1:1848-8116 GCA_002403295.1 bacterium UBP1_UBA4771 | reverse complement strand
GCGACGGCTCCGGACGGCATCGACTACCAGGACATTTACCCCGGACAGACGATCGAGCAGCTCATCGCCCCGGCGAACCTTTCGGGTTTCTCCGGTCAGTGCGTGGCGCCGGACACCTTCTGCTGCCACGTGTGGAGCCTCAAGGGCTGGGCCGTTTCCGGCGATCCGGCGTTCGGCACCCTCATCAGACTCAACTCGAACACCCTCTGGTGGCAGGACGTGCAGATCACCTCGCCGTGCTCCGTTTCGCCCGGCGAAAAGGACACGATCATCTGCGCGACGTACTACATGAACAACGCGGGCGTGTGCGATCCGACCTGCGGCGACTGCGTCGATCCGAGCATCCGCATCACCACCGGCGTCAAGTACTGGCAGCACGACACCCTCATCGTGACGGTCGTCGACGCTCCGCCGGCGCTTGCCGTGTTCCAGGATACGCTGACGCTCGTCGAGCGCGGCCAGACGCAGGCGTACGTGCCGTTCTCGATCTGCAACCAGGACAACTGCGCGCCGCTCACGACGATCTACTACGGGATCACGAGCACGGGACGCATTCCGATGACGGTCCCCGGCGGCTCGGTTGGCGTGCTCGGCGGAACGTGCGAGGACGTGTACGCCATTCTGAACGTCGGAAGCGCGACCGTCTGCACGCATGACACCCTGACGATCGTCGCGTGGTTGGAGGATGCGTACGACACCTGCGTGCAGGTCGTTCACGTGATCGAGCCTCAATCGGTGCCCCTCATGACGCCGGCGGTCGCCGCGATCCTCATCGCCGCGCTCGTCGTCGTCGCCGCGATCTTCATGCGGCGCCGCATGAAGAGCAAGTCGTAAGGGATCGCCGGTTGATATTGTCGCGACGCCGGTGCGGGGGCGCGGCTCCCCGCACCGGCATCTCCATCCGCAGGGGCTTCCATGGGCCGAATCGTATCCGCCGGCAGGATGCATCGTGATCTCGAACCGGCGCTCCTCGATCGCATCGAGGCGGCGCGCCGGTCCGACCGCGCCCGTCCCCTCACGATTCTCGTCGGATCGAACCTCCTTGCCGCTCATCTCGGCCGCTCGCTCGCCCGCCGGCTCGGCGGCGTCTTCAACGTGCGGTTCATGACCTTCGCCGATCTCGCGCGCGCCCTCGCCGAGACCGTTCCGGAAGGCCCGCGCGCGCTCCTTCCTCCGTTCGCCGCCGGCGTGATCGTCGACGAGATTCTCGCGGGGCCCCGCGTGCCGGCCGTGTTCGGGGAGACGGCCGGGATGAAAGGGTTCGGGGGGGCGCTTTCCGCGACGTTCGCCGATCTTTCCGAGGGCGGCTGCACCGGGGAGCTCGCCCGGCGGCTGCTCGGAGAGAGCGGCGCGGCCGGGCGCTTCGACGAGAAGGCCCGCGGAACGCTCGCGCTCTTCGGGCGATACCGGGAACGCGTCGAGGCGCTCGGGGGAGATCTCCACTCGATATTCGAGGACGCGCTCCGGGGGGGCGTTCCGGAAGCGCTCCGCTCGACGATCTACGTGTACGGGTTCTACGATCTGAACGAGATGCAACGGCGCGTCCTCGAGCGCGTCGCCTCGCGGGCCGATCTCGAGATCTTCCTGCCCTGGAGCGGCGGGGAGGCCCATCGTTTCGCCGGGCGGTTGCGCGAGCGCCTCGAACGGGAAGGGTTTGACGTGCGGGACGCGGGCGCGGGAGGCGGCGGGCCCGGCCGGGTCGGCGCGGACGCGCCCGTGCTCCTCAGTCTCCCCGGCGAGGAGGAGGAGATACGCGAGATCGCGCGTCGCATCCTCACGCTCGTCCGCGACGGGCGCCTTCTCTTCGACGACGTTGCGGTCGTTCTCCCCGCGCCGCAGGCCTATGCCGATCTCGTCGGAGAGATCTTCGACGAGGCGGGGATACCGTATGCGCTCGGCTCGCGTCCGCTCACCGTGACGAGCCCGGCCGCGAAGGCCGTCCGCGCCCTGCTCGCGCTCCTCGATCGCGGTCTCGAGCGGCGCGAGCTCGTCGAGTTTCTCGTCTCGGCGCCGCTTCGCGCCTTCGACGCGGAAGACGCCGCCGCCGATCATCTCGCCCTCTGGGTTCGCGACAGCGCAGAGGCGGGTATCGTCGGCGAGCGGGGATGGATCGAGGAGAACGCCGCGCTCGCCTCCCGCATCGCGACGGCCGTCGAGAAGGGGAAGATGCACGAGCGCTCGCTCGCCGCGGTCCGGCACGCGCACACCGTGCTGCGGAGGATCGACGAGGCGCTGCCGTCGATGCGGGGCGCCGCCGGGTGGACCGAGCGTTCGGAGCGCTTCGCCGCGCTCGTTCGCGGGCTCTTCGCCCCGTCCGAGGACGTCGAACGCGTCTGCGGGATCGTCGAGTCGCTCGGGCGGCTCGACGCGCTCGGAAGCGCCGCGACGCCCGGACGGTTTTTCCGCGTCGCCGCCGCGGCGATCGAGGAGGCGCGCGCCGCGCATGGCCGGTTCGGCGGCGGCGGCGTCAGCGTGTTGTCCCTCCACGAGGCGCGCGGGCTCTCTTTCGAGGCGGTGTTCATGCCGGGTCTCGCCGAGCGTCTCTTCCCAGGTCCCGCGCGCCAGGATCCGTTTCTCCACGACGACGCCCGGGCCGCGCTCGGCGCCTGGTCGTCCGGCGCGATCGCTCTCTCCCGAAAAAGCGAGCGCGCCGCAGAGGATGCGCTTCTCTTCGCCATGGCGCTCGAGTCGGCCCGCGGCGATTGCGTGCTGAGCGTTCCCCGCTTCGAGCAGGGTACGGGAAAGGAGCGGATGCCGTCGTTCGTTCTCCGATATGCGGGGTTCGGCGCGGCGAACGGCGCCGGAGCGCCGCAGGCCGGGGCGATACGCCTCGGGAGGGGAGGGCCGGAGCGGCGCGGGCTCGAGATCATGAGCCTCGCCGAGTTCGATTTCGAATCGGCGCGCGCATCGCGCGGCGGCGCCGGCGCGCCCCCGGCGAACCGGTTTTTCCTGCGGGGCGCGCGCCTCGTGCGCGGCCGATGGGGTTCGCGGGAGTTCACGCCCTACGACGGCGTCATGTCGTCGGCGCGCGCGCGGGAGGAGCTCCGTCGCGGCATGGAGGAGCGCGGATACCGGTTCTCCCCGACGGCGCTTGAACGTTGGGCCGGCTGCCCCTTCGCGTATTTCGTCGGAGATCTCCTCGATGTCGAGGCGCTCGAAGAGCCCGAGCGGATCGTCTCCGCGACCCCCGCTCAGCGCGGCATACTCGTTCACCGCATACTCGCCGGCGTGTTCGACGAGCTCGCCTCGGCCGGATTCCTTCCGGCGAGGGAGGCGCCGCCGGATCGGCTTTTCGCCATAGCCGACCGGGTCGCCGAAACAATGCTCGCGGAGTTTCCGCGAACGGAGCCGGTCGGGCTCCCCGTCTTCTGGGAAATGGAGAAGCGCATCGTGATCGAGTCGATACGCTTCTTTCTCGAGGAGGAACGCCTCGATCCCGACGACTTCATGCCGGTTCATTTCGAGCGGCCGTTCGGACGAGGAGGGGACCGGGCCGCCGTCGCCCACGACCGGGGCGACCGGCTCGTCCACTTTCACGGGCGGATCGACCGCATCGACGTCGCGCCGGACGGGCGTTTCCGCGTCATCGATTACAAGACGGGGCGTCTCGGGGGACGGGATCAGGACCTCGGCGGCGGGACGGCTCTCCAGCTTCCCGTATATCTCTTGGCCGCTTCGCGGCTTCTCGATCGACCCGTCGAGGCGGGCGAGGCGCTCTACCGGCGCGTCGGAGCGGGAGGAAAGCGTTCCGTGCGATTCTCCGGGAATCGCTGGAACGAGAGCGGCGAAACATTCGCGCGGATCATCGAGACGACGACGCGCGGCATCGAGGAGGGCCTCTTCTTCGCTCCGGCCGGCGACGAGACATGCCGGTACTGCGATTTCAAGATCGCGTGCACGGCGGGGGCCGCGCGCCTCTTCGAGAGAAAGGCGCGGCACGATCCGCGCGCGCTCGCCTACCTCGAGATGCGGGGCGCCGCGGGGGAGGAGTCATGAGATCGCGCGCGGGAGAGCCGGTCGACCGCGAGGCGCGCGAGCGCGCCGCCCGCGATCTCGACCGCTCGTTCTGCGTCGAGGCGGGGGCCGGCACGGGGAAGACGACTCTCCTCGTCGAGCGTTTTCTCGCGATCGTCGAGAGCGGACGGGCGGCGGTGGAGGAGGTCGTCGCGATCACCTTTACCGAGAAGGCCGCCGGGGAGATGAAGATCCGCATACGCCGGGAGATCGAGCGCAGGCTCTCCGGGGACGCCGCCGTCTCCCCCGGCCGCCGCAATCTCGAAGCGGCCCTCGACCGCCTCGAGCGCGCGCCGATCTCCACGATCCACTCGTTCGCGGCATCCGTGCTCCGGGAGCACCCGGTCGAGGCGGGGATCGATCCCATGTTCACGCAACTCGACGCGCTCGAGGGATCGCTCTTTTTCGACGAATGCTGGAGCGATTTTCTCCTCGGGCGGGCCGAGGTTCACGGAGAGGCGATCCGCCGCTTCGTCTCCCTCGGCGGATCGGTCGCGCATCTTCCCGGCATGGCGAGAGCGGCGTACGAGCGGCGCGGCGAGCGCTCCTGCGAGGGCATCTTCGCGGAAGTCCCCGCGGGGCCCCCTCCGGGCGATCGCGGGCGCGGCTCGAGCCCGCGGCGGGAGAGCCCGCCGCTCGATGTCGAAGAGCTCCGCGGCGCCTTCATGGGCAGGATCGAGCGGCTCCGCGTCCTCGCCCGAAACGACTGCGCGAACGAGAGCGACCGCGGATTCGCCGCGATCGCGGAGCTCGTCGGCGAGGCGGCCCGCCTCGAGACGATTCGCGGGGAGGATCTCGAGCGGGCGCTCCTCTCCCTCGAGATTTCGAAGCCGAAAGGCAACAAATCCAACTGGCGCCCGCCCGGCTCCTGCGCCGCCCAAAAGGGCGTCTTCGAGGAGCTTGCCCGGCTGCAGGGCGAGGCGCGCGCACGCGTCTCCGACGCCGTCGCCGCGGCGCTCGACGATCTCTTCGACGCTTTTCTCCGTTTCGCCGAGGAGCGCAAGGCGGCCGGGGGCCTTCTCGATTTCGACGATCTGCTCATACGGATGCGCGAGCTTTGCAAGCGCCCGGCGGCGCTCGACGCGCTCCGCCGGCGGTACCGCTTTCTGCTCGTCGACGAGTTTCAGGACACCGATCCCCTGCAGGCCGAGATCATCTGGCTGCTCGCGTGCGGGCGCGGCGACGGCGTCGACGCCGCCCCCGCACGGGGAAAGCTATTCATCGTGGGGGATCCGAAGCAGAGCATCTACCGCTTCCGCAAGGCGGACGTCGAGATATACGAGCTCGTCAAGGAACGGCTCGTCTCCGGGGGCGGGGACCGGCTCTCGATCGTCCAGAACTTCCGGTCCGTTCCCGGCATCGTCGAATGGGTGAACGGGACATTTTCCGCCCTCATGCAGCCGCCGCCCGAGGGGCGATACCAGCCGCGCTACGACGAGATACGGGCATGGCGTCCCGGGGACGGCGCCCCCGTCGTCGTTTTCGATCTCGAGATGGAGGAGGAGAAGCCCTCGTCCGGCGCCGTCAGGCGGCGCGAGGGGGAAGCGGTCGCGCGGATCGTCCGGCATCTCGTTTCGTCGGGGCTCGAGGTGATGGATCCGGCGACGCGTCTCATGGAGCCGCTTTCCTACCGCCACGTCGCGATCGTCTATCCGGGCACGACCGGCATCGACAACTACGAGGATCCCCTGCGCGCCGAGAACATCCCCTACATCGTCGAGGGAGGCAAACTCTACTACACGCGCGAAGAGATACGCGCGCTCGCCTCCGCGGTCTGGGCGATCGAGGATCCCTACGATCCGCTCGCGCTTCTCGGCGCGCTCCGGTCGCCGCTTTTCGGCGCGAGCGACGAGGAGATCTTCCTTTTCACGCGCGCGGGCGGACGCCTCGAGTATCTCGATCCCGGCGCGGCCCCGTGCGAGGAGTTTCCCGATCTCGCCGCTTCGTTCGGTCTCTTGAGGGAGCTCCATCTCTCCCGGAACGACGCGGGGCCCTCGCGCACGATGCTCGCGCTCCTCGCCCGCACGAAGTTTCTCGAGCTTTCGCTGCTCCGCCCGCACGGCGACCAGCGCGCGGCCAACATCAGAAAGGCGGTCGCCGGGGCCCGCGCCTTCGACGCGGCGGCGGGCGGCTACCGGCGTTTCGCCCGGTGGTTCCGAGATCAGGAGGTCCTCGCCTCCGAGGAGAGCGAATCCCCGATGGTCGAGGAGGACGAGAACGCGGTGCGGCTTCTCACCGTTCACAAGGCGAAAGG
>DHHN01000090.1:0-1809 GCA_002403295.1 bacterium UBP1_UBA4771 | reverse complement strand
TTCCGGATCGGCGATTCGCTCGAGACGGGCGACTTCGAGACGCTCGCGGAACGGGAGAATCTCCGCGAGAACGCGGAGACCGTGCGGCTGCTGTACGTCGCGGCGACACGGGCGGGCGATCTCCTGGTCGTTCCCCGCGCCCCGAAAGGCGGCGGCTACTTCGATATCGTGGGCGGGAATCTCGAGCCGGGCCGCGGCCCCGTCGCCGAGTGGCGTTTTTCCGCCATGCCGCCCCTTCGCGGCGATGACCGTCCGTTCGTCCGTCTCGACGAGCCGCCGCCCGCGGAGCGGGAGCGCCACGAGCGTCTCCGGGAAGAGTGGCGCCTGCGGCGGCTCGCTCTCATCGATCGCGCCTCCCGGGCGCCGGCTCTCATCGCGCCCTCGCGTCTCGCCCCGGAACGGGCCGAGGAGGCCGAGCGTCGCGCGCCGGACGAGGCGCCCGCGCGCGGAGGATTCCCGGCGCGCCGGGCCGCGCTCTTCGGCGAGGCCTTCCATCGCGTCATGGAGCGGGCCGAGCCGGGCGAAGCATCGGCGCTTTTCGGGCTCTCGGCGTCGGTCGCCGCCGATCTCGGCATCGACGGCGAGGCGGCGGCCCTCGAACGGCTCGCGGCGTCGGCGCTCGATTCCGATCTCATGAAACGCGCCTCGCGCGCGGCGCGGCGCTTCCGGGAGGCTCCCTTCATCGTGCCGGTCGCTGGCGGATTCGTGCAGGGGCGGATCGATCTCCTGTTCGAGGAGGAGGGACGCTGGACGGCCGTGGATTTCAAGACGGACGATATCGCGGAGGACGCGATCGAGGAACGGCTCGCCTCGTACCGGCCGCAGGCGGCCGTCTACGCGCTCGCGCTCGTGCGGCTGGGGTTCGAGACGCCGGGAGAGATCGTGCTCTTTTTCGTCCGCCCGCTCGTCGCTCGATCCATCGCCGTGACGGACGCCCTTCTCGCCGAGGCGGAGGAGCTCATTCGCGCCGCCGCCGCGCGTCCGCTCTGACCGCCTCGAGCACCGTTCCCTCGCGGAGCGAAACGCCGAGTCCGGGCCCTTCGGGAAGAACGAGCCTGCCGGCGTCGTGCGTCACTCCCGCGGCCGGATCGTTCCGGATGAGCAGGTTCCCGTCGAGGTCCGCGTAATCGACGAGCGGCGAGATCTGCGCCGCGGCCGTTATCCCCACCGAGCTTTCGATCATGCAGCCGAGCATGATCGTCATGCCGTGCGCGCGCGCCGCGCGGACGAGGCGGAGCGCTTCGCGAATGCCGCCGCATTTCATGAGCTTGACGTTGATTCCCCGAAAGACGCCGGCGAGCTCCGGGATATCGTCCGCCGATCGCACGCTCTCGTCCGCGAAAAGCGGAATGGACGTGCGCGCGGCGAGCATGCGCATCCCCTCGAGGTCGCCGGCGGGGAGCGGCTGCTCGACGAGCTCGATCCCCCGCCCTTCGAGCCAGCGGAGCTTCTCGACGGCCTCATCCCGCGTCCAGCCCTCGTTTGCGTCGATGCGAAGCGGGCGGCCGGTGACACGGCGCACCGTCTCGAGGATCTCGCGGTCGTTCTCGAGGCCCATTTTTATCTTGAGCACGGGGAAGTCCGCGGCCTCGCGCACCTTCTCCGCGATGACGGCGGGGGTGTCGATGCCGATCGTGAACGACGTGACGGGCGCGCGCGAGGCGTCGAGCCCGAGCGTTCGGTGGAGCGGCTCGCCGAGCCGCTTGCCGCGGAGATCGTGAAGGGCCATGTCGAGGGCGGCGAGGGCGGCCTTCTCGGGGCCGAGAATCCCGGCCGCGACGTCGAGCGTTTCGTCGAGACCCTCGGGGG
>DHHN01000116.1:1598-6252 GCA_002403295.1 bacterium UBP1_UBA4771 | reverse complement strand
CGTCGCGAACGTACATGTAGCTGAAGCCGAACCACATCGTGCGGACGTCGTGGCCGCCGCTGTTCGTTTTGTGCGCTTGGATCGCCGCGTAGTAGCTCGTGCCCATGTGCGGCGGATACCGCAGCGCGTAGGCGCCGCTCGCCGTCTTCTCGAGGATGTCGAACTGGTTGACGATGGGGCAGCCGCCGTACGCGTAGGTTTTGTCGGGGGCGCCGCCGTGGTACAAGATGCCCTCGGCGTCGCCGGTGAGAAGCGGCGTGACGACGCCGCCGCCCGTGCGGCCGCCGGTGAGGTTGTAGTAGCTCTCGTCGACGAAGTCGACGCCGCACCACGTGCTCATGAGACCGATCGCCTGGGCCGTGCCGCAAATGTCGAGATCGTTCGCGATCTCGTCGCCGCAGATCCAGAGTCCGCACGAGTGCTCGGAGAGGTTCATCCAGTCGATGAGCATCTGGCAGTCGTTGCTCTTGTCGCTGTTGACCGTGCCGTCGCTGATCGTCACGGAGTTGAGGTTGCCGCAATCCCAAACGATGATGTCGTAGTGGTCGATGAGGTGCTTATTCTTGGCGCGGCTCCCCGGCCCGTTCGAAACGCCGGACGAGGGCCCGTTCACGTCGTAACGGTCGGGCTGGTTATTCACGGGAAGCACCGCCCTGAACACGGGGTCCCAGTAGCTCTGCACGTTCCCCACGAAGGTGCCGCGTCCCTCGAAGTCGTCGACGAAGAGCACGTTGCTGTTCAGCGTCGGCAGGCAGGTGAACTCGAAGTACGGCCCCGCGCCGGTCCGTCCGACCCACCCCGGGATGGTCGATTCGGCGCCCGCGTTGTCCCTCGCCTTGAAGTAGTACTCGATCATGTAGCCGCGGGTGAAGAGCTCGTCGTTGAGGTCGACCATGTACCGGTCGGCGACGGTGCCGCCCCCCGTGCGCGCCGTGTCGCACTGGATGATCGTCCACGTGCCGTTGTCGCTCACGTAGCGGAAGCTGATGGGCACCGGCGGCGTGCCGGTTGCCACGCTTCCGGCGAGCTGCGGGCCGGCGATCTGGGCCGGCTTGGCCATGTCGTTGCCGACGTACGTGCACTTCACGTGCAGGTACACGGCCGGACCGCCGGCCGGATCGGTCGCGATGCCGCCGCCGAGAGGCGAGCTGCAGTTCACGACGATCGAGTCGCTCGGCCTGATGTTCGGGCTGTTGTTCGGCAGCAGGTCGTTGCCTCCGTCGGCGCGGATGAGGCTCTCGAGGTCGAACTCGTCGGAGGGGAAGTTGTCCTGGAACAGATCGATCCTGTCGCTGCGGCTCGACCATTGCGGCCCCGTGGTCTTGTAGCGTTCGAGCCGGATGTTGTCGATCCACGGCGACGGCGTGTGCTGCGCGCAGTTGCCGAACTGGTTGTACCAGACCGAGCACATGTCCTTGATGCCGATGCCGATCTGCACCTGGTTGCTCGTGAGAAGGTCGCTCACGCCGAAGAGCGAGAATATGTAGTCCTGGTCCTCGCCGTAATAGACGTAGTTGCGGTCGAGCCACTGGCCGGGACATCCGTTCACGATATTCCGGACGCTCCACCGGTAGTACACGAGGTTGAGCTGCGGCAGATCGCGGTACACGGTGAACCACAGCTGGGCGCCGGCGAGAAGCGGCAGGTCTCCCGCGGGGATCGTGCCGTTCTGGACGCTGCCGTTGTTCGTCGTGTACTTCGTCATGTCGATGACCGGCGAGACGATGTACTCGAAATGGCACGGATCCGAGAGGTTGCCCGGGCCGGAGCAGAACGGCGTGTCGTAGAGGCCGGGATAGCTCGAGCTCGGGTTCGGCGAGCCGATGAAGAACACGACTTGCGTTCCGAAGTTTTCGCCGCAGGGATCCTTGTCGGCGAGGTTGTTCCTGAGGCCGACGTAGCTGCCGTACGGAGACGCGGGCGCGGCCGTCCAGATCCCCGCCTTTTTCGCTCCGACCGGAACCCCCTCGAAGTCCTGATACGCGTTGAGACCCGCCGAGTCGCGGATGCGGAGCTCGTCGACGATGCACCCGCCGTCCGTGTTCCAGAGGCCGTCCTCGTCGCTCCAAGCGCCGTCGGCGCTGAAGTGGAAGCGGAGCTTCGTGCGCGCCTGCGGGAGGGGCAGGAAGTGGCTCGCGACGCTGTCGCCGCAGTCGTCGTAGGCGGCGATCCTCACCCAGTTGTTCCCGCCCGCGTCGTATTCCACGTACGTGTAGTCGTAGCCGGGTTCCGAATCGTACGCGACGCGGTAGTCGAAGGTTATGGCGCCGACGAACGAGATGGCGCTCGTCGTCAGGTACTGTTCCCAGTCGTTGCCGTAGCCGGGCGCCCTGAGCCACCCGCATAGGTACGGATCGGCCGGATTGGCGCGGACGCCGCACCACATCGACTTCGAGCCCTGCAGCGGGACGAGGCCGCCGAAGCTGCCCCCGCCGAGACCGGCGAAATCGTCCACGTGGAAGAACGTGTCGACCTGGGCCGTGCGGTCGAGCTTCGTCCACCCCTGCCAGTTGCTCGTTTCGAAGTTGTACCAGACGAGGCAGTACGTGTCCGTCGCCGCGGTTTCGTACATGCCCCGAAGCCCGGGATCGGTCGCTCCCGATAGCGCGTCCTCGCCGATATCGCGCATCGGGCGCAGGCCGGAATTCGCGGCGTCGCGGGCCGCGACCGATCCCCAGAGGAGGGCGACGAGGCATATGCTGAGCAGCAGAATGGAATTCTTCTTCATAGCTGATTCCCCCCATGCTATGAAAATGTGAACCGATAGATGCGAATAATTTACGAACACCGGCTTCAGTTTGCGCACCACCTCCCGGGCGCGGTCCGGGCAGGCCGGTGGCATCGCCGGCGGTCCGGACGCATGTATCTTCCGGTGGGATGGGGGTCTGTGCGTGGGGGTAACACGCGGGGGACAGGGCGGGTCGTGGGGCCTTGCCGCTATCTAATTATGCAAGACGGCGGCCGCCGTGTCAAATTCATATACGCGGAATCCGGCGGTTCGTTCCAAGAAAAAGCGAGCTTGGCGCGTCGGCGCGAACCTGTTATCTTCAGTTCGTTCCTTTCTGGAGGTGGAATCGATGCGCGAAAAGGTGGAAGAGATACTCAACCAGATCCGGCCGAGTCTTCAGGCCGACGGCGGGGACGTCGAGCTCGTGGACGTCAAGGACGGCGTCGTGAAGCTGCGGCTCAAGGGCGCCTGCGCGGGCTGTCCGATGTCGCAGATGACGCTCGCCTTCGGAATCGAGCGCGTGCTGAAGGAGAAAGTTCCCGAGATCAAGAAGGTCGAGCCGGTCTGAGCGCCGGGCGATCCATCTAACGTTCGCTCTCGCATGCTATTATGCGGCCCCCATCGCCGGGGGCCGCTTCCTTTTTGTCACGGTTCTTGCAAGAGTCCCCTCCGGCGAATGACAACGCGGGGGATGAGCGGTTCCCCGCGGGGGGAGGATTGCACAATGCGACGCGCACACGGCATTTTTGCGCGATGCCCGCGGAGATTCGCGGCCCGGAGATCGCTCCTCCGCCGCATCGGCGACGCCGGATTCACCATCCTCGAGCTCTTTATCGTCATCGAGATCATCGGATTCCTGGCGACGATCGTCATGTCGAACTACTTCCGCTCGAAGAAGGCCGCCGAGGTGGCCGTCGTGGTGCAGAACGTGAGGAACATTCAGATAGCCCTCACCTCCTACTACGTGATGGAGAATACCTACCCCGCGACCCTCAACGCCATCTGGCTCGATTTCTACCACGGCAGGGTCGTCGAGGATCTCGACTATTACGCGAACGGCGGCGGCGCGGGCGACTGGAACTTCTTCGTGAGCAACGATCCCGATATCCGCTTCAACGGTCCGGGCGCGGACCAATACGCGGTAAAGAGCAAGAAGAGCCTTCTCCCGTACGCCCTCTACGTGTACGGGGACGTGGCGACGGCCGCGAGAATCATCCGCTGACCCGCGGCGCGGGCGGCGAGCGAGGCCGGCGGGAGCCCCGGAGGTTCCCGCCGGCTTTTTTTTCGCCCGCGCCCCCCGGTTCCTCCTTGAGCGCCGGGGCGCGCTGGTGTAGCGTTGCTCGCGCGCGGCGCCGGAACCCGCCGCGCGGAGGAAGAGCGCGGCATGAGAACGGCGGCGATCATCGCGATGCTCCTCGCGCCGGCGATCCCGTCGCCGGCGGGAACGGCAGGGGGAGGCGGCATGGACAGCGCCATGAAAATTCACCGCGGAGCCGTCGTGTTCGACGCGCACTGCGATACGGCGATGCGGCTCGTCGGCGAGGGCCCGATCGACCTCGGCGAGCGCCGCCGGGACGGACACATCGATCTTCCCCGCGCGCTCGAGGGGGGGCTCGACGCGCAGATCTTCGCCGTCTGGGTGTCGCCGCAGCTGCCCGAGACCCTCTGCGCGCGCCGCGCCGAAGCCATGATCGGCGCCATCCACGAGCAGGCGAGGCGCCACGCCGACCGCATGGAGATCGCCCTCGACGGGCGGGACGTCAGACGCATCGTGAAACGCGGGAAGCTCGCCGCGATCGTCGGCATCGAGGGGGGGCACGTCATCGGCGACGACCCGGCGGTCCTCCGGGGCTTCTACGAGCGCGGCGTGCGGTGCCTGACGCTGACGTGGATGAACACGAATAAATTCGCCGACTCCTCCGACGA
>DHHN01000116.1:1108-1548 GCA_002403295.1 bacterium UBP1_UBA4771 | reverse complement strand
CGCGACGTCCTCGCCGTGACGAAACGCCCGGTGATCGTGTCGCACTCGTGCATGCGCGCGCTCTGCGACATCCCCCGGAACGTGAGCGACGACGTGCTCCGGGCCGTCGCCGCTCACGGCGGCGTCGTGTGCGTCAATTTCTTCCCCGGCTTTCTCGACAAGGGGTACCACGAGCGCGTGAGCGCGCTCTGGGTCGCCTACCGCGAGCGCGCGCGAGAGATCGCCCCCGCGCACGGGGGAGACCGCGAGCTCGCCTGGCGCGCCGTCGCGCCCGAGCTCGAGAGGGAGACGGCGGGCATACCGCCGGTGCCCCTCTCGCGCCTCGTCGATCACATCGATCACGCGGTCGGGATCGCGGGCATCGATCACGTGGGGCTCGGATCGGACTTCGACGGCATCTCGACGACCCCCGCGGGGCTCGAGGACGTCTCGAAACTGCC
>DHHN01000116.1:0-1025 GCA_002403295.1 bacterium UBP1_UBA4771 | reverse complement strand
CCCCCCGCGGGGCTCCCGCCGTCGTTTTCCGCCGAGGGAGACGTCGTTCAGAACACGATCAGCGTCTCGTCGAACGCCGTTTCGCCCCTTCCCGCGAGGAGCCTTCCGAGCGCGCGCGCGATGCCGACGGGGCCGCCGTCGAATTCGAAGCTTCCGAACAATCCCGGAAACGCCTTGAAGTAGACGGTGCGGTAGTCGCGCTCGATGCCGCCGCGCCGCGCCGCGTCGGTCACGGCCTCCGAGAGGCCTCCGAGCTCGTCGATGAGCCGCAGCTCGAGCGCCTGCGTGCCGAGATAGACGCGCCCGCCGCCTATTTCGCGCACGCGATCGCTCGTCAGGCCGCGCCCCGCGGCGACGTTGTCGACGAAGAGGTCGTACATGCCCTCGATGTGGGCGTCGAGCATGCCGAGCTCCTCGGCGGTCATGCGGCGGCTCCAGGAGAGCGCGTCGGCGTGCTCTCCGCGCTTGTACGTTTCGTTCGTGACCCCGATCTTCTCGTAGAGGCGCTCGAGCACCGGCTTGAACCAGACGACGCCGATGCTCCCCGTGATCGTGAAGGGATCGGCGAAGATCCGGTCGGCGCACATCGAAATCCAGTAGCCGCCGGAGCCCGCGACGTCGCCCATCGAGACGACGACCGGCAGCTTGTCCTCCCGTTGTATCCGGCGGATCTCCTCGAGAATCTCGTCGCTCGCGAGCGCCGAACCGCCGCCGCTGTCGACGCGGAGCACGATCGCGCGAACGCCGGGGTGCTTCGCCGCGGCCTTGAGCTGGCGGACGACGGTGGCCGACCCCATGGTGCGCGATCCGTTCGAGAGGCTGCGCCCGCTCTTTCCCGATGCGATGCCGCCGTACGCGCCGACGATGGCGACGGCGGGAGCCGGCCGCCAGCGCTCGGTCCAGTAGATCCGCCGCCCGACGGGCGAGGTTTCGAGCCGATCGGGGCGCCGCGCGGAGACGAGCCCGCCGAGCTCCGTTTTCGCGTCCCGCTCCCAGCCGACGGCGTCGATGAGCCCCTCGGCGAC
>DHHN01000052.1:3650-4423 GCA_002403295.1 bacterium UBP1_UBA4771 | reverse complement strand
GGCGGCGGGGGCAAATGCCGGGCGGAAATCCATGGACGGTTGCGCGCGGCCCCACCACGCTGGAAAAACGAAGCTTCGTGGTCGGCCCGCGCGCCGATGCGTGCTTGATTTCTCTCTCTTCGCGGGGATACTATCCGCGCATGAGGATCAAAGGCGCATCGATCGCCGTCGCGGCGTTGCTCGTTCCGTGGATATCCTCGGTCCCCCTTGCCGCGGGCGCGAATCGGCCGCTGGACGAGGAAACGGCCGGCCGGTTCGCGGCGTTGGCCTTGAAGTGCGTCCATCAGGAGTATCCCAACAAGATCGCGCACGTTCTCTCGAGCGACGACGACGTCCTTCCGCCCCGAAACCTCACGCCGGCCTTCTGCGGCTGTTTCGACTGGCATTCGGCCGTTCACGGCCATTGGCTCCTCGTTCGGCTCGCGCGTCTGTATCCCGAAGCTCCATTCGCAGCGCCGGCGAAGGAAGCCCTGTCCCGCAGCCTGACCGCCGAAAAGATCGCGGCCGAGGTCGATTATCTCTCGGCCAAGGACCGCGCCTCCTTCGAGCGGCCCTACGGTCTCGCGTGGCTCCTGCAGCTCGCCGCCGAGCTCAGGGAATGGGACGACCCCCGGGCCCGCGGGTGGCAGGAGACGCTCGCGCCGCTCGAGAAGATCGCGATGGCGCGGCTCGGGAGCTGGCTTCCGAAGCTCTCTCACCCCGTCCGCTCGGGCGAGCACAGCCAAACGGCGTTCGCCCTCGGGCTCGCGCTCGACTGGTCCCGCGTCTCGGGC
>DHHN01000052.1:2575-3622 GCA_002403295.1 bacterium UBP1_UBA4771 | reverse complement strand
GAGCCCTCGGGCGAGGACTTCCTCTCGCCCTGTCTCGCGGAGGCGGATCTCGTGCGGCGGATCCTCGAGCCCGACGAGTACGCGAAATGGCTCGAATCGTTTCTGCCGGGGATCCCGCGGGACGGCGGGAGCGGCTGGCTCGAGCCGGGCGTCGTCACCGATCCCGCCGACGGAAAGCTCGTTCACCTCGACGGCCTCAATCTGAGCCGCGCCTGGATGCTCGAGGGGATCGCCCGGGGCCTTCCGCGGAACGACCCCCGGGTTCCGGCCCTTCGCGCCGCGGCCGCGGCTCATGCCGAATCCGGACTGCGCTCCGTGACGGGCGAGCACTACGAGGGCGGACACTGGCTCGCCTCGTTCGCCGTGTACCTGACGACGGCGCGGGGCGTCGTCGCGGACCGTGTCGAGTGATCCTCCCGCCCCGGACGCCGGTTGGCCGCGCGTTAAACGAACCGGCGCGCATGCTTGAAATCGGGCGCGGCGCCGCTACCTCACCATTACCATCTTCTTTGAAAGAGAGATCGAGCCGATCCGGATCGCGCAGAAGTAGACGCCCGGCGCGAGCTCGCGCCCCGATGCATCCTTCCCGTTCCAGAGAAACTCGCTCGCGCCGGCCGGCACGCGGCCGGCGTGGAGCTCGCGGACTCTTCTCCCCGCCGCATCGAACACGGCGACGCCGATATCGGCCGCCGCGGGCATGTGGAGCGATATTTTGGTCGCGCCGTTGAACGGATTCGGCGCGCTCGATAGGATCGCGCGAGCGGGCGACGGAACGTCGGCGGCCGCGACCGCCAGATCGAGCACGCCGACGAGCGACGCGACATCGGCCCGGGGATAGAGGCCGGGGCGGTCGGTCGAAAGGCCGCCGCACGCCATGAAGTGGTGATTGTAGTAGCTGAGGTTCGTTTCCGATCCCTTCGCCGGGTTGACGATCCGCATGAACCCCATGTTTATCGCTTCGCCGCAGATCAGGCAGTGGTACGTTCCGAACGTGGGATTATGCTTCACGAAGATCCGGTCGGCGGGCTCGAGCTCTCCTTCGGGACA
>DHHN01000052.1:0-2455 GCA_002403295.1 bacterium UBP1_UBA4771 | reverse complement strand
CATCGATCACGGACGGCAGCACGTCCGCGTTCACGTGAACGTCGCCGGAAGCCCCGAAGCTTCCGTGCGCGAGGTAGTGGAGCGCGACATACGGGAGCTGGAGCGAGAACCCCTCGAGCGGATTCACGATCTCCAAATATCCCATATTCATCAAACGGCCGCACGTCGCGCACGCCTCGAGCCCTCGTTCCTCGTGATCGACGACGAAGGGACCGTCCGGTCTCTCCTCGCGCGGGAGGGCGCTCAGCGCGGCGAGAAGCCGCTCGGCCGTCTGCGGGGCGTCCCCGAGCGAATCGCCGTCCGTGTCGGGATCGGCGGGATCGGTGCCGAGCAGAGCCTCCTCGTCGCTCCCGAGCATATCGCCGTCGATGTCCTCTTCGACGGGGCGGCACATATGGTGAGCCGGATCCGAAGGAAATAGTATCGCCTTGAGCCCTTCGATATCTGCCCTTCCCGCGCCGTGAACGTCGCCTTCGTAACCGACGCTCCCGTGCTGAAGGTAGTGAAGGGCGATGACGGGCAGCTCGGCCTCGAGGCGCCGGAGCGGATGGATGATACGGTAATAGCCCATGTTGACCAGCGCTCCGCAGACAGCGCATTGCTCGAGGCCGTCCATCGGCACCTCGAGCGCGTACGGGCCGTCGGGCACCGGCGAGGCCGGAAGCGCGGCGATCATCGCGTGCAGCATCACGCTCGCGTCGATGCCGTCGCGGATCGCGTTGCCGTCGGCGTCGGAGAGGGTCGGGCACATGCCGAGCAGGCGCTCCTCCGCGTACGAGAGGCCGTCGCCATCCGAGTCGTCGGGGGCGGGAAGCACGTGCGGATCGTTCGCCGCCGCGCCCTGAAGGCTGCAGAGCAGCGCGAGAGCCGCGATCGACGCTGCCCAGGGCATGGCCGCGCCGGAGGAGCGCGCCTCTCCCACGCACGCGGGGGCGGCGCGCCCCGGCTCGCCGCCCATGATCCGAACGCATTCGGCGTGGACCCGCCGGCACTCCCGAAGCAGCGATTCAGTGCCCGCGCAATCCGGGCAAGCCCAATGAAATAGAATGCGCCGATCCTTCTCCAACAATCCGTTTTCCGCATAGGGCGTCCGCACGAACCGGTCGACGCAGCACGAAGGATAGCCGAAGAACCATCCCTCGAGCCGCGTCTCGACGCCGGATCCACGGAGGCGCAGGCCGTCGAAACGCCTTCGATACTCCCTCACGCGGGGCGGACTCATCGAGAAAACGACGTTGCGCAGCCGGCGGCCGAAGAGCGTGCGCCGGTCGATCTCGGCGATCTCGAGGCCGAGCCCGGCGAGCACGTCGATGCCGCGCGGATCGAGAGCGGATTCCCAGCGGCTGAGCGGTTTGATGCGGTACGCGGTGAGAAGCGCGAGGTACGCGAGTTCGAAGGGCAGCCGCCGAAGACTATCGATCCGGTCCATAACGATCCCCCCCCTGCGCGGCGGCGCATTCGAAAGCGGAACAAGCCCCGTCCCTTGGGACGGCGGGGAAAAGGCTCCGTCATGCCGGGCGGCGCGATTTTGACCCGGCGCTGCGCGAGCTCGGGGCGCGCCGCTCGCGTCATTCCTCCTTAGTAGAGAACCTTGACGCCGCCCCAACTCGTCTGTTCAGCCGCAACCGGTCCCACGAACATCGATCGCCGATTGTTGCCCTCGCTCGGCTCCCAGAGAGCATTGCCGGGATCCAGGCAAAAGGAAGCGGTCTGTTGGCCGGAGTACGGGAGCGTGGATACGATCTGCGCCGAATAAAAGCAAAAACACCCTTCCGGGATGGTGTCCATCGGCTGGCGGTAAAACCACTGGCACATGCCGAGCTGTATGGGCGGCATCGGAGAAACATAGCAATCGCCCTTGCATTCCGTCGGCGTTTCGAACAGGCGACATTCGTTCAGCGACCTCGTCACATCGATCGGCTGGATGTCGATCACCTCTCCATCCAGCGAAAACGCTATGTCGCTCACGACGACCTCGTCATGGTCCATATTGTTGATGACGGAATACCAGGCGGTGATCTCGATCAATCCGTGCCCCGGAAAATGGAAAGCGATGCTGTCGGCTCGAAGTTCGACCCAGGAGAGGGGATCGCCGCTGGCGGAAAGGGCGACAAGCGACAGCGCGAGAAAGACAGCGAGCGAAGCCGGTAGCAATTTCATGCGGCCCCCCCCTTTTTCATGCGCCGCGCGGATGCCGCGCGCAGCGGAGCAAACAGCCTGTAATGCGTTCTAGCACATGCGGATACCGCTCATTCGCCATTCAGCGCGTTCGATTTATTCTATGTCATTATCATATCACTGTCGTGCGCCGGCGTCAATCGCCCGAAAGCGGAAGGCCGCCTCGGGCTTTCTCTTGAATCACGGGCTCCCGGATTGCGGCGCGGAAACGGGGCGCCGAAGATGCATGCAGTCGGACGTGTCGGCCGGCGCGCCGCCGCCGCCGAAAAGATCGACC
>DHHN01000219.1:4663-11754 GCA_002403295.1 bacterium UBP1_UBA4771 | reverse complement strand
GGGAGTGTCGAAAGACACTCCCTCGCTCATTTCCCGGGACGCGCGCGGGCGGCGTGCGGGCCGATTCATCGAGGATCGCCGCCCGTCGCGGGGCGCGGCGCTACTTGAAGAGCACCTTGTAGCCGCTCGCGATGAACTCGACGGCGAGCGCCGCGAGGATGAGCCCCATGATGCGGGTCGCGATGTTGATGCCCGTCTGGCCGAGCACTCGGGAGATCCTCGTCGAGAGCCGAAGCGCCGCCCACATGATCGCCGAGACGAGAATGCAGCTCAGTACGAGGAAGGCCGTATTGACGACGCCGGTCACCTTCTCGGCGTAGATGATGCCGAGGCTGATCGCGCCGGGGCCGGCGATGAGCGGGATCGCGAGCGGCACGACGGCGACGTGCTCCTTTCCCGTCGCCTCCTCCGCCTCCTTCTCGGTCTGTTTCGCCGCGATCACCTTGGCCTGCATCATGGCGATCGAGAGGAGCAGCAGCAGTATCCCCCCGCCGATCCGGAACGAGGCGATGCTGATTCCGAAGATCTTGAGTATCCATTCGCCGAGAAAACACGACACCACGAGAATGATGGCAACCGAGAAACAGGCGACGTCGGCGGTGCGCTTGCGCTCAGGCTCGGACTGATTCGCCGTGAGGCCGACGAAGAGCGGTATCGCGCCGATGGGATCGGTGATCACGATGAACGCGACGACGATCTGCGCGTATTCGCTCCAGGTCATCATGTCTTCGCGAGCCCCTGCTCGAGATCCGCGATGATCTCGTCCGCCCGCTCGATGCCGACCGAGACGCGCACGAGCCCCTCCGGGATGCCGGCGCGCGCGCGGGCGTCCCTGCCCATGGAGGCGTGCGTCATGGAAGCGGGATGCTCGATGAGCGTCTCGACGCCGCCGAGGCTCACGGCGAGCGTGCAGAGCCGCACCGAGTTCATGAGGGTCTTGCCGGCCTCGATCCCGCCGGCGAGCTCGAAGCTCACGACCCCTCCGCCACCCCGCATCTGGCGCTTCGCGAGCTCGTGCTGCGGGTGCGACGGGAGCCAGGGATAATTGACCTTGGCGACCTTCGGGTGCGTCTCGAGAAACCGCGCGACGCGCCCGGCGTTTGCGCAGTGGCGCTCCATCCGAAGCGCGAGGGTCTTGAGACCCCGCGAGACGAGAAAGGCGTCGAGCGGATCGATGCAGCCGCCGAGCTGGTGAAATATCTTCCGCATCGCCGCGTCGTCCTCGGCGGTTTTCGCGACGATCATGCCGGCCACGACGTCGGCATGGCCGTTCAGAAACTTCGTCATCGAGTGCACGACGACGTCGGCGCCGAGGTCGAGGGGACGCTGGAGGATGGGGCTCGAAAATGTGTTGTCCACGGCGAGCTTCGCGCCGCCGCCTTGAGCGATCTCCGCGATCGCCGCGAGATCGCTCACGGCGAGAACGGGATTTCCCGGCGTCTCGACGAACACGAGCTTCGTGTTCGACTTCATCGCGCGCCTGACGGCGTCGAGATCGGCGGTGTCCACGACCGAAGACTCGACGCCGAAGCGGGACATGACGCCCGTGAGGAGCGTCTGCGTGGGGCCGTAGACGACCGCCGAGCACACGGCGTGATCGCCTGCCCTGAGCAACGAGGCGAACGTCGTGTGGATCGCGGCCATGCCGCTCGCGCAGGCGATGCCGTCGTGCCCGCCCTCGAGAATCGCGACGGCGCGCTCGCAGGCGCGGATCGTCGGATTGCCGAGCCGGGTATAGATGTAGCCCTCCCGTTTCCCCTCGAAGAGGCCGGCGCCATGGTCGGCGTCCCGGAAGGAGAATGTCGAGGTCTGATAGATCGGCGTCACGACGGCGCCCGTGCCGTCGGGCTCGAAGCCCGCGTGGACGCACTGCGTATCGGGATGGTATCGGCGGGCGTCATGCATCGCGAACGTCTCCTTTCGTCGGCTAAACGGCATTACTATGCACCGGAAAAGGCCTCTTTACAACCCCTTTCGGGGGGTGGTATGACATGGGGCGGACGTCACGAGGAGGTCGGCGAATGAGGATGCACGTTTCGGGATTCATCGCCGTCGCGGCGCTCGTTATCGCGATCGCGGGATCGCCGGGCTGCGGCCGGAAACAGGAGGTCGTGAGGATCGGCGCCATCCTTCCCCTCTCGGGGGAAGGCGCCGATCTCGGCAACCAGTATCTCCATGGGATGACCCTCGCGATCGAGGAGCTGAACGCGGGGAGCGGGGGGGCGGCCTACGAGCTCGTCGTCGACGACGGAAGCGACGTCTCGCGCGCGGGCGAATCGTTCTCGCGGCAGCTCATGAACGCGAAGGTCGCGGCGGTCGTGACCGCCGGCGACGCCGCCGCGCTCGGCGCCGGTCCGCGGGCCGAGCGCGAGTTCGTGCCGCTCTTCGCCAACTGCGACCATCCCTTCGTCATCACGATGTTTCGCGACGTCTTCCGGAACTCCCCCGCCACGATGCAACTCGCGAAAAGGACCTTCGCGTTCATTGCGGGATCCCTCAAGGCGAAAAACGTCGCGCTCCTCTACAGCGACGATCCACCGGGAAAACTCGTGGCGCAGGCCATGAAAAACGAGATCCCCGCGAGCGGGCTCGCGCTCGCCGCTTCCGAACCGTTCGACGCCTCGGGCGCCGATCCGAAGAGCTCGGCGATCGCCCTCCTTTCGCAGAAGCCCGAGGCGATATTCGTGTACGGCCGCGGCGCGAGCGCCGCGCGCGCGCTCGCCGCCGTACGGCGGCTCGGATACGGCGGGCCGATCTGCGTTTCGCGCGAGCTCATTTCGCCTTCGGTCATCGCGACGGCTCCCGCCGCCTTCGAGGGATGCTACGCCGCCGTGCCCGGCCTGGAACTCGCCCGGCCCCTCCCCCTCGCGGAGCGGTACAAAACCAGGTTCAACGCGGAGCCGACGCCGAACGTCCTCGTCGCCTACGACGCCGTGATGATCGTCGCGAAGGCCGACCGCGCGCGGCGGCACGGGGAAACGAGCCTCGTGAACGCGCTGAAAACGATCGGCGACCACAACGGCGCGGCGGGCGCGTATTCTTACGCCGAGCGCGAATGGCTGCCGCCCGTTTACATGACGCGGATACAAGGAGGCGTGCCGGTCCCGATCCGCTAGATCGCGGGCGCTCGAACGATGCGAATCCTCGCCGACAGAAAGCTCCTCGCCCTGCTCGCGCTGGCCATGGGACTCCGCCTCGCCGTCGCCCTCGCGACCGACATTCCGCCCGACTCCGGCGAGTTCCGCTATGTCGCGCTCACGCCCCGGAGCGGGCTCGGCACGCAGGGCGCGCCGCTCTATCCCCTCTTTCTGCGGCTCGTCTACGGCCTTTTCGGCACGGGCAACGACGCGGCCGCATTGCTCGTTCAGGCGCCCCTCGGCGCGCTCATCGTCGTTCCCATGTATCTCGCGGCGGCGCGCCTCTTCGGCCGTCCCGCGGGGCTCGTGTCGGCGGCCATCGCCGCGGTCTACCCCAACTTCGTCCTCTACCCGGCGGCCGTCCAGCCGGCCTGGCTCGTTGCTTTGACGGCGGCCGCCCTTTCGGCGACATGCGCCGTCGACGCGCGCGAATCGGGCCGCGCGGTGCTGGCGGCCGCGCTCGCCGCCATCGGCCTTCTCGTTCGACCGTACTTCCTGTACATGATCCCGGGGCTCCTCGCGGTCCTGAAGCACCGGATCCTGTTCCTCGCGGCCCTCATCGCGCTGCTGGCGCCCGTCGCCGCGAGGAACTCCATCGTCGCGGGAAGATTCGTCCCCGTGTACGAAGCGCATTCATTCAACCTGAACGTTTCCGAGTACGCCTCGGGGAACGCGGAACGAATCATCGATCGCGTGTACTCGAACGCCTTCCGCCTCTTCTGGTATCCGGATCGATCGCACCGGCAGACGGATCATACGAGCCCGGCATTCCGCCTCTATCATCTCCGAAAGTACAGCTACCTGATCCTCCTGCTCTTCGGACTCGTCACGCTCGTGCGGCGCATCAGCCGCGCCCACCTTGCCTCCGCCGCGCCTCTCCTGTCCGCCGTGGCGCTGCACATCGTTTTTTCGCGCTCGCCGTTTTTCCGGATACGGACCTTCCTCGAGATCGCGACGATTCTCTACACCGGAGCCCTGTTCTACGATTGGGGATGCGCGGCGCGCTCGCGTTTCGGCGGGAAGAGCAGCAAGGCGGCGTAGATGATGAGCACCAGTTCCAGCAGGAGCCGGTAGCGATACTTGAAAATCGAAAAGATGAGGACGAGAAGGACGTAGCCGATCGCCGGCAGCGCGATCATGCGGTTTCGCGGCCCGTACCGGCGAGCCATCCCGATGAAACCGAGAACCATCACCGGAAGGTACGCGTAATCCATCAGCAGCCGGGTGCGTTTCGCCCCTCCCGCGATCGGCTGCAGCACGAACGCGTCCCAGCCCCGGGAAACGAGGATCGTCGACTTCCGATGGATGCTCTCGAGCGCGTGGGCTCTCTGATCCCTGATATAGACCCAGCCCTGCCGCAGGTATGACGCGCTGGGAAGCTCGCCGCCGTCGAGCTCCGCTCGCATGGAGTCCATGGGGGCGCTTCCGCCGGGGGCGGGATCGTGGTACGCCTTGTAGAGCCCCCGCGAGCCCCTCAGAAAGCTCTCGCCGGCGATCATCTCGTACGATACGAGAGGAACGAAGACCACCGCGGCGGCCGCGGCGAAGAACGCCTTCCGCCGCACGGCGAGCCACGTGCCGGGCAGGAGAAACAACATCACCGGCTTGAAGAGAAAGCCGATGACGAGAAGAAGCGCCGCCAGTATCGAGCGGCGCGCCTCTCCGATGGCGGCGACGAGAACGGCGAGGAGCGCCGCGAGAACGAGCAGGCTCCACGTTTCCGTCAGCGTCGTGAGATTGTAAAGGATGAAGTTGGGATAGACCGCGGCGACCGCGGCCGCGGTGATTCCCGTCGCTGCGGTCCCGACCTTCCGCGCGACGCGGTAAACGAGATAGACCGTGAGCGCGCTCAGAACGCTCTGCCCGACGAACACCGCCGTGTAGTTCCGCGCGCCGAAGAGGGCATAGACGGCGCGGAGAAAGAGGGGATATCCGGCCGGCAGCGCCGTCGGGAAGCCCGGGGAAAGCGCCACCTCGTTGTAGAACTCCATATCGCTGTACTCGGGGAGCGCCGCGCACCGCAGTGCGAGATGCACGCGCACGGCAAGCGATGCGAGCACGACAACGGCGGCGGCGACTGAGGCGGGCTGCGGAATCGTTCTTCTCATCAATTCCTCCGGACACGGGAACCGCCATGGTACATCGGAAAAGAAGCCTTGTAAAGCGCGCGTCGCGCGTGAAATACTACGTTCGCCGAAAGGAGGCCTTCACCATGAAAACGACGCATTGCATGCCGGCGATTGCCGTATCGATCGCGCTGTTTCTCGGTTCCGCGCGGCCCGCGATGGCGGCGGAGTCCGATATCGCGCTCAGAACGAAGATCGTTTCGGCGACCGTTTACGCCGATCGGGCGCAGGTGACGCGAAGCGGCCGGATCGAGCTCGGCGCCGGCTCCTGGAAGATCGTCTGCGACGACCTGCCGCAGGCGTTCGACGAGGCGTCGCTCCGGGTCGAGGGCGCCGGCGCGGCCGAGACGCGGATCATGGGGGTCGACGTCGTCACGCTGCGGGGCCGGATCGCCGAATCCCCCCGATACAAAGAGCTCAAGGGGAAGCTCGAGAGGCTCTCGGGCAGGCGCGACACCCTCCGGATCGAGCTCGGCGCGTTCCAGAGCTCGCTCGCCTACCTCGACGATCTGGCGAAGTTCCCGTTCGAGAAGGGCTCCTCGAAGCTCGCGACCGAGATATTCCGGGTGCAGGACTGGAAGAACGTCCTCGAGTTTCTCGGCGCCGAGCGGGTGAAGACGAACGAGCGCATCGACGGCCACAGCAAGAAGATCGCGAAACTCTCGGAGGAGATCGCCTGGATCGAGAAAGAGCTCGCGAACATGCGGATGCGCGACGACTGGTCGAAGCGTGTGGCCGTCGATATCGAGGCGAAAACGGCGGGCCCGCTCGAAATCGATCTCGTGTACAACGTCGGCGGCGCGAGCTGGGCGCCCGAGTACACGATCCGCTACCGGACGGCGGACGAGGCGATCGTGCTCGGATACAACGCGCGCATCCGCCAGAGCACCGGAGAGGATTGGAGCGGCGTCGCCGTCACGCTCTCGACGGCGCGGCCGCAGATCGGGGCGGCGTCGCCCGAAATTCAACCGTACTACCTCGCGCGCCGCATGCCGCGGATCATGAAATCGACGGTCGACGAATCGAAGGTCCGCGGAGGCCGGGACAAGGAGACGAGCTACGATCTCGCGCAGGCCGCCGTCGCCCCCGCGCCGGAGGTCTTCGAGGCGGAGCGGCCCGGCGCGGATCTCGAAACGAGCTCCTTCGCCGCCACCTTCTCCGTCCCGAAACGGATAGACCTGCCGAGCGGCGCCGATCCGCGGCGGGTTCTCATTCTCGAGGACCGGCTCGCCGGGGCGCTCTCGCGTCACGCCGCGCCGCGCCTTTCGCAGAACGTGTTCGTGCGCGCGGCGGCCTCGAACACGCTCGCCGTTCCGCTCCTCGCCGGCATAGCCGACGTCTACGTCGAAACGGGAACGGGCGCGGCGGCGCAGTCGACCTTCGTCGGCAAGGTAGCGCTCCAGCAGATCGCGCCCGGCCAGGAGTTTCCGGTCCCGCTCGGCGCCGATCAGGACTACAAGGTGACGCAGAAGCTCGAGAAGAAGGAGTACCTCGCCAAGGAAGGCGCCGCGACGAAGAAGATCCGCTACCATTTCGTCGTCGCGCTCGAGAGCTTCAAGAAGGAAGCGGTCCCGGTGAAAATTCAGGATCGCATCCCCGTCTCGACGCTCAAGGAAGTCAGGGTGACGAGCGTCGATCTCTCGCCGCGTCCCGCCGAGCAGCTCGAGAACGGGATCGTCACGTGGAACCTCGCGCCGGCGCCGAAGTCGAAGGTCGAGATCCGCGTCGCCTACACGATCGAGTTTCCGGGGGATTGGGACGAGTCGATGCTGAACCTCGAATAGATGATGAACGGGCCGCCGGGGTCGAGCCCCGGTCCGCCCCCGAG
>DHHN01000219.1:3356-4469 GCA_002403295.1 bacterium UBP1_UBA4771 | reverse complement strand
CAACAATAATGTGTCTGCCGGTGAATTATGATACACGCAGCCTCGTGCGTTTGTTCAAAACAATGATCAATACCCCATCGCGCAGCCGTCCTTGCGCGATTCGCTCGCGCCGATGAGGACGTCGCGCCCCCGGTCCCACCAGATCCCCTGATAGCCGCCGAAGCCGCCCGTGTCCTTCACGATCCGGTGGCCGCGCTCGAGCAGGGCGCGGACGACCTCCGGCGCGAATCCGCTCTCGAGCGCCACCTCTCCCCCGTCACGCATGACCTCCCCGGTCGGCTCGGACGACCCGGAGTGGTTGAATCGCGGCGCGTCCCCGGCCTCCTGTATATTCATTCCGAAGTCGACGATGTTGCAGAGCACCTGCACGTGCCCCTGCGGCTGCATCGAGCCTCCCATGACGCCGAACGAGAAGACGGGAACGCCGTCGCGCGTCACCATCGCCGGGATGATCGTGTGGAAGGGGCGCTTGCCCGGGGCGAGCGCGTTCGGATGCTCGGGGTCGAGGTTGAAGAGCGCGCCGCGGTCCTGCATGCAGAAGCCGAGACCGTCGGGCACGGGCCCGGAGCCGAAACCCGCGTAGTTGCTCTGAATGAGAGAGACGAAGTTCCGGTCCTTGTCGGCGACCGTGAGATAGGTCGTCTCGCTCGTCTCGAGCCGGATGTCCCCGGGCGGAATCTCGCGGAGCGCGCGTTCCATCGAGATGAGCGCGCGGCGCCTCGCCGCGTATTCCTTCGAAACGAGCTCCGCCACGGGCACCTTCACGAAATCCGGATCGGCGTACCACCGCGCCGCGTCCTCGAAGGCGAGCTTCTTCGCCTCGATCATGAGGTGGAGCGCCTCGGCGCTCCCGAAGCCGAGTTTGGCGAGATCGTACCCCTCGAGGACGTTGAGCATCTGGAGCGCGGCGATCCCCTGCCCGTTCGGCGGGAGCTCCCAGACGTCGTAGCCGCGGTAGCCCGCGCCGACGGGCTCGACCCACGTCGATGAGTGCTCCACGAGATCCTCGAACCGGATGTACCCGCCGATCCGCCGCTCGAATGCGTCGATCGCGCGGGCGATCTCCCCGCGGTAAAAGACGTCGCGCCCCTTCGAGGCGAGGAGACGATACGT
>DHHN01000219.1:669-3331 GCA_002403295.1 bacterium UBP1_UBA4771 | reverse complement strand
TTCAGGCGCCGTCCTCCGAGCTCCCAGTAGTGCGCGATGACCTCGGTCACCGGGAAGCCCTCCTCGGCGTACCGGATCGCCGGCGCGAGGATCTCCTTCATCGGAAGCTTCCCGAATTTCCGGTGCAGCTCGAACCACCCGTCGACGCAGCCGGGCACGGTCTGCGGCAGCACCCCCGTGTAGGGCATCGAAGCGAAGCCGCGGGAGCGAACCTCGTCGATCGTGAGGAGACGGGGCGCCCGGCCGCTCGCGTTGATCCCGTAGAGCCGCTTCGTTTTCGCGTCCCAGACGATGGCGAAGAGATCGCCGCCGATCCCGCACGAGACGGGCTCCATGAGCCCGAGCGCGGCGTTCACGGCGATCGCCGCGTCGACGGCGTTCCCGCCCGCCTTGAGTACGTCGACGCCGATCTGCACCGCGAGCGGCTGCGCCGCGCAGACCATGCCGTGATTGGCGGCCACCTCGGAGCGCGAGGCGAACATCTTTCCGGCCGGCCGGTCGAAACCGCCGGACGATTCGGGGAGAAGAGCCGCGCACAAGGCGAGCATCATGATCGTCTTCGCTTTCATCGGGGCCCGGCTCCCGCCCAACGATCGAGCCACGCGTCGAACTCGCCGTACCAGTACATCGAGTTCTGCGGCGTGAGCACCCAGTGGTTCTCGTCCGGGAAGCACACGAGCTTTGCCGGAACGCCGCGCTCCTTGAGCATGCCGTACACCTCGAGGGCGTTGCCGAGGGGCACGCGGTAATCGCGCTCGCCGTGGACGACGAGCGTCGGCGTCACGTAGTTCTTCATGTTCTGGGCGGGGCTCCAGCGGATGACCCGTTCGAGGTCCTTCCACGGCGTGCTGCCGTACGCGCGCTCGCGGCCGTGCGTGATGTCGGAGCCCGACTGCGCGAGAAAATCGAACACCCCCGCGTGGTTGATGAGACACGCGAACCGGTCGGTCTGGGTGCCGATCCAGCTCGCGAGGTAGCCGCCGTAGCTCCCCCCGCCGACCGCCATCCGCTTCTCGTCCACGAATCCGCGCGCGACGAGATGATCCGCGGCGCGCATGACGTCGACGAAGGGCTTCCGGCCGTGCTCGCCGGTGATCGCGTCCGTGAACTCCTGCCCGAAGCTCGACGAGCCGTGGAAGTTCACCATCGCCGTCACGTAGCCCGGCGCCGCGAACGCCTGCGCGTTCCAGCGGAAGTGGAACTCGTCGCCGAAGATGCCGTGCGGCCCGCCGTGCACGAGTATGAGGAGCGGCCATTTCTTCGCGGCGTCGAACCCCGGCGGGTAGAGGACGAACATCTGGACGTCCGCGTCCTCGAAGCCCTTGAACGTGACGTTCTCGACGGAGCCCCACGCGATCTCCGAGACGATCCCGTCGTTGAACGAGGAGATCTTCCGCGGATCCCTGCCGTTCGCCTTGACGACATAGACCTCGTTCGGCGAGGAGAGATTGTTGTGGAGGAATACGATTCTGCCGTCCGGCGCGACGCGGACGGCGCCGTTCGAGCCGCCGCGATAGATCTCCTTCACCGGCCCGCCGTCGATTCCGATCGAGAATATCGACTGCATGGCGCGGTCCTCGGCCGCAAAGTGGATCGTCCGGCCGTCCTTCGAAACGACCCAATCCCCCGGCGAGCGATCCCACCCGGGCGTGAGCACCGTCTTGGCGCCCGCGCGCCGGTCGTACCGCACGAGGCGGACGCGGTCCCCGTAAAAACCGAGGATCTTCTGCATGCCGTAGAGGATGTACTTCCCGTCGGGAGAATACCGCGGGGAGAAATCGTCCGCCGGATTCTCGGGCGTGATGTTCCGCGCCTCTCCCGGCGCGTCGACGGACATGACATAGATGTCCGAGGCGAGCGAATCGTACGGCGGACCGTGCCTGAGAGCGGAGAACACGATCTCCTTGCCGTCCGGAGAGACGTCGTAGTCGATCCCGCCTGACTCCGAGAAGAACCTGCTCCATTCCGGCGTGAGATCCGTGACCGCTTTCGTCTCGAGATCGACCATGAAAAGGTGCGGGGTCGTCCCGTCCGTGAGCCAGCGGTCCCAGTAGCGGTAGAAGCGGTCCTCCGTGGCCTTTGCCGTGACCTTTCGCTCCTTGCGTTTGTCGAGCTCGATCTTCAGGGAATCGAGCTTCCCCACGTATCCGGGAAGCGTCTCGGACACGAAGAGCACCGCCCGGCGGCCCGGCATCCACTTCGGATTCGAGGCGCCGAGCGGCATGTCGGTATAGGAGACCGCTTCCCCGCCGTCGCGGGAGATGACGTGGAGCTGCGCGTTCTCGCCGTCGCGTTTCGCGATGAAGGCGAGCCACTCCCCGCAGGGACTCCACGCGGGCGAGCTCTCCGTGGTCGGGCCCGTCGTGAAACGCCGGGCGCCGGAGCCGTCCGTCGCGACGAGCCAGATATCCCCCTGTCCCTTGTTCTTCTCGATGTCGTACTCAGTCACGACGACGGCGGCGAGCTTCCCGTCGGGGGAGAGATCGAGCGAGCCGACACGCTTCATCTTCCAGAGGTCCTCGGCCGTGACGGGGCGCTTGTCGACGGCGAAGGAATCCGACACGGCGAAGAACACGACCGCGAGCGCCGCCGCGGCTGCGATACAAATTCGACGATTCACCGCAATCCTTTCTCCATGCGACCGCCGGCGCCCCTTACCGGG
>DHHN01000219.1:0-647 GCA_002403295.1 bacterium UBP1_UBA4771 | reverse complement strand
CGGCGCGCGGCGTAGTTCGCCGCGGCGGCGATGCCGCCGCCGTCGCCGGTGACGACCTCGAGGAGGCTCTTCTTCTTCGGGAAGTGCACGACCGTCACCTTCTCGTCGGCCGGGATCTTCGCGAGCTCCTTCGCGATCTCGATCGCGCGGTCGAGCCCGCCGAGCTCGTCCACGAGGCCGTTTTCCTTCGCCTGCCTGCCGGACCAGACCCGTCCGTGCGCGAGCTTCTGGGCCTCATCGAACGTCATGCCGCGGCGACGCGCGACGTCCTCGAGCCAGCGGTTGAAGCCGTTCCAGTGATTCCGCTCGAACCGGGCCCGCTCCTCGGGGGTGAAATCGCGGTAGTCCGACATGAGGAGCGCCATGGGCCCTTTCGTCACGTTATCCTGCGTCACGCCCATTTTGTCGTAGAGACCCTTCATGTTGAACTTCATGCTGATGGAGCCGATCGAGCCCGTGATCGTCATCGGATCGGCGACGATCTTCGTCGCCTGATAGCTGATGTAATAGCCGCCCGAGCCCGCCACGTCCACCATGCTCGCGACGACGGGCTTTTTCTCCGAGACGATCGCGACCTCGTGTCCGATGAGATCGCTCGCGAGCCCCTCGCCGCCCGGGCTGTCGACGCGGAACACGATTGCGGCGAC
>DHHN01000214.1:1958-3417 GCA_002403295.1 bacterium UBP1_UBA4771 | reverse complement strand
TAATAGTACTCGCTTCTCGCACCGGGCGCAAACACCGATTTCGCGAAACCTCCCCGAGGGGCCGCGCGGCCGCGGATGCCCCGGCGCCGGCTCCGCCTCGAGGCGCTCAGTAGCGAAGCACGAACTGCAGTCCGACGCCGTCCGACGACGCGCGGGGCGACATCTCGAAACGCATGTCGTCGAGATGCGCGTCGACGTAGGCGTCGATCACGATGACGAGCAGCGTCGCCGCCGACCACCATATCCATTCGACCGATCGCTCGCGGTACTCGGCCACCCACGCGTCGTGAAACCGCCAGTCGCTGGAATTGACCGGGAAGCGGTCGCGAATCGACTTTTCACGGCTCCAGAGACGCTGGTTCTGATAGATCATCATCGTGTAGAACGTCTCGGCGCCCATGGCGATCGCGGCCTTGAGCGGCTTCTCGTTGTACATCTGGCCGAGCCCGGGGAATGCGAGCGCGCAGAGCATGGCGACGCGCCCGTTTCGCCGCTGCCGGTACTCCTTGCCGACGAATCCCGCCGTTTCCGCGCCGAGAATCGATTTGAGCTCGTCCATCGTCCAAACGCCGCCCGCCGGCGGAACGAAGGCGGTATCCGGCCGCGGGCCGGGGGCGGAGGATGCGGCGGCGGTATCGGACGTCGCCGCATCGAGGCGCACGGGCGCCTCCTCGCCGCGGCCGCCGGCCGCGAGGATGCACAGGGCCGCCGCCGCGGCCGCGATGATGTTTCCCGGAAATGCTCTCGTCAGATCCATATATGAAACTGGCGGGAATGTGTGGGAATCGAACCCACCCCGGATGGTTTTAGCACCCGGCGGAAGGATTTGAAGTCCTCGAGGTCCACCAGAACCCATCCATTCCCGCGCGGAAATGATACGCGGACGCCGAGCCCCTGTAAAGGCTCATCGCCCGAGGTACGCGATCGCCTCGATCTCGACGAGCGCGCCGAGCGGGAGCCGCCCGACCTGGTAGGTGGCCCGCGCCGGCGGGATCTCGCCGAAGAAGGTCGCATAGATCGCGTTCAGCTTCGCGAAATCGTCCATCGACTGGAGCAGCACCGTCGTTTTCACGACGGCCGACATGGACGCTCCGGCGGCCTCGCATATCGCCGCGATATTCGCGAGCGCGCGCTTCGCCTGCGGCTCGATGCCGCCGTCGACGATCGCTTTCGTCGCGGGATCGATCCCGAGCTGGCCCGAGATGAAGAGCAATTCCCCCGCGTGGATCGCCTGGCTGTACGGTCCGATGGCGGCGGGGGCCGCCTCCGCGCTGATCGCCCGTTTCATCGTCGCGCCTCCTCCTTGAACGGCGGCCGTGTTCGAAATTCACTCGACCGTGACGCTTTTCGCGAGATTGCGCGGCTGGTCGACGTTGCAGCCCCGCAGCACCGCGATGTGGTACGCCAGCAGCTGCAGCGGAATCACCGAAAGGATCGGATAGAGGAAATCGAGCGTGCG
>DHHN01000214.1:744-1867 GCA_002403295.1 bacterium UBP1_UBA4771 | reverse complement strand
TTCTCGTCGATGAGCGCGATCGGCCCGTGCTTCATCTCGGCCGCCGGGTAGCCCTCGGCGTGCACGTATGATATTTCCTTGAGCTTGAGCGCGCCCTCGAGGGCGACCGGATAGTTGGCGCCCCGGCCGAGATAGAGGAAGTTGTTGTGCCGGCTGTACTGCTCGGCGATGCCTTGGATCGCCTCGCTCGACTCGAGGATCGCGGCGACCTGCCCGGGAACGGCCTGTATCGCCTCGACGATCTTCTGCCCGTCCCCCGCCGAGATCGTGCGCAGGCGGCCGAAGATGAGCGCGATGAGGCTCAGCACCGTGATCTGGGACGTGAACGCCTTCGTCGAGGCGACGCCGATCTCCGGCCCCGCGTGGATGTAGACGCCCGCGTGGGATTCGCGCGCGATCGTGCTCCCGACGACGTTGCAGATGCCGAGACAGCGAGCGCCGCGGCGCCCCGCTTCGCGGAGCGCGGCGAGCGTGTCGACCGTCTCTCCCGACTGGCTGATCGCGAAGACGATCGTGCCGTCCTCGATGACGGGGTTGCGGTAGCGGAACTCGCTCGCGTACTCGACCTCGACGGGGATGCGCGCCTTCTCCTCGATCATATACTCGCCGATGAGAGCCGCGTGCCAGCTCGTGCCGCAGCCGATGAGCAGGATGCGCTTCACGGAGCGCAGCTCCTCCTCCGTCATGTTGAGACCGCCGAGGCGCGCCTCCCCCGCCGCGGCGATGAGGCGTCCGCGCATGGCGTTCGTGATCGTTTCCGGCTGCTCGAATATCTCCTTGAGCATGAAGTGCGGGTGCCCGCCCCGCTCGATCATGTCGAGATCCCAGTCGACCTCCTGGACGTCGTGGGTCACGCGCTCGTTCTCGATCGTCATCGTCGTGAAGCCGTCCCGGGTCGCCACGATCATCTCGTGATCCTCGAGGTAAATCACCTGGCGCGTGTGCTTCAGGATCGCCGCGACGTCGCTCGCGACGATGTACTCGTCCTCGCCGATCCCCATGACGATGGGCGAGCCGTTCCGGGCCGCGACGAGCTTGTCCGGCTCGTTCGCCGACACGACGAGGATGCCGTAGGTCCCCTCGACCTTCTCGAGCGCCTTGCGCACGGCGACCTCGAGATCGC
>DHHN01000214.1:0-726 GCA_002403295.1 bacterium UBP1_UBA4771 | reverse complement strand
GAGGGATTTCTTGAGGGTCGAGTAGTTTTCGACGATGCCGTTGTGGATGAGCGCGATCCGGCCGCTGCAGTCGAAATGCGGGTGCGCGTTCGTCCGGTTCGGCTCGCCGTGCGTCGCCCAGCGGGTATGCGCGATGCCGAGGCTGCCGGAGATATCCGTGCCACGGAGCTTCTCCTCGAGACGGCTGATCTTCCCCGCCGTCTTCTCCCAAACGAGCGCGCCGTCGCGCACGATCGCGATCCCGGCGGAGTCGTAGCCGCGGTACTCGAGACGTTTGAGCCCCTCGATGAGAATGGCGCCGACGTTATTGCTTTTCCCTATGTAGCCGATGATTCCGCACATTTCGACACCTCGAATCGAATGCGAGCCGCGAGCGGTTTGTTCGTATCTGCTGATCGGATAATATGTTTCGCGCCTCTACAACAGGATCTCGCCCGCCTCTTTCGCGAGCCGCTCCGCTTCCTCGACCGAAGCCGCCTCCGCGATGACCCGGACGACGGGCTCCGTGTTGGACCGCCGCAGATGCACCCATCCTTCCGGCATATCAATTCTTATACCATCGTCGGCGCGCACGTCTCCGGCGAAACGCTTTTGCGCGGCCTTTTCGACCTTTTCGAAATCTCCGGCGAACGCGAATTTGTCCTTCACGATAAAGTACCGCGGGAACGAGGCGACCTTTTCCGCGAGCGAAACGCCCTCCTCGGCGAGCGATTGGAGCGTCAGGGC
>DHHN01000199.1:10327-11511 GCA_002403295.1 bacterium UBP1_UBA4771 | reverse complement strand
TTCTCTGACGCGAACGCGTTCTACCGCGAGGACGCGATCCGCAAGCTCGTCCGGAACCTCGCCGACGAGAGCGTCGGCTGCGTCGTCGGCCGTCTCCTCTACCTCACGAACCACTCGTACGTCGGCAAGGGAGAGGGTCTCTACTGGCGGTACGAATCGTTTCTCAACCGGCTCGAGAGCAGGCTCGGATCGGTGCTCGTCGCCACGGGCACGATATTCGCCGTTCGCCGCGAGCTCTTCCGGCCGCTCCTCAAGGACGTCGCGAACGATTTCCAGATCCCCGCGGCGGTGGCTTCGTGCGGCTACGGCGTCGTGTACGACGGCGAGGCGGTCGCGTGCGAGCGCCCGACCTTTTTCTTCCGCGAGGAGTTCTCGCGCAAGCGCCGGATCATCGTGCGCGGGCTCACGGGATTTCAGGCGCTGCGCGGCGAGTTCGGAGGCGCGTTCCGGATTTTTCAGTTCATCTCGCGCAAGCTCATCCGCTGGTGGGTCGGGCCGTTGCTGCCCGTGCTCTACGCGGCGAATCTCCTGCTGCTCGATCACCCCTTCTATCGAGCGCTGTTCGTTCTCCAGAACGCGTTTTACGTCCTCGCCGCCGTCGGCGCCCTGCTCCGGCGCGGCGGCGTCCAGTCGCGCGTGCTCTTCGTTCCGTTCTATTTCGTGATGGTCAACGCGGCCTCCTTCGCCGCCATCGTGACGTACCTCTGCGGCGACCGCATGATCTCGTGGGAGAAGGCGGAGACGACGCGCGAACCGGGCGAGGGGGCGTTCCGGACGCCGCGGCTGCGCGTTATCGAGGGAACAAAGCAGCCGGCCGGCGCGCCGGGCGCGCAGGGCGTCGAGAACCTCGAGCACATCACCTGATCGATCCTGTCGATGGAACCGCTTCGCATCCTGTTCTTCACGAGCTCGCTCGGCGTCGGCGGCGCCGAGAATCATCTGCTCGGCCTTTGCCGGTACCTCGCCGGCGCGGGCCACTCGCCCTCGGTGTGCACGCTGAGCCGGCACGAGGGAGGGCTCGAGGCGGTATTGGTCGCCGAGGGCATTCCTCTCTTCCGTCTGCCGCTCGATTGCCTCCGCCGGCTCGCCGCGCCTCGCATCGTGTCGGGGCTGCGGCGCGTGATCGAGGCGTCCCGCCCCGACGTCATCCACGCCCATCTCTACCACGCCGAGATCGCCGCCGG
>DHHN01000199.1:0-10120 GCA_002403295.1 bacterium UBP1_UBA4771 | reverse complement strand
CCCGCGCGGGACGTTCTTCTCGTCGGATCGGCCGGGGGCCTCAAGCCGGTAAAAAATTTTCCTCTCCTCCTCCGCGCGGCCTCGCGCCTCGTCGGCCGGCCCGGCGCCCCCGAGATCCGTTTCGTGATCTTCGGCGAGGGGGGCGAGCGCCGGACGCTCGCGGCGCTCGCGAGCGAGCTCGGTCTCGAGGCGCGGTTCGCCCTGCCGGGCCGCCGGGACGATCTCGAGGACATCTACCCGCTGCTCGATATATTCGTTCTGCCATCCTCCCGCGAGGGGGTTCCCCTCGCGCTTCTCGAGGCCATGTCCGGCGGCGTCGCATGCGTCGCGAGCGAGGTCGGGGGCATACCGGGCGTGCTCTCGGGCGCGGGCGTACTCGTCCCGCCCGGCGACGAGGACGGTTTCGTCGCGGCGATACGACGGCTGGTCGAAGATGGCGATACGAGAATGGAGCTCGGCCGCCTCGCGCGGGTTCGCGTGCTCGAACGGTACGCCGTCGAGATCTGGGGGGAGCGGATGCTCGCGATCTACCGGGCCGCGGCTCGGCCGGAGGGCGGGGGAGGCGCGGGCTCGGGGACGCGAAAAATTTGAAACCATAAGCCCCCCTCGAGGATATAATAATAACGGCACGACGGCGATCGGCGAGGCCGGTTTCTCGAGGAAGGAGATGGGGACGCGCGGGCGCGTCCCGGTTCCATGGCACGGACAAAGGTCGGCAATACGATCCTCGGCTCCATCCTCGCGGTTTCGATCTGCATGGCCGCGGCGGCGCTCGCGCATACCGGTCAGGAGGGGGCGGAGACCGCCGTTTCGGCCGTCGGGGCGCCGGGCGCTTCCGAGAACGACCGGGCGTGGGTGGGCATTTATTTCGAGACCGTGAACCGCAGGAGCGCGGCGAAGTTCGGCTATCCGCACGAGACGGGCATCGTCATCTCCATGGTCGTCCCGGGAAGTCCCGCGGCCGCGCACGGCCTGAAGGACGGCGATATCGTTCACTCGTTCGGGGGCGCCGTCATCGAGAACGCCGAGCATTTCGGAGCGCTCGTCCGGGAGCGGCGGGCGAACGAAACGGTGGCCTTCGTCGTGTTCCGGAAGGGAGTCGAGAAGAAGATCGACGTGCGGCTCGGCGGGCAGACGGACCGGAATGCGTTTCTTCCGGAGCTCGGGCGCTCGGGCGAGGACGCCCTGAAATCCTTCCAGAAAGCCCTCAAGTCGAGCAAAGGTCCCGCCCTGCAATTCCACATCACCCGCGGCCGCGTCGGCCTCCTCCTGCGCGATCTCAACGACGACCTTGCGGCGTATTTCGGCGCCGGCAAAGGCGAAGGCGCGCTCGTGCTCGACGTCGAGCGGGGAAGCCCCGCCGGCGAGGCCGGGATCAGAAGCGGGGACGTGATCGTCCGGGTGAACGGCGATCCCGCCGCCGACGCTTCCGCGGCGATCGAGGCGATCTCCGCCGTCCAGCCCGGCGACACGGTGTCGCTCGACGTGCTTCGCCGGGGGGCGCGGCGCGTCTTCAGGGTGGCGGTCAAACCGGATCTCGGAGACGCGCCGTTCCGCGTCTTGCCCTTCGGAGGGGACGCGCCCGACGCGAAGGACGAGGAGAAGCTCCGCCGCCTGCAGAAAGAGGATCCCGACACGCTCCGCAAGGAGCTCGAGAAACTCAAGAAAAAAGCGAGCGATCTCGAGGAGCACCTTCGGAAGGTCGAGAAGAAATAGCGCCGCGGTCGCCCCTCGTTTCCACCGCTTCCCGCCACCGAGCCAAATCCTTTGACAGCAGGCGAAAAGTGTTCTATGTTTTGTAATTCAATCCCTCCGGGGAGATGCGTTTCCTCGTGCAATGCAGGGCTCGCGGGCCACAGGCAAGGAAGGTGTCCAATGGCCGACGATCAGACGAAACAGCCTGAAGAGACGATCGCCGCGGCGGTGCCGGGCGGATTCGCTCGATCCCTGTACGAGATCTTCACCGATCCGGCGAAGGTCTACGCGCGCATCGACGCGGGGCTCGCCTGGTGGAAGGCGTTCATCGTCATGGCCGTCATCGCGATGGCGATCAGCGTGGTCATAACCCCCTTCCGCAACCAGGCGCTGCTGCCGATGTTCGAGAATCTGCCGCCCGAGCAGTTGGAGCGCGCGCAGGCCCAGATGAAGACCTTCGGCTTCGTCGGCCTCATCATGGTGCCGATCATGATGATCGTCATGTTCCTCATCGTCGCCGGGATCGCGCACGTCGCCGTCAACATCATGAGCCCGCGCGCGAACTTCAAGAAGATGCTGTCGCTGCTCGCGTTCTGCGGGCTCATTCCGATGATCGAGCAGATCGTCGGAGCGGCGGTCATCGCGGCGAGAGGGATCGAGAGCGTCGAGTCGATGGCCGACCTCAAGATGAGCATCGGCCCGGCGGCGCTCCTGCCGGACGCCACGGGAGCGCTCGAGGCGCTCCTTCAGAGCCTCAGTCTTTTCCAGATCTGGTACTACGTCGTGCTCGTTCTCGGTATCGCGGCGATATTCAGGATGAAGCGCGCGCAGGCGGTCATTGCCGCCGTGCCGGTCTGGCTCATCGGTTTTCTCCTGCTGCTCATCGGAGGAAAATTCCAGGGAGGAGTGCGTTGAAGAAGTACGGTATCGACAAGCTGCGCAACGTCATTCTCGTCGGCCATCAGGCGTCGGGCAAGACGACGCTGGCGGAGGCGATGCTCCATAACGCGGGCGTGACGAGCCGCATGGGTCGCGTCGAGGACGGCAACACGGTCATGGATTCGTCCCCCGAGGAGATCGCGAAGGTCATCTCGATCGACTCCGGCGTCGCCTTCTGCGAGATCGCGAAGACGAAGGTCACGATCATCGACACCCCCGGGTACGAGGATTTCGTCGGACAGACGCTCTCCGCGCTTCCCGTCGTCGAGGGCGCGGTCGTCGTCATGAGCGCCGACAGCGGCGTCGAGGCGGGCACGGTCAAGACGTGGAAATATCTCGACCGCTACGGCCTCCCGCGCGTCGTCTGCGTCAACAAGATGGACAAGGAGCACGCGAACTTCGAGAAGGCCCTCGAGAGCGCCCAGGCGGAGCTCGGGGCGAAGGTCATGCCGCTCCAGATCCCGATCGGATCGGGGGATTCGTTCAAGGGCGTCATCGACATTCTCAAGAAAAAGGCCTACGTCTACAAGGGCGACGGAAAGTTCGCTGAGACCGACGTGCCCGACGAGCTGCGGGAAAGCGCGGACGAATGGCTCCAGAAGCTCGTCGATTTCGCGGCGGAGACGGACGACTCCCTGCTCGAAAAATTCCTCGGAGGAGGCGAGCTGAGCGACGAGGAGCTTCGCAAGGGGCTCGCCGACGGCTGCATCGCCGGCACCCTCGTGCCGCTCTACGTCGCGTCGGCGGCGAAGAACACCGGCGTGCACCAGCTCATGGACGCGATCGTTTCGATGCTGCCCTCGCCGGCTTGGCGCGCCGAGATCGACGCGCTGTCGGCGGCTTCGAAGGCGGCGAAGAAGATCAAAACCGGTCCCGACGCGCCGCTCGCGGCGTACGTCTTCAAGTACGTCTCCGAGAAGAACGTGGGCGATCTGTGCTTCTTCCGCGTGTTCGGCGGCGAGATGACGGTCGGCGCGGATCTCTACGACTCGACCGCCGAGTCGTCCGAGCGCACCGGACAGCTCTACAACGTTCAGGGCAAGAACCGGATAGACGCCTCCTTCGTCGAGGCCGGCGACATCGGCGCCGCGGTGAAGCTCAGGTCGGCGCGCGTCAACCACACGCTCTGCGACAAGGCGCTCAACATCGTGTTTCCCGGCATTCCCTATCCCGAGCCGATGCTCGCGACGGCGATCACCGCCAAGGCGAAGGGCGAGGAAGAGAAGATCTCGACGGGGCTCGCGAAGATCAAGGAGGAGGATCCGACCTTCAGGCTCGATCTCGACGCCGAGCTGAGACAAATGGTTCTCTCGGGTCAGGGGGAGCTCCATCTCGACGTGTTGCTCGCCCGGCTCAAGCGGAAGAACGCCGTCGAAGTCGAAATGTACCAGCCGCGGATTCCGTACCGCGAGACGATCACCGCCAAGGCCGAGGCGCAGGGCAAGTACAAGCGGCAGAGCGGCGGCCGCGGGCAGTACGGCGATTGCTGGCTCCGCCTCGAGCCGCTCCCGCGCGGCGGCGGGTTCGAGTTCGTCGACGAAATCGTCGGCGGCGTCGTGCCGGGCAAGTACATTCCGGCGGTTCAGAAGGGCGTCGAGCAGACGATGACCGAGGGCGTGCTCGCGGGGTATCGCGTCATGGACATCAGGGTCTCGATCTTCGACGGCTCGTACCACGCCGTCGATTCCTCGGACAACGCCTTCAAGGTCGCCGGCTCGCTCGGGTTCAAGGCGGCGGTGCTCAAGGCGAAGCCGGTCGTTCTCGAACCCATCATGAACATCGAGGTGCTCGTCCCCGGCGATTTCATGGGGGACGTCATGGGCGATCTCTCGTCGCGGCGCGGCAAGATCCTCGGCATGGAGCAGGAGGACAACATGCAGAAGATCAAGGCGCAGGCGCCGATCGCCGAGCTCCATCGCTATTCGACGTCGTTGCGCTCGATGACGCAGGGGCGGGGGACCTATCGTCAGGCGTTTTCGCATTACGAGGAAGTGCCGCACGATGTGGCGCAGAAGCTCATCGCGGCGGCCGAGGCAACGAGGAGCGGCGAGGAAGAGTAAACCGTCTCGAGGAGGCATGTCGTGTCAGGGCATTCAAAATGGGCGACGATAAAGCGGCAGAAGGCCAAGGTCGACGCGCAGCGCGGCAAGACGTTCACGAAGCTGATCCGGGAGCTCGTCACTGCGGCGCGCGAGGGGGGCGGCGATCCGGGAAGCAACATACGCCTGCGCACCGCCATACAGACGGCCCGCGACAGCAACATGCCCAAGGAGAACATCGACCGCGCGATCAAGCGCGGGACGGGCGAGCTCCCCGGCGTGAGCTACGAGTCGGCCACCTTCGAGGGCTACGCGGCGGGCGGCGTGGCGCTGCTCGTCAACACCCTCACCGACAACCGCAACCGCACGAGCGCCGAGATACGGCATCTATTCACCCGCCACGGCGGCCATCTCGGCGAGCCGGGGTCGGTGGCCTACATGTTCGACAAGAAGGGCGTCATCGTCATCGAGGCTTCGCAGGCGAGCGAGGACCGGGTGTTCGAGATCGCGCTCGAGAGCGGAGCGGACGACGTGCGCGCCGAGGGCGGCCAGTTCGAGATCGTGTGTCCGCCCGACCGGTTCGAGGCGATCCGGCAGACGTTCGCGAACGAGAAGATCCCCTGCCAGCTCGCGGAGGTCTCACTCTACCCGAAGAACACGATCAGGCTCGAGCGCGACGGCGCGATGAAGGTCCTCAAGCTCGTGAACGAGCTCGAGGATCTCGACGACGTGCAGAACGTCGCCGCGAACTTCGACATACCCGAAGAGATCCTCAAGACGATCGAGGGAGAGGTCGGATCGTAACGGGCCCCGTGGGGTGAAGCGCGTGTCCCTCGTCATCGGAGTCGATCCGGGAAGCCGCATCACGGGCTGGGGGCTTCTCCGGCGCAGCGGCCGCGAGATCGCCTACGTCGGATCGGGGATCATCCGGACGCCCGGGCGCGCTCCGGCGCCGGAACGGCTCCTCGCGATCAGGAGCGGCCTCGCCGAGGTCATCGTCCGCTTCCGGCCCGATGTCCTCGCCGTCGAAGACGTGTTCATGGCGAAGAATCCGAGGAGCACGCTGACCCTCGGGCAGGCCCGCGGGATCGCGCTCCTCGCGGCCGCCGAGGCCGGAATTCCGGTCTTCGAATATTCCACGCGAGAGGTTAAGATGAGCGTCGTCGGCGCCGGCGCCGCCCACAAGAGCCAGGTCGCGGCGATGGTCGGACGGCTCCTCCGGCTCGATCACGAGCCGGAGACCGAGGACGAGACGGACGCCATCGCCGTCGCGTTCTGCCACGCGGCCCGGTCGGCCGTATCGGAGCGGGTGGCGCGGTGACGGCGCGGGGCGCCGGGGGAGCGGTACGATGATCGCGTCGGTCGAGGGAGTGCTTCGCGAGCGGGAGGGGAACCGCATCGTCGTCGAGGTCGGCGGCGTGGGGCTCGAGCTTCTCGTGCCCGTCCGCGTCGTCGAATCCCTCGGGGCGTCGGGATCGCGCGTGCGGCTCCATACGTACCTGCACGTCCGCGAGGACGTGCTCGCGCTCTACGGCTTTCCCGACGAGCCCGAGCGGCGCCTCTTCCAGACGCTGCTCGCGGTGAGCGGCGTGGGACCCAAGCTCGCGCTCGCCGTGCTCTCGACGACCGGCGCCGGAGAGCTCGCCCGCATCATCAGCGAGGAGCGGACGAAGGCGCTGCAAACGATCCCCGGCGTCGGCAAGAAGATGGCCGAGCGGATCGTGCTCGAGCTCAAGGACAAGATCGATCTCGAGCGCTACCTGCCCGCCGCCGCGGCGGGGGGGACGCTCATCGCGCGGGGGCTCTTCGACGAGGCGGTGACGGCGCTCGAATCGATCGGGCTCTCGCGGGCGAACGCAATCAAGGCGCTCGAGACGGTGGACCCCTCCCGCCTCGGCGAGCGGTACGGCGTCGGCGATCTCGTCCGCGCCGCGCTGAAGCACCTGTAAACCCGCGGAGACGGGGAGGTCGCACCGGTGTCGACGAGCTACGTGACCGATCCCAAGGCGATTCCCGACGAGATGCAGTCCGAGTCGCGGCTGCGTCCGCGCACCCTCGCCGAATTCGTCGGCCAGACGAAGGTGAAGGAAAACCTCGCCGTGTTCATCGAAGCGGCGAAGCGGCGCGAGGAGCCGCTCGACCACGTGCTGCTTTCGGGGCCGCCCGGACTCGGCAAGACGACGCTCGCGCACATCATCGCGAACGAGCTCGGCGTCGCCATACGGAGCGCGTCCGGGCCGGCGTTCCAGAGCCCGGCCGAGCTCCTCGGCATCCTCACGCAGACCGCCAAGCGCGAGGTTCTCTTCATCGACGAGATCCACCGGCTGAGCCGCATCGTCGAGGAGCACCTCTATCCGGCGATGGAGGAGTTCCGCTGCGAGCTCATCGTCGACAAGGGCCCGCACGCCAGGCACTACTCGATCACCCTCGAGCCGTTCACGCTCGTCGGCGCGACGACGCGCGCCGGCATGATCACCGCGCCGATGCACAGCCGCTTCGGCGTCGCCGCGCGTCTCGATTTCTACGAACCGGCGGACCTCGTGCGGATCGTGACGCGCTCGGCGAGGCTCCTCGAGATCGAAATCGACGAGGAGGGCACCGGGCAGATCGCGAAGCGCTCGCGCGGCACGCCGCGGATCGCGAACCGGCTGCTCCGGCGCGTGCGCGACTTCGCCGAGATCAAGGGTTCGGGGAAGATCGACCGCGGGATCGCCGACTACGCGCTCGCCCAGCTCGAGGTCGACGAGAAGGGCCTCAACGAGATGGATCGGCGCATCCTCTCCGTCATTATCGAGAAGTTCTCGGGAGGCCCCGTCGGCATCAACTCCCTCTCCGTCGCCGTCTGCGAGGAATCGGACACGATCGAGGACGTCTACGAGCCGTTTCTCATCCAGGAAGGGTTTCTCCAGCGAACCCCGCGGGGCCGGGTCGCCACCGAGGCGGGATACCGGCACCTCGGCAGGAAAACGGCCGGCCGGGGGCCGCAGGGGAACCTTCTCTAGCGGACGCGCCGTCCGCGGACCGGTCAGCCATGAAACTGAGCGATTTCGATTACGAGCTGCCGAAGGAACTCATCGCGCAGCACCCTCCGAAGCGGCGCGACGAGAGCCGGCTCCTCGTGCTCGACCGCGCGGGCGGCGATCTGCGCGAGACCCGTTTCGCGAACTTTCCGCGATTTCTCGCCGCGGGGGACGTCCTCGTCGTCAACGAATCGCGCGTGATACCGGCGCGGATCTTCGGCCGCAAGCGCGGCGGCGCCCTCGTCGAGGTCTTCCTCGTCCGCCGGGTCGCGAGCCGGCAGTGGATCGCGCTGCTGCGCCCCTCGAAGCGCGTGCGCGCGGGGGAGATCGTCTTCGTCGGGGAACACGGCCACGAGCTGCTCGTCGCCGGATCGGTCGGCCCGGGAGAGTGGCGGGTGAGCCTTCCCCCCGATCTCGACGAGCGGGACTTCATCGAACGCCACGGGCACGTGCCGCTTCCCCCCTACATCAAGCGCTCCGACGTTTCGGACGACCGCGAGCGGTACCAGACGGTCTTCGCCCAGCGGGAGGGCTCCGTCGCGGCGCCCACGGCGGGACTCCATTTCACCGAGGAGATCCTTCTCGACATCAAGCGCCGCGGCGTCACGATCGTGCCCGTGACGCTGCACGTCGGCCCCGGCACGTTCCGTCCGCTCGCGAACGAAACGGTCGAGGAAAACGCGCTCGAGCCGGAGCACCTGCTCGTCAAGAAGGCGCACTGGGAAACGATCGCCTCCGCGCGCCGCTCGGGACGGCGGATCGTCTCGGTCGGAACGACGACGACGCGCACCGTCGAGGCGCTCGCGGCCGGCCGCGTCGCCGACCGCGAGGAGCGCGAGATCGACGGCGAGATCTACGTCTCGGGCGCGACCGATCTTTTCATCTATCCGGGGTACGAGTTCCGCGCCGTGGACGCCGTCCTGACGAATCTGCACCTGCCGCGATCGAGCCTCCTGCTCCTCGTTTCCGCCTTCGCCGGGCGGGAGACGATCCTCATGACGTACCGCTGGGCGATCGGGCGGAAGTTCCGATTCTACAGCTACGGCGACGCGATGTTCATCAGGTGACGCCGCGGCCGGGGTCGCCGCCCGCCGCCGGGGGCGCGGGGCGGACCGGCCCGCGCGGGAGAATGGAGAGCGACGTGCCGTTCGCGTTCACGCTTCTCGCTTCCGATCCGGCCGGCGCGCGGCTCGGCCGCATCGAAACCGATCACGGCGCCGTCGAGACCCCGGCGTTCATGCCCGTGGGAACGCAGGCGACGGTGAAGACCCTCTCGGCGGCCGATCTCGAGGAAGCCGGCGCCCGGATGGTTCTCGCGAACACGTACCACCTGTATCTGCGGCCCGGGGAGAAGCTCATCGACGAGCTGGGGGGGATCCACCGCTTCATGGCGTGGCCGCGCCCCGTCCTCACCGATAGCGGGGGCTACCAGGTCCTGAGCCTCGCGGAGCTCCGCCGCGTCTCGGACGACGGCGTCGAGTTCAAGTCGCACCTCGACGGCTCGATGCACTCGCTCACGCCGGAAAAGGCGGTCTCCGTGCAGCTCGACATCGGCTCCGACATCGCGATGGTTCTCGACGAATGCACGAGCTGGCCCTGCGGCCGCGCCGAGGCCGAGCGGGCCGTCGCGCGGACGACCCGCTGGGCGCGCCGGAGCCTCGACGTCTGCGGCCCGCGCGTCCGGCGCGGCGGGTACGAGCGGGTGCTCTTCGGCATCGTGCAGGGATCAGTCTACCCCGATCTCAGGGAGCGCTCCGCGGCGGCGCTCGTCTCGTGCGATTTTCCCGGCTACGCGATCGGCGGCCTCTCCGTCGGAGAGCCGAAGCGCGAGACCTTCGACGTTCTCGCGCGAACGGCGCCCCTCCTGCCCGCGGAAAAGCCGCGCTACCTCATGGGAGTCGGGCTTCCCGAGGACATCGTCGAGGGCGTCGCCCGCGGGATCGACCTGTTCGATTGCGTCCTGCCGACCCGCAACGCGCGCAACGGCGCCGTCTTCACCTCCGCGGGCAAGCTCGTCGTGAGGAACGCAGCGTACGCGCGGGACGAGCGGCCGCTCGATCCGCGCTGCGACTGCGCGGTGTGCCGCGCGTACAGCCGCGCGTACCTGCGGCACCTCTTCAACGCGGGCGAGATGCTCGGGCCGCGGCTCGCGACCTATCACAGCGTGTATTTCTACTTGCATCTCCTCTCCGATATGAGGCAAGCTATCGGGGAAGGCCGGTTCGCGGAGTGGCGGCGGGCCTTCTACGAATCGTATCGCGCGAACGACGCTCAACCGGACCGGTAAGGAGGAACGATGAACCTGTTTTTGGCGTTCAGCAACAACCCCCAGGGCAGCGGGGGGAGCCCCAATATCCTCGTGAGCTTCATTCCGATTCTCCTCATCTTCATCATCTTCTACCTGCTTCTCATATTGCCGCAGCAGAA
>DHHN01000068.1 GCA_002403295.1 bacterium UBP1_UBA4771 | reverse complement strand
CTCGAGCACCGCGGATACAACATCTTCATTACGGGGCTCGCCGGCACCGGACGGACGACGACGATCAAGCACCTCCTCGAGCGGCTCGAGAAAAAAGGGCCGACCCCGCCCGACGTCTGCTACATGAACAATTTCCGCAACGCCATGATGCCGCGCTGCATCGAGTTCCCGGCGGGGCAGGGGAACGAGCTCCACGCCGACATGACCCGGCTCATCACCGAGCTCATGACGAAGATCCCCGCAGTCTTCCAGAGCGAATACTACAAGGAGCGCCGCAAGAAGCTCGTCGAGGAGGTTCAGGCGAAGCAGAAGGACATCATCGGCGGGTTCGAGAAGGAGATCGCGGGCGAGGGCTTCACGATGGTGCGGATGCAGATCGGCCCTATCGTCAAGCCCGAGATCGTGCCGGTCGTCGACGGCAATCCCGTGCAGATTCCCCAGCTCGAGAAACTCGCCGAGGAGGGCAAGCTTCCGAAGGAGAAGATCAAGACATACGAGGAGTCGGCCGAAAAGCTCTCCGAGCGCATGCAGCAGGTCTACACGAAGGTGAAGGACCTCGAGCGCGAGGCGAAAGGTCTCCTCGAGAAGCTCGATCGCGAGACGGTCGAGCCGGTTATCCGGGATCTCATCCAGGAGATCGACCGGAAATACCGGAACGAGGAGCTCTCGCGCGAGCTCGTGGACGTCGAGGCGGCCCTCATGCGCAAGCTCGATCTCTTCCGCTCGTCCGAGGATGAGGGGCAGCAGTCACAGGCGGCGGCGGCCGAGCCGGGCGATCCGGAAGATCCGTTCCGCGAGTTCCGCGTCAACGTCGTCGTCGACAACTCCGAAACGAAGGCGCCGCCCGTCGTCATCGAGAACTTCCCGAACTTCCGGAATCTCTTCGGCGCGATCGAGCGCGACCTCGTCCTCGGCGGCGTCTCGAGAACGGACCACATGAACATCAGGGCGGGATCGTTTCACCGCGCGAACGGCGGCCATCTCGTCCTGAACGCGCTCGACGTTCTCATCGAGCCCGGCGTGTGGCAGAGCCTCAAGCGAACGCTCAAGAGCAGCGAGGCCGTCATCCAGAGCTACGATCCGTGGAGCTTCATGGGCTCCTCGACGCTGAAGCCGGAGCCGATGAAGCTCAAGGTGAAGATCGTCCTCATCGGCGACGACTACCTCTACTACCTCCTCTACCGGCTCGACGAGGATTTCCAGAAGATCTTCAAGATCAAGGCGGAGTTCGACCACGAGGTGAAGAGCAGCCCCGCGGTGATCAAGCAGTACGCGGGGTTCGTGCGGGCGCTCGCCGACAAGGAGCGCCTGAAACCCTTCGACCGCAGCGGCGTCTGCGCGCTCGTCGAGTACGGCATGCGGCTCGCCGGACGCCAGAGCAGGCTCTCGACGCGCTTCAGCGAGATCGCGGACGTCATCCGCGAGTCGGGATACATAGCCGGGGAAAACGGAAACGGCAGCGTCCGGGACACGGACGTCCGCGCGGCGATACGCCTGCGCAACGAGCGCGTGAACCTCATCGAGGACAAGATCCAGGAGCGCATCGACGAGGGCACGCTCATGATCGACACCGCCGGACGGGTCGTCGGCCAGGTCAACGGCCTCTCCGTGTACGATCTCGGCGACTACCTGTTCGGCCGCCCGTCGCGCATCACCGCGCGCACCTCGATCGGCAACGCCGGCGTTATAAACATCGAGCGCGAGGCCGATCTCAGCGGCCGCACGCACAACAAGGGCGTGCTCATCCTCGCCGGCTACCTCCGCGGGAAATACGGCGACCGCCATCCGCTCGCGATGAGCGCGAGCCTCTGCTTCGAACAGAGCTACGGCGGCGTCGACGGCGACAGCGCCTCCTCGACGGAGCTCTACGCGATCCTCTCGAGCATCGGCGATCTGCCGCTGCGGCAGGATGTCGCCGTGACCGGATCGATAAATCAGAAAGGGGAAATACAGCCCATCGGCGCCGTGAACGAGAAGATCGAGGGCTTCTTCCGCGTGTGCAAGGGGCGGGGCCTCGCCGGCTCCGAGGGCGTGATGATCCCCGAACGGAACGTGGGCGATCTCATGCTCGACGGGGAGGTCGTGGACGCGGTCGCGCGCGGGAAATTCCACGTTTATCCCGTGCGAACGGTCGACGAAGGGATCGCGATTCTCACGGGTCTCCCCGCCGGCAAGCCGTCGAAGGGGGGGACGTATCCGCCGAACACGGTGCATCGCGCCGTGCAGGATCGTCTCCACGAGATGGCCCGGCTGTGGCGCGATTTCGGAAAGGATACGGACGCGAAGAGCGAAAAGAATTCCGGCTTGGGCGGCAGGCCCGCGAACAGGCGCAAACGCTCGGAAGAGGCGCCGGCGCGCCGGCCGCGGGCGCCCAGGCGATGAGGAGATCCGCATGACGAAACGTTGGCTCGCACTGGCGGCGGCAATGGCGATCGCCGCTTCGGCCGCGGGATGCGGCAAGCAGGAGCAGGACGAGTCGCGCGACGAGGCGCCGCCCCCCCTGAACGTCAATCTCGTGGAGAATCCGTCCTTCGAGTTGTGGGACGGCTCCGTGCCGAAGGGCTGGACGATGGAGCATTTCGGGGGCGAGGGCAGCAAGTCGATCATGTTCGGACCCTCGGGCACCGAGAAACGGAGCGGCTCCTTCTCGTTCTACCTGCGCGGCGCCTTCGACACCGACAGATGGATGACCCTCACGCAGCGACATCCGGTCCTCCCGGAACACCGGCTCTGGTTCGCGGCCGAGATGAAATCGCAGAAACTCACCAAGAGCCGCGGGCAGTCCGATCGGGGAAACGTCTACGTTCGTTTCTACGACAAGGACGGCAAGCGCGTGCGCGATCGAAACTGGGCCGACAGCTGGACCCGTTCATTCCTCGGTACGCTCGATTGGCGGAAGATGGGAAAGCGCATCGACGTGCCGAAGGGGGCGCGGACGGTCGAGATCGGCCTCCTCAACCAGGTCACGGGGTGGCTCTATTTCGACGACGTCGAGCTCATTCTCGAAGAGCCCGTTCCCTGGCGGAAGGTCGAGACGAAACACGTCGATTTCTACTATCTCGAGGGCGATCCTTTCCCCGACGGCGCGATCGAGCGGCAGACGAAGTTCGTCGAAACGGTCGTCAAGAAGCTCAAGCTGGATCCGAAGAAAGGCGACAAGGTCAGCTACTATTACTATCCGTCCGACGACCGCTTCAGGGAGATCAGGGGGTTCAAAATAGGACCCGAGCACACCCGTGTGAGCGCGGGCGCGCACGAGATCCACACGACGAAGACGTACGAGGATCACCAGATGATCCACCTGCTCCTCGAGCCGTTCGGCTATCCGCCGTTCGGCCTCGCCGAGGGCGCAGTATTCTACGTCCTCGGCTCGTGGGAGGGCGGGATCAACATCCACATGATGGCGAAGGAGTTGCTCCTCGAGAAGCGGCTTCCGGCGCTCTACCGCATCTTGAAGCACAAAGCGATGGACGACATCGGCATGTCGATCACCGTGCC
>DHHN01000028.1:10273-17469 GCA_002403295.1 bacterium UBP1_UBA4771 | reverse complement strand
CCGACGCGGTCCCCCGCGTGGAGCAGGTCGAGCCCGCCCTCGGTCGTCACTTCTTCGCGCCGCTCGGGCACGAGGCACACCGAGTCGGGCCGGAGCGCGAGCGCGATCTCCTGCATCTCCGTCGTCGCCGCCATCTCCATGTTGACGCGCGTCTGCGCCAGCTCGCTGATGAGCCGGGCGTCGCGGTTCTGTATGTGGCGCCGATCCTCGCGCAGGTGAAACGTGATCTGGTCGGCGCCCCCCTGCTCGGCCATCATCGCGGCCGTCACCGGGTCCGGCTCCGTGGTCTTGCGCGCTTCGCGCAGCGTGGCGACATGATCGATGTTGACTCCGAGCCGCATTCTCGTCACCTCGTCCCTCCTTCGGCCACCGTCATCGCCTGTCTCGCGATGATCTGGCGCACCGTCACGAAATCGATTCCTTCCCTGCGCGCCTCGTCCGCCATCCAGCGAAGCTCGGCGGGGGTGTCCTTTCGCACGTGGATGATGCCGATCGCCGTGCCGCGGCGGGCCGCGATCGAGAGGAGCTTCTGCATGTTCTCGCGCGTCGTGCCCTCGCCGTGATCGAGAAAAAGATCGTTCCCCGCCTCGCTCGTCCCGATCCCACGGGCCGTCTCGCGCACGACCGAGCGGGGAGTCGTCATGCTGTCGAGGAAGAATAGTCCGCGCGCGCGGCAGGCGCGGAGCACCGCCTCCATGACCTTCCGGTCCGCCGTCGCCGCCGAGCCCATGTGGTTGTTCATTCCGACGGCGCCGGGGACCGTCGCCAGGGCGTCGGCGATCGCTTTCTCGATTTCGGCCGGCTTCATCGCGACGCGGATGAGCGGGATTTCGCCCGCGTCCCACGATTCCTTCTCCGCCTCCATCGGGAGATGGCAGAGGACGTCCTTTCCCGCCTCGACGGCGGCGCGCGCGATGCGCTCCGAATGCCGAAGTCCGGGGATAACCGATATCGTGAGCGGGAAATCGAGCTCGAGCAGCTCGCGGACGAGCGCGTTGTTGAAGAAGCCGAAGTCGTCGATACAGACGGCGACGACGGGCGAGCGCTTCACCGCGGCCCGCGCGTAGTGCTGGCGCTCCGAGCCCTTCTTGATGACACAGCGGTGCGTGACGGCGCGTTTCGTGCCGATCTCCATCGTGATGATGCTTCCGTCCCTCCCCTCGCGGCAGGAATGCACCTTGCCTCCGACGGCGCGCACCGAACGGTCGAGGGCGACGTTGATCTGCACGAGAGAGGCGTCGGGCGGCGCCTCGGCGCGTATGAGGCGCGCGCGACCGGCGCCGGGCTCCTCGTCGTCCGAGATGCGGATCTGCTTGCTCAGCACTCCGTGTCGGCGAAGCACGCGCACGACGCGACGCTCCGTCTCCGCCTGGACGCTCTCGTACGCGCTCGAAACGCCGACATCCACGAGAAATATTTTCCCCGGGTCGGTCTTGAGGTAGCGGTAGAAGGCGATCGCCGCGATGAAAACGATCGCGAGCGTGAGGGCGGCGTACGCGAGCTTGTCCTGCGGCTTCTTCTTGACCATTGCTGCGCCGCGCGCGGGCGCCCGCGGGGCGCCCGATCATATCGGCGGCATCGATACTATAGGTTCAAGCGGCGGGGAAAGTCAATCGACGAGGTCGTCCGCACGGCGGAGCTTGTAGTGCGTCGCGCCTCCCTCCGGCACCGGGACGACGACGAATTTCACCGTGCCGGTCGCGTACAGGGTCTTCGTCTCCATCTCCACGATGATCTCGTAGAGGCGGGCCGTTTCCCAGCAGTCCTCGCACGGATCGCCGAAAAGCTCGGCGACCTCCTGCCACGCGGCGGGATGGATCGCAAGCCGGAGGGTTTTCGCGACGACCATCGGATCGGGGTGCGTGCCGAGCCTCGCCTTGAAGAGATTGTGCGTGCTCGCGCTGTCCTGCTCCCTCGTATAGAACTCGCTCGGCACCTTGCCTTCGATTATGTCGTCGTCCCGATTGCGCCAGACGTAGTCCGCGTGCATGAGATCCACATACTTCTCGATGTCGGCCCACTCGTACGATTCGAGGAGGTTGTGGACGACGTTTTCCTTGTCGGTGAGGGGCCGAAAATCGGGGGTCGGCTCCTTGGGCTTGTCCCCGTCGTCCGGCCCGAAGATGCAGCCGGCGAGAAGAAATGCAGCCGCGAGCGCGGCGGCGCGCGCGAATTCCACCGAACGCACGCCTTTCCTTCCTTTCGAGATCAAGGATCGAACGCCGCTAGTTGCTCAGAATGTCGTCTCCGCGGCGAAGCTTGTAGAGCTTCTGCCCGTTCTGATCCACGGGAACGACGATGAATTTCACGAGATCATTCCCATACCACGTTTTCGTCGGAGTCCTCACCGTGATCTCGTAGATGCGGGAGGTTTCCCAGCAGTCCTCGCAGGGGCTGCCGTCGACCTCGGTGATCTCCTGCCACGCGCCGGGCTGGATCGTCAGTTCGATGCCGTCCACTTCCACGCTTGGATCCGGATGCGTGCCGAGAAAAGCCTTGAAGAGACCGTGCGTGCCCTGTATATCCTGATCCCGCGTAAAGAACTCGCTCGGCACTTTTCCGGCGGCGATATCCGAATCCTGATTGCGCCAGATGTAGTCGAGATGCAGGAGCTCCTGATACTTCTCGATGTCGGCGAATTTATACGATTGCACGAGGTTATAGAGAACATTCTCCTTCGTGGTCAGGGGCTTGAAGTTATCCGTCGGATCGGGAGGATCCGGATCCTTCTCGGGGCTCAGAATGCAGCCGGAGACCGCAAGGAGCGACAGGAGCGGCAAAAGGCATAGAAGCTTCATCACGGGCGTATTCCGCATACTCTACCTCCTTGTGGAAGGATAGCATATACGCGCAAAACAATCAAGACGGCAATTTCGTCCGGTATATCTTACCGCCACACGTTATGTCGGTAATCCATTAAAACGCACGAAGCGTGCCCCGCAGGTATCCCGACGTGGCGAAATTGCCGTTCACGTCGAGGTCCCGCCACTCGGTGAGCACCCAGCCCTGCGTGCCTTGAACGACGATGAATCGCGCGATCCCCGCGTACGTCTCGACGTCGCCGCCGTCTCCCGGGTCGAGGGTGATGAGATACTGGCCCTCGAACGTCGCCATGCCGACCTGAATGTCCTCGTAGGCGAAGCGCCCCTGGGCATCGCCGAACTGGATCGCCCTTTGCCCGGGATAGAAATCCTTGACCCTCGCGAGCCACTCGAGCTCGACGTCTTTCGTCCAATCCGCGAACGCCGCCTCGCCGAGGCTCGCTTCGTCCTCGGGGCGGGGATAGAACCGGAACTCCGGATCGAGGCTTCGCTCGTAGTTCGAGTTCTTGCTCGACGCGACACCGCTCGTCAGGTTGAGAAAGACGTCCTTCGGCGTGTTCGGCACGATCCAGGGATCCTGCTCCTCCGTGTCGGGCGGCTCGGCGTCGCGGGGGTTGAAGATGCACCCCTGCGTCGAAAGCATCGCGAAGACGAGGGCCGCGGCGAGAATTCCGCCTTTCATCGCGTTCCTCCTAGAACTTGAGATTAATCGCCGAATTGACTTCCCAGAACTGCTTGCGCGCCTCGGTGATGTAGGTGCCGTAGTTGCGCGCGTACGCGACGTCGAGATCGACGCTCCCCGCGTTCCAGATATCCTTTCTTCTGACGAAGCCGACCTTGAATCCGCCCGATTCGTAGATCGTCGTCCGGACGATCGCCCGCCGCGTGCCCACCAAGCCGTATATGCCGCTTTCCTGAGTCCTGAAATCGGCCTGGGCCTTGATGAGAAACGCGGGACTCAGCGTGTACTTGACGTCGAAGGCGAGCGTGTGCTCGACGTTCCGGCTGTTGGGGCTGTACACCTCGCGGCCTTTCCGCAGCAGGTAGCTCCCGGTGTCCTTCATGAGATAGCTGTGGCGGAACAGAATGGCGGTGCGGCGCGTCGGAACCATGTCGGCCCGCGTGTTCAACGTCGTCGTGCGGTTCAGGTAGTTCTTGTCATCGGTGAACACGAAATCGGTGAACTCGATCTTGACGGTGTAGTCCTGCGTCAGGCTGAGCCAGCCGAGGGGCTTCACGCGGATCGTGGGCCCGAGCCGGTACTGGTAATCGACGCGGTTGTCGCCCGAAAGCGTTCCGCTGATGTAGATCGTCTCGTACCGCGAGGCCGCCGCGGTGATGTCGGCCGATACGCGCGGGAGAATCTTCGCCCGGATCGTCGCGTCGCCGCTGTAGGAGAGGTTGTCGGCGTCGCGGGGGTTCACGTCGCGCTGCTTGTAGAAGTTCTGCTGGAGCCTTCCCGATCCGTTCACCGACAGCTGCAGAGAATCGCCGAGGACCTGCGTGACGCCTCCCCGAAGCGAGTACTCGCGGATCGTCATGCTCGAGAGCGACTTCGGACCGTAATCGCTGACGCGCTCGCCTCTCGTGGCGCTGAGCCGGAGCGACCCGGATTTCGCGTATTTATACGCGCCCGCCGCCTCGATCGACGTGTTCTCGCTCTCGCCGGACCGGCGGCTGTCGACGCGGTATTTCTGGCTGTCGAGCTTGTGCATGAACTTCACGTCCATGGTCAGGAACGAAAAGGGGGCGAGCGACGACAGAACGTCGAGCTGCCGCAGCTCGCCGCGCGCCTCCTCCCGCTCGGCCTTCGACGGATCATCGAGAATCTCGAGCGAGTTTCCGAGCGGCGGCATGACCTTCCGCTCAATCCCCGCGCTCTGGAGGTAGCGCACCGTGAGCGTTTTCCTGTCGCCCGCGCCGTAGCTCAGCCCCGCGCGGAGCGTGTCCGCGTCGCTCGGCATGCGGGAGAATTTCGCGGTGCCGATCTCGCTCGACTCGACGCGGCGCATCGAGCCGAATCCGCCGCTCGCGCCGAAGGCGCCCGAGGCGTAGGCGAGCGACCCGCTCACGCTTCCGGCGGCGGAGCGGTCGAACTTGAAGTCGTTCGTCCCGCGGCGGCCCTCCGCCTGCAGCGTGAATCGCGACGCCTTCGCGCCGAGGAGGGGCGCGACGAGGCTGTAGGCCGCGCTCGCCGATTGGTTGTCGAAGACGATGTCCTTGCCGAAGCGGCCGAGGCCGAGCGTCTTCTTCTTGCTGTAGGTCTGGCCGATCCCCAGATTGAAGACGTAGACGTCGGAGGACGTTTTCGTCGCCTGCGCCATGAAGCTCTGCGTGACGTCGGTGATCTTTTGCGTTCGGTAGCGCCGCTCCTCGGCGGAGAGCATGCTCGTGAGCGCCCAGCCCGAACCCGGATCGATCGACAATCTGGTGGCGTTGCCGAGGCTCATGTCGTTCTCGTTCGCCCTGATGAAGGTGCCGTTTACGGGAACGAAGCGGTCGGTCGTCGCGGCCGCCGCCGCGACGGCGACGGCGGCGCTATCGGCGTCCTGCATGGCCCGAGCGGCCATTTCGGCGAGGCTCGAGGAGGGTTTCCGGGCCGCGGCCGCCGAATCGGCGGCCTGCACCGTCGTGTCGGCCGGGCTCGCGGGGGGGGGCGGGGAAGCGTCGGCGGCCGCCGGAGGGACGGCGCCCGGGGCGGCGGCGGCCGCGGCCCACCCGCCGAGGATCGCCCAGGCCGAAACGACGATCGCCGCCCGCCGCGTCATTTTCCGCCTCCCGCGCCCGCGCGGCGCACCGCGCAGTAGAGCGCGAGCCAGTTCTCGAGCGCGAGCGCTTCGGGACGCGCGTCGAAGTCGATCCCCGTACGTTCGGCGAGCTCCTCGATCGCCGGCGCTCTCCCGTCCGCGAACGCCGGGACGGCGCTCCGCAGCTTCTTGCGCCGATGGGCGAACCCTGTCTTGAGAAACGCGAGAAAATCGAGCCTGTCGCGGGGGCCGCGCGCCGGATCGAGAGGTGTGAATGCGAGAACCACGCTCATTACCTTCGGGGGCGGCGTGAAGGATCCGGGGCGGACCGTCGTTACCCGCTCAATTATAAAGTAGCTCTGAAGAAAAATCGAGAGGATACCGCAGGCGCGCGTTCCGGGCGAGGCGAGTATCCGCTCGCCGACCTCGCGCTGCACCATGAGCGCCGCCGCGCCGAGGCGGCGCCATCGCGCGAGGTCGATCAGGATGGTGCTCGTGAGGTTGTACGGGATGTTTCCCGCGAGCTTGAACGAGGCGAATCCACGCGAGGCCGCCTCGGCGTCGAGATCCACGCCGCGGATATCGGCATGAACGATCTCGACGCGCGGCGACGCGGCGAAGGTCTCCCGCAGACGCGGGACGAGCGGCGCGTCGATCTCGAACGCGGCGACGCTCGCGCCCGTCGCGGCGAGCGGCGCCGTGAGGGCGCCCCGCCCCGGACCGATCTCGAGGACGAGCTCCCCCGCCGCGGGCCGGAGCGCCGCGGCGATCCGCCCCGCCACGGCCGGGGAGGCGAGAAAGTTCTGCCCGAGGCTCTTTCTCGCGCGCGGGAAGCCCCGATCGATCGATGTCATACGCCGGTCTTTCCGCGATCCCCGCGCCGGGGGCCGCCCGCCGGAATCTGATGCCTTCGCAGCCGAAACGCCGCGCCAGAAATCGCCGCCACGAGGGCGCGGGCCGCCTCGACGTTCACGTCGGGATGATCGACGATCGTCACGGTGCATTGCATCTTCGATGCCGAAGCGCGCCGGATGAAGTCGATCACCGCGTCGAACGTCCGCTCGCCACCGCGGTCGGGACGGCAGAGGCTCGCGTAGGCGGCGGCGGCGTGCGCGCCGAGGCTCACCGAGACGGCGTCGAAGACGGCCGCGAGATCCGGCACGACGTCGCGCCGGGCGATCACGCTCCCCTGCCCGTTCGTATCGAGGCGGAGCGGAACACCGAGTCCCCGGAGCGCCCGGGCCGTCTCGAGGACGTCGGCGAGCCGACAGGTCGGCTCGCCGAAACCGCAGAAGACGATCTCGCGCGGCGCGGCGTCCCGCGCGAGCGCGCCCGCCGCATCCGCCATCTCGCGCGGCGAGGGATCCGCCGCCAGGGCGAGATTGTACCCGTAGAGCGTCCGGTCGCGCCCGAGCCGCGGACAGTACACGCACGCGTTCGTGCACGATCCGGTAACATTTATATATACGTTCCCCTTGAGGGCGTAGGCGATCGACGGAGCCGGCGGGCGCTCCCCGTGCATCAGCCGCCGGTAGCTCGCCGACGACGCCCGCTCGATGTCGGCGGGCTCCACGCCGCGAAGCGCCGCGAGCCGGTCGCGCACGAACGCCACGTACGCGGGCTCGTT
>DHHN01000028.1:8983-10193 GCA_002403295.1 bacterium UBP1_UBA4771 | reverse complement strand
CCGCGAGCGCCGCCGCCGCCTCGTCCACGCCGCCGGGGAAGGCGTGGAATATGCCGCCGACGCGCCCGGCGCCTTCCTCGCGCAGGATCGCGATCGTGTCCGGAAACGCCTCGCGCGAGTGGACGACGATCGGTTTCCCCGCCTCGATCGCGATGCGTATCTGGCGCCGGAAGACGTCGCGCTGCGCGTCGCGGGGCGAGAGATCCCGATAGTAATCGAGCCCGATCTCGCCGACCGCGAGGATCTTCGGCCGCGCGAGCGCCGAGCGGATCTTCCGCTCGATCTCCGCGCTCCAGCCCTTCGCGTCGTGGGGATGGATACCGGCCGTGCCGAAGACCGCCGGGTGCCGCTCCGCGAGCGAGACCGTCTCGTCGATCGAGCCCGCGTCGTAGCATATCTGGAGCATCTCGACGACGCCGGCCGCGGCCGCTCGCTCCATGACGGCGTCGAGATCGCCCCCAAACTCCCGCATATTGAGATGAACGTGGGAATCGATGAGCATGCGCCGTCCGTTCTCGGGGCACGGGCCGCGCCGGGCCGGGGCACGCGCCCCCGCCCGTCAGCCGGCGACGCGGCCCGCGTCCTCGGGTTTGATGCGCGGGAAGAGCGGCGACCGCGGCGAGAGCCCCGCCGCGCCGACCGCGGTCTCGGGAAGATCGGCGAGCGTGAGGCCCTCCGCGCCGAGCGCCGCGAGCAGCTCGCGCATCTTGCCCGGCATGAAGGGAAGAAGAACGACGCCCGTCGCGCGAAGCACCGCGAGCAACTCCCGGAACGTCTCCTCGAGCTCGCCGCGCCGCGCGGGATCCTTCGCGAGATCCCATGGACGGCGCTCCTCGATGAAGCGGTTCGCGCGCTGAATGACGCTCCAGTACGCGCCGAGCGCCCGCGAGAACTCCATGCGGTCCATGTGGGCCCGGTAGGCGTCGAGCGCGCCCGCGAGCTCTCCGCCGAGCCCGCCGCCGTCCCCGGCCGGCCCCGTCTCGACGGCGCCGCCGAGATACTTCGAAATCATGGCGACCGTTCGGCTCAGGAGATTGCCGACGTCGTTCGCGAGGTCGGCGTTGTAGCGGGCGAGGAAGACCTCGTCCGAGATGTCCCCGTCGCGGTCGAAGGGCACCTCGCGCAGGAGGAGGTACCGCAGCGCGTCCGCGCCGAAGGCCTCCGCCATCCGGGCGGGATCGATGATGTTCCCCCGCGTCTTGCTCATCTT
>DHHN01000028.1:7837-8911 GCA_002403295.1 bacterium UBP1_UBA4771 | reverse complement strand
GCCGGCCACCAGCGCTCGAAGAGCGCGGAGTCGCCGCCGCCGAAGCCGAGGGCGGAGATGTAGTTCGTGAGGGCGTCGAACCAGACGTAGATCACGTGCGTGGCGTCGATCGGGAGCGGGATGCCCCACGTCTTGCCGGCTCGCGATATCGAGACGTCGTCGAGCCCGCCCGTTATCACGTTCATGACCTCGTTGCGGCGGATCTGCGGGCGGACGAACTCCGGGTGCTCCTCGAAGTGCCGCAGGAGCGGCTCCCGGAATCGCGAGAGCGCGAAGAACCAGTTCTCCTCGTTGAGGATCTTCGGCGCCTGCTTGTGCCGCGGGCAGAGCCCGTCGACGAGATCCTTCTCGACGATGAACTCCTCGCACGACTCGCAGTAGTATCCCTCGTACGCCCCCTTGTAGATGTAGCCGTTTCGATGGATGCGCTCGAAGAGCTCGCGCACCGAGCGCGCGTGGCGTTCCTCGGTCGTGTGGATGAAGTCGTCGTACGAGACGTCGAGGGCCTTCCAGACGGCCCGAAACTCCTCCGACATCATGCGGCAGTACTCGAGCGGCTCGAGACCCCGGCCCCTCGCCTCGCGCTCGACGTTCGTCGAGTGCTCGTCGTTTCCCATGAGGAACCGCACGTCGAAACCCGCGAGGCGCTTGTACCGCGCCATGCAGTCGGCGCCGATCTTCTCGTACGCCGTGCCGAGGTGCGGTTTCTGGTTCACGTAATCGATCGCGGTCGTGATGTAGAATCGCCTGTCCATGTATCCTCTCGGGGCGCGCGCCGCCGCGCGGCGCGGGGACGCCCGGCGCCCGTTACCGGCCGGAGGGCTTCGGCGGATCTTCTCTCGCCTTGTTGTTCGCGGGGGGCTCCTTCCGGAGCTCGTCCTGGAGCAGCTCGAGCTGGACCGAGACCATGTTCCGGTCGGCGTCGGTCAGCATCACCGAGCGGTTGAAGATGTCCACCTTCTCGATGCGGTGCTCGCCGCCGAAGACGTTCACCTTGCTCCCGATCTTCGGGATCTCCTTCGTGAGCTCCTTGTAGTACTCGAGCTCGTAATCGAGACAGCACATGAGGCGCCC
>DHHN01000028.1:0-7703 GCA_002403295.1 bacterium UBP1_UBA4771 | reverse complement strand
TCCTTGACGAGCTCGCGGAAATCGATCCGCCCCTCGGACGTGAAGTAGAAGGTGATCTTGTTCCCGTCGAACTGGTATTCGACGTCGACGAGCTTCATCGGCAGCTTGTGCTCGGCGACCTTCTGCTGGCAGACCTTGAGGGCGTCCGCCTCCTTCGTCCGTATCTCGGCGAGCCGCCCGATGTCCTGCTCGGACGCGTGGCGGAGCACTTCCTTGAGATCGGCCTCGATCTCGTTCGGCTCGGCGCGGGTGATCGAGATGATGAATCCCATGTCCTCGCCGCGGTCGGCCTGCACGATGCAGTGGTTGCCGGTTCGGAGGTAGAGGGCCTTCGCGTTCCGGAAGAACTCCTTCCGCTGGGCCTTGAATTGCACTTCGATTATTTCCATGACGTTCAATCTAATACCATGCGCCGGTCAAATCAAGGAGGAGGTGCGCGAGCGTGAGCTCGAGATCGGCGTTCCGGCGCAGGCTCTCCGAGGCGAGCGCCATCTTCCGGATGTCCTCGGGGACGTCGCGTTCGGCCGCCCGCCCGAGGCGCTCGGCGCCGAGCGCCTCGCGGAGCACCGCCTCCCCGGCGGCGTCGAGACGCCCGTCGCGCCCGCGGAGAACGAAGCCGAGGATGAGCGACATCTCCGCGAGAAGCTCCCGCGCCTCCTCGCGCGAATACCGCCTCGCGAGGGTTTCGGCCTCGGCGAGGAGCTCCTTCCCCTTCCCGTCGATCACGAGCCTCGCGGTGACCGCCGCGTCGCGCCAGAGCCCGAGGAAGCGCTCCTCGAGGAGCTTGACGGCGCGGCGCAGGTTCCCCTGCGCGATCGCGGCGATCCGGCGGGCCTCCTCCCGCTCGACCGAGCGGAACCGCTCGAGGATCTCAGCCGTCCGCTCGTTCGAAAGCGGCTCGAAGCGCACCTCGTAGCACCGCGAGAGGATCGTCGGCAGGAGCCGGTCCGGATATTCCGTGACGAGAACGATCGCGGCCGACGACGGCGGCTCCTCGAGGATCTTGAGGAGGGCGTTCTGCGCCTCGGCCGTCGCGAGGTGCGCCTCGAACACGACGACGACGGAGCGCCGCCCCTCGAAGGGATACTTGGAGAGCGCCTCGATCACGTGGCGCACGAGGTCGATGCCGACGCTCCGGGCGCGGGTGCCGAACTCGCCGTACGCGAAGAAATCCTCCCGGCGGCTCTCGATAACGGCGGGAAGATCCTTCTCCCAGTCGCCGGAGGGCACGGGATAGATGAGGTGGAGATCGGCGTGCTCGAGCGCGCGGATCATTCCGCAGGCGCGGCAGCGCGAGCCCTCGCCGCACGCCGCGGCGTCCCCCGCTCCGCGCGCGACGCCGGCGCCGAAGAGGCCGGGAGGCTCCGCCGCGCCGTTCGGCCGCGCGGCGTCGCAGTTGAGCCGCGCCGCGAGCCGGAGCGCCATGAGCTCCTTGCCCGAGCCCTCGGGACCCGCGAAGACGAGGGAGGGCGGGAGCTTCCCCGATCTGACGAACCCGTCGAGGAGCTCGCCCGCGCGATTGCCGCCCCCCGCTATGGCATCCGCCGCGGCCAGGATGTCGATGATCGAACCTTCCTTCGCCGGATCCGCCGCGGCGCCGGGCGCCGGCGCGTCCGGGCGGCCGCTCTCCGGCCGCTTCCTATTTCAGCCATTGCGCCGGGTCGAGCGGCGTCTTCGACTTGCGAATCTCGAAATGGAACGGCGCCGAGGCGCCGGACGCGGCGTCGCCCACTTCGGCGATGAGGTCCCCGCCGCTCACCATGGCGCCCTGCTTCACGAATATCTTCGACGTGTGCGCATAGAGCGTGTAATACCCCGCGCCGTGCGCGATGATGATGCAGTTTCCGAAACCGGGGAGGAGGCTCGCGTACTCGACCTTGCCGCGCGCGACGGCCCGCACGGGCGAGCCGGGGCGAGCCTCGATGTCGATGCCCGTGTTGTTCGTGACCGTCCCGAACTCCGGGTGCTTCGACTGCCCGAAGCCCCGCACCGTTTTTCCGGCGACCGGCGGCGCCATGCGCCCCTTGAGCGAGGGGAAATCCTTCTCCGCGTACGCCGCTTCGTCCGCCGGGGCGGCCGCCGCGCGCGCCCGCTCGAGATCCCCGATGATCGACAGGATCTCCTGCTCGGCCTTCGCGAGATCCTCGATCCGCTTTTGGTACTTCGTTTTGCTCGTCTTGAGCTCGGCGAGGCTGCGCTGGCGCTTGCGCTCGTTCTCGCGCAAGCGCCCGAGCTCCGTCTCCTTTTCCTTCCGGGCGGCGCTCACCTGATAGAGGTTCTCGGTGATCCCCGCCTCCTGCCGCCCGATCGTCGCCTTGCGCTGGCGTACCTCCTCGACGAGGTTCGCGTCCTGCTCGGCGATCGCGGAGAGGTACTTGTAGCGGTTGAGGAGGTCGTCGAAGCTGCCCGCGCCGAGGAGCTCCTGCCACGCGAACTTCGTCCCGTCCTTGTAGATGCCCCGCAGGCGGCCCGCGAGTATCGAGAGGCGCCGCCGGTACACCGTTTCGCTGTACGCGAGGTCTCCGCGCAGCTTCGACGCCTGCCGCTCGAGCATCGCTTCCTTGTCGTTGAGTCCGCCGAGGAGCCTCTTCGTCAGCCGCTCCTCGTTCTCGAGCTTCTTCAAATAATCGGCGGCGTCCCGCTCCTTCTTCTCGACCTCGGCGATGCGCCTTCGCTGCTCCGCGATCTCCTCGCGGAGCTTCCGGAGCTCGACGTCCTTTTCGCGGAGCTGCCGATCGAGATCCTGCTCCTGCGCCGACGCGCCCGCGAGCGCGACGAGGAGGGCCAGCGCGGCCCCGGCGACGATCCAACGCGAATGTTTTCCCGGCGCGCGCATCGCGTTCCTTCCCGAGCCGCCGCTAGAGCCGCAGCAGCCGCCGCATCGCCCCGAGGCTCACGACCGCCCCGAGGACCATGCAGACGAATACGAAGGCGGCGATCGCTTCGCCGCCCAGAAAGAGGAGCCCCGGCAGGTGCCGCCGCGCGAGGGCGTGGACGATCGCCGCGAGCCCCACGGCGAGGCCGGCGGCGACCGCCCCCTGGACCGCGCCCTCGACGAGGAACGGGATCCTGATGTAGGCGTTCGTCGCGCCGACGAGCCGCGCGACCTCGATCGATCGCTGCCGCGAAATCACGGTGAGCCGCACCGTGTTCGCGATGACGAATATGACGGAGAGCAGGATAATGAGCCCGACGAAGAGATCGGCGAAATAGAACCCCTTGACGAGCGCTTCGCCCCGCTCGAGCCACCGCTCGCCGTAGCGCGTCTCCTCGACGCCCTTCCACCGCCCGATCTCCTGCGACATCGCCTCGAGACGCTCGCTCCGGATGTAGTCCGGCTTCAACTTCACGCGGAACGCGTCGGGAAGCGGATTGCTCTCGAGCGCGTCGAGGATGTCGCTGTCCTTCCCGAGCGCCTCGCGGAACGAAACGAGCGCCTCCTCGCGCGGCACGTACACGACCTCCTCGACGCCCGCGAGGCCCAGCAGCCGCATCTGAATGTCGCGCGCCGCCGGCTCGCCGGCGCCGTCCTCGAGAAAGACGTACATCCGCATTTCGTCGCCGGCCCGGTCGATCACCGCCTGCATGTTGAGCGTGATGAGGAGGAACACGACGAGGATGAGGAGCGAGAGCCCCATGATGACGATCGAGACGGCGTTCGCGGCCTTGTGCCTTCTCAGCATCGTCGCCGCCTCGTCGAACACGTAGCCGATCTGCGCCGCGTTCACCGCTCCTCCCTCTCGCCGCGGATGTCGCGCTCCTCGAGGCGCTCCGCGCGGCGGCCCACGAGCGAATCGTCGATCCGTTTGCGCAGGTCGCCGACGTAGATCATCTCGCTGTCCTTCACGACGCGGCCGCCCTCGAGGTAGATGATCCGCTGCCCGAAACTCTTCACGAGCTCGAGGTCGTGCGTGGCCATGAGCACGGCGGTCCCTCCGGCGTTTATCTTGAAGAGGAGCTCGAGGATGCTCCTCGTGACGACGGCGTCGAGGTTGCCCGTCGGTTCGTCGGCGAGCAGCACCGCCGGGCGGTTCGCGATGGCGCGCGCGATGGCCACGCGCTGTTGCTCCCCGCCGGAGAGCTCGTGCGGAAAATCGTAGCGCTTGTGGTAGAGCCCGACCCGCATGAGGATCTCGGTGACCTGCTTCTTGATCTCGCCGAGCCCGGCGCCCGCGGCCTTGAGCGCGAGGGCGACGTTCTCGAAGACGGTCTTGTCGCCGAGAAGCCGGAAGTCCTGAAAGACGATCCCCGTCTTGCGGCGGAGCTCCGCGATCCCCGCGGCCCTCATGCGCGTCGAGACGTGCGGCCCGATGACGACCTGCCCCGCGTCGGGAAAATCGTCCATGTATATCATGCGGAGCAGGGTGCTCTTTCCCGCGCCGCTCGGGCCGACGAGGAACACGAACTCGCCGTTCGCCACCTGGAGATTGATGTCGTGGAGCCCGAAGTGCTTCCCGAAGTTCTTCGAGAGGTGGTAGACCCCGACGATGATTCTCTGATCCTGTTCCATGCCGCGCCGCCCTGCGTTACGGGGGCGGCGCGCCGCGACGGCGCCGCCGCGCGAGACAGCACTCGATCGCGAGCGCCACGGCGCTCTCGAGGCTTCCCGTGCCGGCGGTCCCGCTCCCCGCCAGATCGTAGGCCGTCCCGTGGCAGACGGAGGTCCGCACGACGGGCAGCCCGATCGTCATGTTGACGCCGCGCTCGAACCCGGCCAGCTTGAACGGTATCATCCCCTGGTCGTGGTAGAGCGCCACGTAGGCATCGTACCCCTTATCCTCCCATTTGTAAAACAATGTGTCGGCGGGGAACGGCCCGTCGACCGCGACGCCGTCGCGCCGCAGGTCCTTGAGCGCCGGGACGATCGTCACGAGCTCCTCGTCCCCGAGCACGCCGCCGTCACCGCTGTGGGGGTTGAGCGCGGCCACCGCGATCCGCGGCCGCTCGACGCCCCAGAGCTCGGCGAGCGCCTGCGCCGTCGCGAGCACGCCGGCGCGGATGCGGTCCCGCGTCACCGCCGCCGGCGCATCCCGGAGCGGCATGTCGCGGGTGAGAATCACGATGCGCAGCCGCCCGTTCACCATCATCATCTGCGCCTCGTGGGCGCCGAAGAGGCTCGCGAGCATGTCCGTGTGGCCGCGGTATCCGTAGCCGCCCTTCTGGAGCGCTTCCTTCGATATCGGGCCGGTGACGATCCCCTCGACGAGGGCGCGCTTGGCGAGAAACACCGCCGTCTCGACGGCGAGCCCCGACGCGCGGCCCCCTTCGGCGCTCGCGCGGCCGCGCGGGAATCGCGCGTCTCCGCCGGTGTCGATGAACACGGGGAAGGATTCGGGCTCCGCGATGCGCGCCGCGTCGGCGTAGGGGATGACGCGCGCCGTCTTGCAGGCGGGAAGGGAGAGCCAGTCGGCGAGGGCGGCGTAGGCGCCGATGACGAAGACCTCCGCCGCGGCGAGCGCGCGCCGCGCGATGAGCGACGCGACGAGCTCCGGGCCGACGCCGCCGGGATCGCCCACCGTGAGGGCGAGCCTGACCTTCGCGTCAGTCATTCCAGCCTCCGCTCTCCTCGATCTCGTGCTCGCGCAGCACGCGGTAGAATCTCGCGGCGTCGCGGCGCGAGGTTTGCCCGGCGGGGACCTCCAGCACCTCGACGGCGAGCACCCTCCGCGGGTAGCGGATCTCGACGACGTCTCCCGCGCGCGCCTCCGCGCTCGGTTTCGCCCGGGCGCCGTTCAGCGTCACGCTGCCAGCGTCGCACCCCTTGCGGGCCTGGCTGCGCGTCTTCGCGAGACAGAGCGCCTTGAGGAGGAGATCGATCCTCATGCCGTCCCCGTCAGGCCTCGCCCCGGATCTCCACGGAGTAGGTTTTCTTGAGCTCCTCGACGTACTCGCCGAGGCGCAGCTCGAGCTTTTCCTGCTCGATGAAGCGGCGGAGCTCGTCTTTCGCCTCGTCGTACGTGTAGGCGCGGCCCTCGTCCCAGGAGATGACCCTGAGGATGCGGAACCCCTTCGGATCCTTGATGACGGGGGCGATCTCGCCGGCGGCGACGCCCCGCAGCGTCTCGCGCACGCTCTCGGGAAGGTTTTCGATCGGCACCTCGCCGAGCATCCCGCCCGCGCTTTTCGTCGCGGCGTCATCGGAGTACTTCGCGGCGCCCGCGACGAAATCCCCGCCGGCGGCGATTTCCGCGCGCACCCGTTCGGCGAGCGTCGCGGCCGCTTCGAGATCCCGCTGCGTCGCCTCGGCACGGGCGAGGATATGCCGCAGCGTCACCATGTCTCCCTCGACTCGTTCGACCCGTATGAGGTGATACCCGAAATCCGTGAGCACGGGGGCGCTCGTCTCGCCGGGGGCGAGCGCGTGCGCGGCGTCCTCGAACGCCGGGTTGTTGAGATCCTCGAGCCTGATCGTCCCGAGGCTTCCGCCGAACTTCGCGCTCGGGCAATCGCTCGTTTCCTTCGCGAGCGCCGCGAAATCCGCTCCCGCCTTGAGGCGCTTCTCGATTCCCGAGATCTTGTCGAGCGCCGCCGCGAGCACGGCCTCGGAGGGTTTCGCGACGATGAGGATGTGCGCGAGGTTCACCGTCGGCGGCCGCTTCGGGAGCTCCTCGACGTGCGCCTTGTAGTATTCGCGCACCTCGCGGTCCGAGACGCGCACGTCGTTTCCCACCTTCTGATACGCGAACCGGTCGATGATCATCCGCGTGCGCGTCTTGTCGCGATAGATGGCCTTGAGCCCCTCGAGCGTGAGCCCCTCGGCCGCGAGCTGCCGGGCGAAGGCGTCGTCGCCGCCGAGCATCGTCCTGTTCTGCTCGATCATCTGGTCCACCCGCGCGTCCACCTCGCGGTCCTCCACGGTGATCTTGTCCCGTTCGGCCTGGATCGCGAGCAAGGCCTCCGCGATGAGCCCGTTCAGGATCTCCCCGCGGATCGTCTTCTCCTCGGCGGCGGGGATCTCGGTGCGCTGCGTCTGCACGAGAATGCGTTTGAGCTCGGTGTCGATGTCGCTCTTGAGGATGGCGCGGTCCTCGATCGTCGCGACGACGCGGTCGATCACCCCCCCCTGAATGGCGAAGGTGTCGCTCGATACGCCCGCCGCGCCGGCCGAGACACCGCCGGCCGCGAGCGAGAGCCACGCCGCGGCGGCGGCCGCCGCCGCCCTCATGATCGTGCGATGCATCCGTTCCTCCTCGAACGCCGTCAGGGCGTCTCCGTCGTGTCGGACGTCTCCTCGAATCCGAGCGTGTCGAGCTCGGGCTCGCGCAGGAGGCCGCGCTCGTAGGCGGCGTCCCGGTACGCGATCGCGGCCTTCGCCCTGAGGGCGTCGAGCAGCTCCCGGTACGCGCGCGTCCGTTTCTCGAGCATGAGCGCGTTCATGATCTGTTCGCGGACGTCCCCGAGACCCACGGCGACGAGGGCCTCGCGCACGTCGACGAGCTTGAATATATGATAGCCGAAATCCGACCTGACGACGTCGCTCACGTCCCCCGGCTGCATGTCGAATACGATCGCCTCGAGCTCGGGCATCATGTTGCCCTTCGTGAGGTAGCCGATATCGCCGCCGCGGCGCGCCCCCGATTCGATCGAGTGCCTGTTCGCCACCCAGTCGAAGGCGCGCGTCGCGAGCAGATCCTTCGCCCGCGCGGCGTCCTCGGCGCTCGCGAGAACGATCTGGGCGACGCGGTACTCGTTGAGATACTCGC
>DHHN01000167.1:1303-3699 GCA_002403295.1 bacterium UBP1_UBA4771 | reverse complement strand
TCGAGGTTGGTCTGTCCGTAGAAGAGCCTCGCGAACTCCATGAGCCCCTCGGCCGCCGTATTCGGCACGTGGACGTATCCGATACGGCCGCCCGAGGCCTCGAGAACCTTGAGCCTGTTCGACTCGACCCAATCGGCGTATCGGATATTGACGTCGCTCGCGACGGGTTCGACCGTGATCTCTCGCGCGTCTTTGCCGTCTGGAGTCGCGCAGACCTTTATGACGGTCTGCTTGCCCGCGCGGTTCTCGAGCAACGCGATGGGATCCTCGGGGTATTTCAGATCGACGCCGTTTACGGCGAGGATGAACTCGCCCTCCTTGACGTTGACGCCGGGCTGGGCGAGCGGCCCGCGCCACTGCGGATCCCAGTTGCGTCCCGTGTAGATCTTCGAGATCCGGTAGCGTCCGCTCGAGCGGTCGGCCTCGAAGTCGCATCCGAGGAGCCCCGTTCCGACCCTGCGCACGCTCGGAAAATCGCCGCCGCCCACGTAGGCGTGGCCGGCGTTGAGCTCGGCGATCATCTCGCCGATGAGGTAGTTGAGATCGTCCCGCGTCGTGAGGTACGGCAGGAGCGCTTCGTAGCGCCGCCGGATCTTGTCCCAATCGAGGCCGTGCATGTTCTTCACGTAGAAGAAGTCGCGCTCGAGACGCCACGCCTCGGCGAACATCTGCGCCCACTCGGCGCGCGGATCGACCTTCACGTCGAGATCAGCGGTCGCGATCTTGCCGTCGCCGGTCTTCTTCCCCTCGGCGGCGTCGATGATGCCGTAGACCTGGCCCGCGCGATAGAGGATCTTCTTGCCGTCGGCCGAGAAGGCGTAGTTCGTGATGCCGCCGATCACGGTCTTCGGCTCGCGCTTCGCGAGATCGAAGTACTTGAGCGTGAAGCCCTGCGGGCCGTCGTCGTCGCCGCCGCCCGCGCCGATCGGGACGTTCGGCGCGTCGGCATAGAAAAGCTTGCCCTCGGCGGGGTAGAGGCCGCCGAAGTTCCCCGTGCCGACGGGGAGGCCGACGATGCGAGACTCGAAGCCGTCGAAGTCGATCTCGAGGGCCTTCTTGGCGTCGTCCTTCTTCTCGTCCTTTGCGTCTTTTTTCTTGTCGCCTTTCTTGTCGTCTTTCTTGTCGGCGTCCTTCGCGTCCTCGTCTTTTTTCTCCTCCTTCACCTCGACCTCGTCGCTCTCGGGGGCAAGCGGCGAGGGGGTGTCGGTCTTGAGCGTCACGGCGCAGACGACCGTCGGATAGACGTAGTTGATATCGTAGTCGTAGTTGTTGAACTGGAACGCCGTCGCGCGGTCCGACACGAAATAGAGATACTTGCCGTCCGGGGAGAAGCAGGGGTTCCTGTCGTTCCAGAATCCGCTCGTCGCCTGGCGCGTCTTCTTCTCGTCGAGCGAATAGAAATGGATGGCGTTGTTGCCGTTGTCGCCGCTCTTCGCGTAGACGATCCACTTGCTGTCCGAGGACCAGGCGTAATCGGCGAGATCGCCCCACGGGTCGGCGTCGACCGTGACGACCTTTTTATCGTCGATGTCGACGTAGTAGAAGCGGAAGGTCTCGTCGTGGAACGCGAGCTTCTTGCTGTCGGGCGACCACGTCATGCTGAACGGATACTGCCCGATCCCCTTCGTGACGCGGACCTCGTCCCCCGAGCCCTCGGGCTTTCTGAGGTAGATGTCGTACTCGCCGGTCGCGTCGGAGAAGTAGGCGATCCATTTGCCGTCGGGGGAGAAGACGGGGGCCCGCTCGTGCACGCCCGGCGTGCGCGTGATATTGCGGACCTCGCCCTTCTCCGCCGGAACGGTGAAGATATCGCCCCGCGCCTCGAACACCGCCCGCTTGCCGGTGCCGGAGAGATCGCCGCCGCGGATGAGACCCGCGACCCGCTCGTAGCGCGGGCGCGCGTCGGCGAGCTCGCTCGGCACGACGATTTCGAGCTTGCGCGTTTTCTCGGACTTCAGGTCGAGCACGTAGAGCCAGCCGCCGTTCTCGTAGACGATCGAGCCGTCGCCGAGGCTCGGCCACTTGACGTCGTACTCGTCGTGGTTCGTGAGCTTGCGCACCTTCTTCGTGGCGAGGTCGAGCGCGTAGACGTTGTACGTGCGCTCGCGGTCCGATATGAAATACAGGGTGTTCCCGTGCCACATCGGGAACATGTCGTTCCCGTCGGAGTCGACGAGGAGCTCGGCGCCTCCCGTTTTCAAGTCGTACATCCAGATGTTGGGAGCCATGCCGCCTCGGTAGCGCTTCCACGTGCGGAACTCGCGGGCGAGGCGCGTGAAGGCGATCTTCGAGGCGTCGGGCGAGTAGCTCGCGAGCTCGCCCTCGAAGAGCGGGAGCGCCTCGGCGACGCCGCCGTCCTTCGAAACGGTGTAGAGCTTCATGTAGCGCGGGCCCGG
>DHHN01000167.1:0-1287 GCA_002403295.1 bacterium UBP1_UBA4771 | reverse complement strand
GGCATGGGGTGATAGGTCAGGCGTTTCGGCACGCCCCCTTCGACGGGGATCGTGAAGACGTCGGCGTTGCCGTCGTACAGAGCGGTAAAGGCGATCGCCTTTCCGTCGGGGGAAAACTTGGCGGACACTTCGGACCAGGGATGCGACGTGAGCCTCGTCGCGGCGCCGCCAGCCGCGGAGACGATCCAGAGATCGCCCCCGTGCGTGAACACGATCTTGTCCCCATGAATGTCGGGATAGCGCATGAGACGGCTTTCGGGCGCCGCGGAAGTCGCAGCCGCACAGACGAGGATCCCGAGGACCGCGAGACACAAAATCCTCCTGCCCATCGAAGCTCCTTTCGGGAAAAAGATGTATGACCCGGATCGGGAGAGAATCCGGTGATATAGCTGTAATACTCGCGAGACGGTCGGTTTGTTTCAATTATTAGTCGCCGGGGACACGGGAAAATGAGGGGCGGCGACCGCCCAACGGACGTCGCCGCCCCGTGTTACGTCGTTTTCGAGCGCCCCGGCGCCTACCGGAGGAGCACCATCTTGCGCGTCTCGGTGAAAGAGCCCGCGTCGAGGCGATAATAATAGATTCCGCTCGCGACGGCGCGGCCGCGCCCGTCGCGGCCGTCCCAGAGCTCCTCGTGGCGCCCCTGCGCCCGATACCCGCCGGCGAGCCGTCGCACGAGGCGGCCTTCGACGTCGTAGATGCGGAGCGCCACTGTCGCCGACGCCTCGATTTCGTATCGGATTCTCGTCACGGGGTTGAACGGATTCGGGAAATTCTGCGCCAAACGAAATGCGGACGCCGCGGCATTCGTCGGCGTCGTGAACGCCGCGGCATCCGGCATCCGCATTGCATAAATGCGCCCGATCTCGATGCTGTCTTTGATGCTCTCGCGCCAATCCTGCCAGGCGATGATCGCGCCTGCTCCGGGATCCGGGGCGATACATATTTCACTGCACGAATTGGGAGAGGTCTCCGCCGCGGAACAGACAGACGCTCCGCCCGGGCCCCACAGAAGGTCGCCGTCCGCGGACACCTTCTGAGCGAAGACGCTGATGTCGCCACATCGGTCATCGTACCATGCGGCGATTGCTCCCCCGTCGGGACTGCTTACAATGCCGGCGAGGCCTTGCCTCGCCGGCTCCTCGCAAAGGGCCACCCCCTCCGGCGCCCAAAGCAGCTTTCCGTCGCAGTTCAGCTTCTGCGCATAGACACCATCGTTGCCGCTTCGCCTGTCGGACCAGGCGACAATCGCTTCGTCGGCACCGCTCGGCACCACGTATGGATGTT
>DHHN01000185.1 GCA_002403295.1 bacterium UBP1_UBA4771 | reverse complement strand
CGTCGGGGTAGAGCCCCGTCGCGAAGGTCCACGTCATGAGCGCGAGGATCAGGAGCCAGCTCAGGTTGATCTCGACCGGAATCCCGAAGAGCCGAAACAACCGCAGATTCATCGAAAACATGATCCCTTTCTTCGCCGCGGGCCGGGCCGGAGAGCCTCAGACGGCGCCGGCGGCGCGGTAGCGCCCGAACCGGTTCTTCGCGTCGACCTCGATGAAAAGGGGATGCACCTCGCCGTTCGACCACGTGAAGGCCATGATGTCCACGACGTCGCCCTCGTTGATGAGGTGCGCGGCCGCGCCGTTCATCGCGATGACGCCGCTCCCCCGCTCCCCGACGATGACGTACGTCTCGAGCCGGCGGCCGTTCGTGCGGTCGACGACGAGGACGTTTTCGTGCTCGCAGAGGTTCGCCTTTTCGATGAGATCCTCGTCGATCGTGATGCTGCCGACGTAATGGACGTCGGCCTGCGTCACCGTGGCCTTGAGGATCATCGATTTGAGCAGCAGACGTTTCATGTCTCTCCCGTCCGGACGCCGGGAGCAAATATAGTACAAACTGCCGCCGCCGGAAAGGCCCCCTAGATCTTGTCCCCGGCGCTCTCGGTGAGGTACCGGGCGAACCGGTTCCGCTCGTCGACGAGGATGTTCGAGAAGCGCCCCGTCGGGCGGTCGGACCAGGTGAACGCCATGATCCCGACGGTGTCCCCCGCTCGCACCTGCGTCGCGGCCGCGCCGCAGACGGTCACGGCGCCGCTCCCCCGCTCGCCGGGCACGGCGAACGTTTCGACCCGGGCGCCGTTCGTCATGTCGACGATGAGCACTTTCTCGTGGCGCGCGATGTCGGCGAGCTCCATGATCTCCGCGTCGATGACGACGCTGTCGGGCTCGCCGGGCGCCTCGCCGGTGATCGTCGCGCGGTGGATCTTCGATTTCACGACGAGCCGCTCGCCGACGTTCGAGATGATGAACTTCGATTTGCCCGACGGCGTGAGGGGGATCTCCCCGGCGCGCTCGAAGACGACGCCGAAACCGTCGCCGCAGTTTTCCTTGATCCTCCGCTCGAGCTCGCGCTCGTATTCGGCCCGCCATTCCGGTCCCGGCACGAAGCGGAAGACGATGCCGCTGCGCTCGCGCTGCTCGACTTGAAAACGCCTGATGCCGGGCACCGCGCGCGAGAGCCACGTCCAGAAGAATCCGCCGATGTGACGGCCGTCCGCGGTGACGACGGCGTCGAAGGAGCGCCCCTCGATGCGGTCGAGGAGCGGGAGCCCGCGCCCGCACGGGCAGATGCGCCCCGTCGGCACGGCGAGATCCCCCGTCCGGTAGCGCACGAAAGGCATGTAGAAGTTCGAAAGGTCCGTGACGACGATCTCGCCGATCTCTCCCTCGCTCGCCGTGCGCCCGCTCTCCGTGACGATCTCGACGTAGAAGAGATCGCTCATGACGTGGAGGCCGCGGTGCTCCTCGCACTCGTGGGCGACGCCGGCGAACTCGCGGCTCCCGTACCGGTCGAAGACGCGGCAGCCGAACACCGCCTCGACGAGCTCGCGCTGGCTCTCGTAGAGCTCCTCGCCGCTCGTGATGACGGCGCGCGGCCTGATGTCCTGCACGCGCCGCGCGCGAAGAAATCCCGCGAAGAGCGCGAGGGCGGACGGATACCCCGTGAAGAGATGGGGCTTGTAGGCGCGCAGGCTTGCCGCGTACCGCTCCATCCGTTCGTCCGACATATCGAAGGTCGAGAGGCATAGCATGTTGCTGAAGTAGTTCCGAAGCGCGGACGCGAAGCGCTCCCGCCGGCCGGCGTCGAGATGCGTGCCCCAGAGGATCGCCTGGCGATCGCCGATGTCGACCCCGGCCCAGCGGAATCCGCGCATCCCGTTCGCCCGCCGCAGCGGCCCCGACGAAGCGTCGCCGAAGAAGAAGAGCGGCTCGCCGGTCGAGCCTCCCGTGCTCGAGGGGAACCCGCGGCGGATCGGATCCTTCGAGGTCAGGCTCGCTCCCGCGCTCCTGATGATCTCCTTCGTGAGAAACGGGATCTTGCGGAAGTCCTCGGGGCTCTGGATATCGTCGGGCCTGAGCGAGATCTGTTTCAGCAGGTCGCGGTAAAACGGCACGTAGGCCGCGATCTCCCGGATGAGCGTCGCGAGGCGGCGCCACTGGAGATCCTCCATCTCCCGCGGCGCGAGCCACTGGTTGTGCTCGAGCTCCTCGAGGGCCGCGAGCAGCCGGTCGCGGCGGATCCCCCGGTAGACCGGATAGACGACGTTCCGTATGAATGCAGGCGAAAGCGGCGGAAACATGCTCTCCCTCGCGCCCGTCAGCGCGCGCCAGAAACGAAATTCCGGAGGAGGTATTGTAGTTTATGCGCGCGGAGCTTCCAAATCGATTTTTCGTCGCCGGCGAAGACCTCGAGGCTCGCGATGAAGAAACCGGGAGGCGTGCGCTTGAAGGCCTTCCCCCGCCACGCCCACGGCGAGCCCGATCCGATGCGCGAAAGCTCGCTCGGATCCTGCCCGCGGACGTTCCGCCGCGTGCGGTCCTCGAAATGCGTCGTCGTCGCGAGATATCCCGCCTCCCGGGCGATGCGGAGCGTCTCGGGGCTCCGTCCGCCGCCCGGCCAGCACAGGAACTCGACCTTCGTGCCGAGCGCTTCCTCGATGATCCGGCGCGATTCGACGAGCTCGCGGCGCACGCGCGCCTTGTATTCGCTCTCCGTCTCGAGGCGGCCGCCCGAGAGGCCGTGCTCGCGCACGATCTCGAGCAGCTCTTCGCGCCAGCCCGGTTCCTCGAAAAAGGCGGCGTCTCCGGAGGCCGCCGCGCGGGCGCGCAACTTCTCCGTCAGGCCTTCGTCCTCGAACCAGCGCCTCGCGGCGAGGGACTTCGCGTGCCGGTAGATCGGCGTGCCGAACGGCACGAGCGACGAGAGATCCTCGTGCATGCTCTCGTGCTTCCGCCCCGGAAACATGTTCCACCCGAGCCACAGCGGCGGCTCGTAGTCGTCGACCCCCGCCGGCCGGTGGAAGTCCACGATCTCCCCCGCGCTCGGATACCACGTGTGGGTCGTCGCGTGGCTCTGTATCTCGACGCGGCCGCTCTCCGTCATGCGGCGCATCTCGACCCACGAGAGATATCCGCGCGGATCGAGCTCGTTCTCGCGGATGCGCCCCGCCCACGCGTCCGCGAGCGTGGGACGCGGCTCGCCGCGGGGATCGACGAAATCGACGCTCATCCATATCACCGCGCGGTGACCGTATTTCTCGAGAATGGGATAGGCGTAGATCCAGTTGTCCGCGTAGCCGTCGTCGAACGTGAGAACGACCGGCTTCGGGGGGAGCGGCGCGCCCGAGGCCATGTGCGCGTGAAGCTCCGCGAGCGAGATCGTCTTCCATCCCCCGTCGCGGAGCGCCCGCATCTGGCCCTCGAAAACGTCCGCCGGCGTGAAGAGATGGTTCCACGGCCAGCCCGGCCGGTCGGGCCCGACGCCGTGGTACATGACGATCGGAACGCCGCGCTCTCTCATGTGTGCGATCCCGCCCCTCTCCGTTCCCCGCGGGAACTCGTGATTCGGTTGGAGCACACTATACCCGTAAAACGACGTGCCTGTAATCCGATTTTTGGTCCGACGCCCCCCGGCAGGAAACGCTCGTCATCGAATCCCGGCTTTTCCGCATGCCCCCGCGACGAAGTCATGAGCGACGGCGCCGCTCGCCAGCAGCGCGTCCTCGCGCTCGAAGCAGCGATCGAGGAGCCGTTTCGTCTCGGCGTCCTTCGAGAGGAAGTTCTGCGCGATGTCGGCGAAGAGAAGCTGCAGCACGGATCCGCCGTATCCCCTGAGCTCGAGTATCTCGAAACGCCGACGCGCCGCGGGCAGGATCCGCGAGGAGGAGACGGCCTCCGTCCGGTCGTACAGCATCATGAGGAGGACGCCCGGCCGGTGAACGGCCCGTTTCACCGTGCCGCTCTTCCACCGGCGGCAGCGTCGCTCGGGGAGCTCCTCGAGGAGATCGTTCACCGCTTCGAGCTGCGCCGCGGTCCATTGCCACCGGTCCGGCCCGACGTACTCGTTGAAGAGGAAAACCCCCGCCGGCGCGAGGAAATCTCCGATGCGGGCGATCATATCCTCGACGCGGTCGACGTGGTGCAGGAACTGCTCGGCGATGACGAGATCATACGAGCCGCGGGGGAGCTCGATCGCAAGGGCGTTCGCGGCGTGATACGCGATGCGATCCGCGAGACCGGCCTCCCCGGCGCGCCGCCGCGAATATTCGACGCGCGCCCGCGAGAGATCGACCGCGTCGATCCGGGCGAAGACGCCGCTTCGCGCGAGTTCTATCTCGCGATTCCCCGTGCCGCTCCCGAGCGAGAGCGCGCGAAGCCCGGAGCGCCCGGCAAGGTATTTTCCGAGAAAGAAGCGAACGTAATCCGTCGCGGGATCGCCCGTGGTCATGCGGTTCCACCGTTCCATCACCTCGGGGATGTCCCACCAGTTTTTCAGGGGATACGCGACGTGATCCCAGCGTCCGCCGTCCGAGAGGCCGCGGCCGAGAACGCGCCGGAGCATCTCGCCGAGGCGTCCCTGTCGCGCCCGCTCGATCGCGATGGCGAGATCATGGATGCCGATGAGGCTCGAGCGCATACCGTGACGTTCCAGCGCGGTGTCGCCGGGGGCGGGCGACTGGTGGGGGTCAGAGCCCGGGCTTTCCGCATCCCCTGCGGTCGGCCGCGGCCTGCCGTCTTGACGGCCCTTGTTCCACCCGGCGAGCGGGTGGGAGAGCCGCCGGTGCCGCCCGCCCCACGAGCCTCTCTTCGAGAGGTACAGGGGCGGCCATGAAACGGTCCCGGCGCCTGCCCGGGGGCGTACGGCCGGCGATGAAACGCATCGATTCGCGATGTAAACCGGCCATTCCCCGGAGCGCGCTTGCATTCATGATTGTACCCGGGCGGGCGCCGTTGTCAAGACGCGAATCCCGGGGAGCGCTCCACCCGGCGGAGCCGCGATATCAGCAACCGAGAAACAGGGAGCTCGCCATGAGAATCGCCGCGAGCGCGACGGCGATGAATGTCGCGATGAGATCGAAGATCCAGATGAGCAGCGCCTTCCCGAAGGAGGTCCCGAACGCGGCCTTGATGACGACGATCGCGAGTATGAGCCCGATGATGAAGCCGAAAAGGTTCCCGATGACGGGAAGGAGGTCGAAGAGAAAGGCCGCGAGCACCGCGATGAAGCTCGAGCCGATCGCGGCGACGAGCGCCCGGCCGAAGCTCGAGTTCTCGGCGCGGACGATCTTGGCGGCGATCCACATGAAGAAGCCGCCGAGGAGCACCATGAGAATGAAGAGAAAGATGATGCCGATGCCGAAAGCCGCAAAGAGAGCCACGTCCGACTCCTTTCGTGCCAGAACCTCGAGGCGCCCGCATCTCCGCCGCCGTTCCCCGCCCGGAGACAGTATAGCGCATATCTCCTTTTTTGAAAGCGGGATATCGGGGCGGGACGGTCGGCGCGGGCGCTTCGCATGGGCATTGCAGTGCTAACCGTCGATTTGGCATCACGTTTGCTCGTTCGCCGTACATCGGGCGGACGGGGTTGCCGCCCGCGACGAACAAGGTCCATCGAACGCTCGCGACGGGAGGCTCACATGTCTCAGTTCATGGAAGTGCTCGAATGGTTCGATCTCGGCGGCGACGAGATCGTACACCGCATACCGCCCGAGGGCTCCGCGGAGATCAAATGGGGCGCGCAGCTCATCGTCCGCGACAACCAGACGGCCGTCTTCTTCAAGGACGGCAAGGGGCTCGACGCCTTCGGCCCCGGACGGCATACGCTCACATCGAAGAACCTCCCGATCCTCACGAAGATCATCTCGCTCCCGTGGGGGTTCAAGAGCCCGTTCCGCGCCGAGGTCTTCTTCATCAACATGAAGCACTTCATCAACCAGAAGTGGGGCACCAAGGATCCGGTGGCGTTCACCGACTCGACGCTCGGCCTCGTGCGGCTTCGCGCGTTCGGCGTCTACACCTTCAAGATCACGGAGCCCGCGCGCTTCATCAACACGGTCGTCGGCACGCAGGGCTTCTATACGAGCGATATGATCGGCGATTATCTCCGCGACGTGATCGTGGCGCGCATGAACGACCTCTTCGGCGAGAAGCTCGACACGATCTTCGACCTGCCGCGCCAGTACGACGAGCTCGCCGTCGAGATCAAGGAACGTCTCGTCGGCGACTTCCGCGCGTACGGCATGGAGCTCGAGAACTTCTATTTGAGCTCCATCACGCCCCCGCCCGAGGTGCAGAAGATGATCGACGAGCGAAGCGGCATCGGCGCGGTCGGCGACCTCGACAACTTCTTCAAGTTCAAGGCGGCGAAGGCGATGGGCGACGCCGCGGCGAGCGGCGGCGAGGGTAACGCGGGATCCGCGGCAGCCGGGGGAATGGGAATCGGCGTCGGCGCCGGGCTCGGCTTCATGATACCGGGAATGCTCGCTCAGGGGATGAAGGGCGGCTCGGTCGCGGTCAAGGAGGCCGCCGCCTGCCCGAAGTGCCGCGCGGAGCTTCCGGTGGATGCGCGATTCTGCGGCTCGTGCGGCGCGGCGGTCGCGCGCGCGACCGCGTGTCCCGGCTGCAAGGCCGAGGTTCCGGCCGGCGCGAAATTCTGCATGAGCTGCGGTAGAAAGATCGAGAAAGAGAAGGTCTAGCGTCCGGGCGGCGCGGCGGTCGCGCGTTCGAAGCGGGTGGCACGTGTTCGTTCATTGCAGCCTCTGCGGCGGAGAAAATCGACTCGAGCCCGGCGAGGCGTTGCTCGCCTGCTCCTTCTGCGGGGCCTCCCTCGCGCTCGAGCAGCCGAAGGACGTCGAGCGCCTCGTCCTCACCCATACGCGCGACGACAGGATGGCCGAGGCGTCGTTGCGATCGCATCTCGCGGAAAAGAATCGCCGCCCGCCGACGCGCGTCGAGATCGATTTCTCGTACGTTCCCTTTTCGATGATCGAGGCGGATGACGGACGGCTGACGCTCGCGCCGGCCGCGCGGGTCTGGCCCGCGCGCGAATCGTCTCCGTATCCTCCCGCGGGAAAATACGATTTCTTCGACGAAGCGGCCGTCAAGGAACGAGTCGCGCCCGCGCGGGAGATCGATCCCCGGGCGGCGCGGGTGCTGCATCTCCCCGTGTATTCGATGAAGTACGAAGCCGGCGAATGGCGCGGCCGCGCCGCGGTCGTCGGCGAGAGCTGGCAGATCGTCGCGGAGAAGCTGCCCCCCGAGCGTCCGCGGCGCGCGGGCGCCGGGCAGGTCGTCGCGGGGGCGGCGCTCTTCGCCGGATACTTCGCGCTCGCGAAGATGACGCCCGGCCTCTTCGGGTCGCTCGCGGCCGTCGCCGCGGCGGCGACGGCGGGCTATTGCGTTTTCGCGCTCCGCGAGCGCGCGAAGGGATGACGGCCGTGGAACCGGGCATCGTGGAACGGCCGCCGGTCGCGGCGCGCGGGGCTCCCCGGCGCGCGGCGAAAGCCGGCGATCGCGCCCTCGCCTTCGGCGCGACGTGCCCCAACTGCGGCGGAACGCTCCGCGTCCACGAGGGCGAGCGAAGCGTCCGGTGCATCTACTGCAACTCGGCGCTCCTCGTCGCGGCGCCACGCGGCACGCAAAGCTTCATTCTCGAGCCCGAGATCACGCCCGGCAAGGCGCGGCTCGCCGCGATCCGCTGGATATCGGAGGAATCGGGCGGGCGCCTCCGGGCGCGCGACGCCGCGATCATGGATCAACGGCTCGTCCACGTCCCCTTCTGGCGGCTGCGCGGCCGGGTCATGGGATGGCTCTCGGGCGAACGCACGAAAGTCGTGCGCGTCGAGGTCGCCTCCGAGGATCCCCGTTCGAGCGACGTTCGCTCGACGATGCGCGAGGAGCGCTCGCCCTACTCGCGGCTTCTCTTCAAGCGCATCGACTGGAGCGCTCCGGCGTGCGTGCTTCCCTGCCTCGGTCTTCAGGGCATATCGTTCCGCACGGACTTTCTGGAGTGGGACGTGCTCGATGCGAAACGGCGGCGCGAGCACCCGATCGCTCTCCCCACGCGGAGCGAGCGGGCGGCGCGGCGGGACGCCATGGGCTACATCGTGCACTTCGCGACCGCCGCCGCGACGAGGGTTCGGGCGAGCCGGTTCCACCTCTTCGACGACGCCTTCTCGCTGTACTACTACCCCGTGTACATCCTGCGCTACCGCCACGGGGAGCGCATCTATATCGTCACGGTCGACGGTTGCAGCGGCCTCGTCGTTCGCGGCGAGGCGCCCGCGCCGAAACGGGTGAACACGCGGAGGCTCTTTTTCGCGCCCGCCGCGCTCGCCGCGCTCGCCGCCGCGTGGCTCCCGCTCGTCGCGGCGCCGGTCGTCGCCCTGTACGCCCTCGATACCGTTCACGCGAGGGCCTTTCTCCCGCCGCACGAATGGATCTCGTGCCGGTTGAGAATGCTCCTCGGAAGCGAGGAATGACATGTCCGAAGAGCTCGGCCTGAAGCCTCTGCGGTGCGGCCACTGCGGATCGGAGCTTCCCGTCATGGGGCAGCTCGTGACCTTCCAGTGTCCCGCGTGCTTTCGCTACTGGGTGCTCGGCGCCGATGCGCTCGAGCCGGTGACGGTCTACCGGGCGACCGCTTCCGGGGAAACGCGGTCCCCCCGCGACGAAATCGTCTGGCTCCCGTTCTGGATCGCGGACGTCGACGGGGCCGCGCTCCGGCGGCGGATAGAGGAAGCGGTCGCGGCGCTCCGGGACGCGAGCACGGCGATCCTCGAGGCGCACGCGGCCGCCGAACGCGGCGCCGGCCGATCCGGGGTATCCGGGCTCGACCCGCTCGCCATCCCCGATCCCGCCTCCGATGCCGGGCTCGCGCGCTCGCGCCTCGCCGCCGAGGCGGCGAACGCGAAGCGTCCCCCCGCGCAGAACGAGATCCGCCATATCACGGCGAGACTCGAGGACCTCGGGACGCTCCGGATTTTCATTCCCGCGTTCAAGTCGCTCAACACGTACGCCTATCTCAAGGTCGGGCGCCTCCTCACGCGTGCGCAGCCGCCCTTCTCGATCGAACGCTCGGACGGCGCCGGCGAGCCCGTGCTCTGCGCGCTCCGCGTCGAGGAGGCCGCCGCTCTGATGGATTTCATCTTTTTCGCGACGCTCGGCGAATCGCTCCAGAGCAACGGCGACTTTCTCGAACGGATACACCTCGAGCCGGCGCGGCCGCCGCGGCTCGTGGAGTTTCCGTTCCACCAGCGCGGCACCTCGCTCGTGAGCGTCATCGGCGGGTTCTGGATTTCGGAGCGGCTCGTCGAGAGGACCGGGGAGCATCGATTCAGCGCGCGATCGCCACGCGTTCCGGGTTCTTGAGCTTCTGCCGCATCTTCACGATGAGGGCCCTGCTTCTATTGAGCATCCTTCCCTCGTACCCCCGCCACAGGGCGGAATACTCGTCGAAGGCCGCGACACCGGTGATCGCGTGCAACGCGTCGAGCAGGGCGACGTGCAGCCGGTGGTAGAAGGGGCTCGCCATGGCGCCGCGGCGATCGTACAGCGACCAGTAGCCGCAATCGTACGCCGGGATCTCCCTCGCGATGGTGGCGAGCGTTTGCGTCAATGCGTCCTCGACTGCCGCGTCCCTCGTCGCGAGCGATAGATCGTGCAGCCCGAAGGCGGCGAACACCCAGCCGTTCAGCACCGTGCTTCTTGGGCGCTCGGGGTATTCCTCGAGATAGAGGTTCCCGCCCTCGAGATAGGAGCATCCGCCGCTCTCGACGGGCCGCACGAGCAGCTCGAATGCGCGCCGGGCCCGGTCGAGCGGGTGGTCTCCTGCGGCGAGCGTATGGGAGCGAACGAGGACGGATATCCCCTGCCCCTGCGCCATCGCCGAATAGCCGGAGACGCACGAAGGCCGCAGATGGATCCACGGGTTGTTCCAGCCGCCGCGCTCATCCTGATTGCGCTCGAGCCATCCGGCGAGGGCAATGAACCTCTCCCGCAAATCGGCCCGGCCGGTCTCCAGCCAGCGGTCGTGGACCCCGAGCGCCATCTGCGCGATGGTGATCGGAAAATAGACCCTCTCCCCGTTGGTCAGAACGTTGACCGGCATCCCCGCTTCGTCCGCTTCTCCGCGCCAGTCGGCTTTTCCCGTGAGATCGTTGTAGTAGCCTTTGACCGACGACCGATCGAAGCGTTTGCCGACCGGCTGGTCGACGTGGTAGTAGCTCGCGCCGGCCGTTATGCCGAGCCATCTGCGCAGGAGGGATCGATACGCCTTCACGTTCATGCCGACCGCAGCTTCGAAAAACGGTGTGCGCGGATCGCGACCGCAGTTGCTATACTCTAGCACGGAGATGCGCGAACCGATGAAGAAAAACGTACTGATCCTGATCGATCACCTCGAACGGGCGGGAGCCGAGACGGTCGCGGTTCGGATCGCGGCCGGCCTCGCGCGCTCGAGCCGGTACTCCCCCCTCCTCTGCGCGACGCGAAGCGGCGGCCCTCTCGAAGAGATCTTGAAGGAGAGCGCCGTGGAGTATTTCGTTCTCGGCCGATCGCGGCCGCTCGATATCGGCAAGTTCGCGCCGCTCGCGCGGACGATCCGGAAACGGAAGATCGCCCTCATCCACGCGCACAAGATGGGCTCCAACGTCTGGGGAAACGTCATCGGCAGGATCGCCGGCGGCCCGGCCGTCATCGCCCACGTGCACGGGCAGAAACACTCCGCGCGGGAGAGGGCGGCGCAGAGACTGATAACGGTCCTTTCCGACAAGGTCATCGCGGTTTCCGAATACGAACGGGCCTCTCTCGTCGGAAAACGGGCCGGCATATCGACGAAGATCGTCACCGTGCATAACGGCATCGACCTGAGTGCCGGCCCGTCGGCCCCTCGGGCCCGAGTGAAAGACGCGCTCGGCCTGCCGGCGGACGGCCGCCTCGTGGGTATCGTGGCGGGTCTCAGGCCGGAAAAGTCCGTCGAAACGTTTCTCGCGGCCGCGCGCGAGGTCTCGAAGACGGCGCCGGACGCGCGATTTCTCGTCGTCGGCGGCGGAACCGAGATGGAGCCGCTCATAGCGAGAGCGGCCGCGCTGGGAATCGCGGAACGGTGCCGTTTCACGGGGTTCAGATCGGACGCCTTCGAGATCGCGTCGATCCTCGACGTCGCCGTGCTGAGCTCGAAGCGGGAAGGGCTGCCGATGGCGCTGCTCGAATACATGGCGCTCTCGAAACCGATCGTCGCGACGCGCGTCGGCGGCGTGCCCGAGGCCGTCGAGGACGGCGTGAACGGCTATCTCGTCGCCCCGGGCGATCACCAAGCCATGGCGGAGCGGATCGGCAGGCTCCTTCGAGACGCCGGGCTCGCCGCGGCCATGGGAGCGGCCGGCCGCCGGCTGTGCGCGGAGAAGTTCGGCATGGAATCGATGCTCGCGCGCATCGAAACCATCTACGACGAGGTGCTCGCGACCTGAAGGGATAACCGCCCCTTCAACATGGCTCGTCGGCGCTCGCCATTGCGGCTCTCTCGGGTCTCCCCTTCAAAATAGCATGCGCATTGTGCCCCGACGCCCGCGCGTTGGCACGCATGATGCAATAAATAATGGTTCCATGAACGGCGCAAAGACTCATAACGCCCCCAATTCTCCTCGCGAACGCGAGAGCGCCGGAGCCGATCCCCGCCGCCTCGAGAAGGTGCGCTCGATCTTCGTATCGCTCGCCAAATACCTCAACGCGAAGACGATTTACGCCGGAAACAGCCCCATCGTGGGCAAATTCGGTGACGCCTTCCGCCAGGCGCTGCACGTTTTCTTCAGGGATGAAAAGGAACTGTCGCTGACCATCGAACAGTATCAGATAAAATGGCGCGGCGAGACCGTCTACGACAACAGGGAGAAGAAGGAGAGTCTCGCTTTCCTGCTCTACAAGGACGGCGTCGGCGAGATCATATTCCAGGCGGGGGTGAATCCGGATGAACTGGAGAAGTTCGTCGATCTGATCAGGAATGAAATCTGCTGCCCGTCGCCCCATCTCGACATCGTGGGCAAACTGTGGCAGTCGGAATTCGCGAATATATCCTACCGTGTCTTCGACGAGTGCGCCGACGGGACACCCGGCGAGGGCCGCGGGCCCGGAAGCGACTCCAGCGAACAGCAGCTGCGCGTCAACGATCACCCGAACCTGTCGGGCGATGAACGCGGCGGCCGGGGCAATTCGGCGCTCATCACTCGCTCGGCGGAGTCGCTCGGAAAACACCTTCAGGCCGTCGTCGAACACGACCATCCCGGCGCGGGCGCGCTCGACAAGGAGCGGCATCTTCAGCATCTGCTGGAATCCCTTTTCACGGCGCGCGCCGAGGAGCTGGCACTCTGGCGGCAGGGGGTTGCCGCGCTCGCGGGCCGGAACAAGCCGTTGTGGCTCCTGAACACCATGCTCGATTTCACCCGGATGAACAACCCTGAACCGGTCGCCCGGGACGTCCACGACATTATCAATCGGCTCGTCCGCTCCATTGCCGATGAAGCGGACATCCCGACGCTCGTTTCGCTGCTCGAACTGCAGAAAACGATGGCCGACGGCGGCACGGCGGCGGCGGGGTTCGAATCGCTGCCGCAGCGAATCAAACACGA
>DHHN01000098.1:1824-3477 GCA_002403295.1 bacterium UBP1_UBA4771 | reverse complement strand
AGTCCAGAGTCCCCTACCTCCGCCTCTTCGGGCTCGATCAGTACAATCAGGTCGGCGTCAGGACGAGGGACGGCCGCTTCGACGCCGCCGTCCCCGGGATCCTCAACCGCTCGGCGGGATACCTCATGATCCCCTGGTACCGGCCGTTCGATCCCGATTCGGCGTTCATCGCCTCGTTCCTCGATCCGGCCGACCCGGCCGAAGCGGCGTTCAGCTACGCCACGCTCGTGCGGGACACGAGCCTCTACTTCAAGGTTCTCACGGGGACGGAGCTCGACCGGAACCACAACTACAATATCGTCGTCGAGATCTCGAGCGGCAGGCGCAGCATCCAGCTCGCCGCGTACGACATCATCGAGGGGAGCGAGGTCGTCACGGTGAACGGCGCGAGGCTCATGCGCGGCGTCGACTACGACATCGATTACATGAGCGGCGAGGTGACGATCAAGGCCGACACGCCGCCCGATTCCCGCATCAACATCGACTACCAGTACAAGCCGCTCATCGGCGGCGGCAGGAACTCGCTTCTCGGCGTCGGCGGAAACCTCAACTTATCGCAGAACGCCCGGATGAGCGGCGTCTTCCTCTACAGCTCGATGGGAGCCCCGAAGTACGCGCCGCGCGTCGGGGAGGAACCCTCGCGGACGATGGCGGCGGACGTGAACGGCGCGTTCCTCTTCACCCCGAAATGGATGACGAGCCTCGCCAACCTGCTCCCCCGCGTCGACACGAACGCCCAGAGCACCCTCAACCTGAGCGGCGAGGTCGCGATGAGCTTCCCCAATCCGAACGTGAAGGGAGAGGCGATCATCGACGACATGGAGGGTGTCGCGGAGAGCAACCAGGTGAGCATGCTGCGTCGCTCGTGGTATCCGGCGAGCCTCCCGTACGGCGCCGATGGCGTGCAACGCCCCGACGAGAACCGCGTGCGGGATTTTTTCTACTACAACGCCGCGCGCACGCCGCAGCAGGAGTACTTCATCACGAGCCGGCGCGATCTCAATCCGGATCTCGATCCGCGCGAGAATTCGACCGTGACGACGCTCTTTTTCGACGCCGTCTATCCGGCGGGCCCGCTGACGGGGCAATGGTGCGGCGTCATGACGGCCTTCCCGAACAGCATGGATCTCTCGACGACGCAGTACCTCGAAATCTGGGTGAACGATTTCCAGACGGATGCCATGGCGCGGGGCGGGACGGTGCATATCGATTTCGGACGGATCGACGAGGATTTCTACAAGCCGAGTCCCGACAGCAGATTTCCCGACGACGAAAAGAGGACGGAATACCCATGGACGATCGCCGAGGACGTCGGATTCGACGCGGACGACGCGGCGTGCTCCTACCCCGTCGTGTTCGACGAGACGACCTGGATCGACAGCTTCTTCGTGTACCGGGGAATCAATTGCCGGAAAGGGAACCAGATCCGCGACACCGAAGACCTGAACGGCAACCTCCAGCTCGATCGCGAGAACTCGTATTACACCGTCACCTTCAATCTCGCCGATTCGGCCCTCATAGACGTCCGCCGCGATTTTCCCCCCGACGATCCGAATGGCCGCTGGAACGATTACTGGCGCGAGAAGAATCTCAACGTCCGCAAAGCGTGGCGCAAGTATCGCATCGATCTCTCGAAGGCCGTCGTCGTGAATA
>DHHN01000098.1:0-1724 GCA_002403295.1 bacterium UBP1_UBA4771 | reverse complement strand
CGATCCCGGCCGAAGCTGTCGCGCCGGAGCAGAAACTCGTTCTCGGCACCATCAACAACAAAGAGGATCCCACCCGGTACGTGCCTCCCTACAACGTGATGCAGGAGGAGGGGATCACGAACCGGGAGCAGTCGCTCACCTTGAAATACGAGGGCGTCGCCGATTCCACCGCGTTCCGGATCGTGAAGCGCTTCTTCGGGGAGGGGCAGAATTACCAGCAGTACGAGGACTTCCAATTCTTCCTCCATCCGTACGCGTGCGACGACTCGATCGGCTTCTACCTGCAGCTCGCGACCGACGAGAACAACTACTACGAGATCGAGGTGCCCGTCGCGCCGCAGGAGCAGGGCCGCTGGCGCTGGGTGAACGTGAAGTTCGCCGATCTCACGAACCTCAAGATCGCGGGGACCGGCGGCATCGTCGAGGACTTCGTCCGCGACAGCGTCGATCCGCTCAAAATGTACGCGGTCCGGGTCAGGGGCAACCCGAGCCTCTTCCGGGTCCGCTACCTCTATGCCGGGCTCCGAAACCGCTCGGGATACACGATCGATCGCGGCGAGATATGGTTCAACGACATCAGGGTCGGCGGCGTGCGCCGCGACATCGACCACGCCGAGCGGATGAACGTGGCCGCCGATTTCGCGGGCATCCTGCAGCTCGTCGGCGGCTGGCAGCGGACGGGCGCCGATTTCCGCTCGCTGCGGGCGAGCAGGGGCGAGGGGTACACGACGAGCAGCTATTTCCTGAACGGCAAGACGGAGATCGGCCATCTCCTGCCGACCGCCCGCTTCACCATGCCGGTCACCTTCAACCTTCTCAAATCGAGCTCGCTGCCGAAGTACGTCCCGAACAGCGACATCGAGATCGGCGATCCGGCCGTGCGCGACAGCCTCAAGAACCGCAACGAAACCTTCGGGTTCACCGTCGGGCTCAGCCGGCGCGGCTCGACGAACGTGATCATGCGGAACCTCTTCGACAACCTCCGCGGGAACTTCGGATACTCGCAGAAACGGATCGTCACGCCGGCGCTCCGCGACACCACGACGACGATGAGCGGAAGCGTCGGCTACCAGCTCCAGTTTCGGAAAGCGCGGGAGCTCAAACTCTTCGGCGGGACCAAATGGCGGTACTGGCTCTCGAGCCTGACGTACGAGGGAAGCGCCGGCACCACCTACGCGAAGAGCTACACCCTCACGGGGGGCGAGCTCGTCAGGCGGCCCACGGGGCGGGTCGGGAGCTGGACGAACAACGTCACGTCGCTCTACGAGCCCTTCCCGTCGGTGAAGATCAATTTCGCGCTGAACGAAAGGCGCGATCTCGCCTCGAAGAACGAGTTTTTCGGGATCCCGGTCGGATACGAGAGCGCCTGGGGGCACAGCTTCAATCTCAGTTACCAGCCGGGACGAAACGTCTTCATTCTCTCCGAGTTCAATCCGCGCTTCGAGTATCGCGGCCGCTACTCCGAGGATCTGAATCCGAGCCTGCGGCAGGTCCGCGAGACGAGGAGGGACACGATCATCACCTTCCCGCCCGGAGGTCCCCCCGACACCTCCATCGTCAACGTCATCGTGCGGGATCCCGCCGGGACGCGAAGCGTCAGCGCGTCGCGCGATATCGCCGTCACGCTCGACGTCGACGTGGGCAAATACGTGAACCGTCTCGGACGGGCGCTCGGCCTCGTCGAGACGGGCCGAGACGACAGCGCGCTCCCCCGCGCCGGGTCC
>DHHN01000046.1 GCA_002403295.1 bacterium UBP1_UBA4771 | reverse complement strand
CATCGTCGCGAACGGCGTCGATACGGAGCGGTTTCGGCCGGCAGGCTCGGAGGAGTCCCGGCGACGGTTCCGGGAATCGATCGGCGTTCCCGCGGGCGACTTCGTCGTCGCGATCGTCGCGGCGCTTCGGCCGGAGAAGAACCACGCGATGTTTCTCCGGTCGGCGGCCCGCATGCGCGAACGGCGGGATGGCGTTTCGTTTCTCGTCGTCGGCGAGGGGAGAGAGGAGGAGGGATTGCGCGCGCTCGCCCGCGGCCTCTCCCTCGGGGGCGCCGTGCGTTTCCTCGGGCGCCGCGAGGACGTGCCGTGCGTGCTCGCCGCATCGGACGCCCTCGCGCTCACGTCGCATCCGGTCGTCGAGACCCTTCCGCTCGTCGTGCTCGAGGGAATGGCGGCGGGGCTTCCCGTGGCGGCGACGGACGTCGGTTCGGTGCGCGAGATGCTTGTCGACGGGGAAGAGGGGTTTATCGTATCTTCGAATGACGACGCGGCGCTCGCCGAGAAGCTGCTCTTCCTCGCGTCGAGCCCGGAGGCGGGCAGGCGCATGGGGGAGCGGGCGCGCGAACGCGTCGTGCGGGAATTCAACGTGGACGGAATGATCTCGGGGTACGAGACGCTCGTGCGCGAGCTCGCGCGCCGAGGAGAGTGAGCGATTCGCCGTGGCCCTTCCCGTTGACGCCGTCGTCGCCGTCACCTACCGGTGCGATTCGCGCTGCAGCATGTGCAACATCTGGCAGCTCCCGCCCGGCGAGGAGCTCGCTCCGGCGGAGTACCGCGCGCTTCCGCGCACGCTCCGCGACGTGAACATCACCGGGGGCGAGCCGTTTCTCAGGGACGACATCGTCGAGATCGTCCGCGTCGTGCACGAGCGCTGCGGCGGCCCGCGGATCGTCATCTCGACGAACGGATTCGAGCGGCGACGGATCGTGCACGCGGCCCCGGCGCTCATGAAGATCGGCCGGTCCGTCGGCATCGCCGTCTCGCTCGACGGCATCGGCGAGATGCACGACGAGATCCGGGGCGTGGCGGGAGGATTCGACCGCGTCGTCGAGACGCTGAAACAGCTGCGCACGATGGGGTACCGGAACGTGCGCGTCGCCTTCACGGCGCAGCGGGCGAACGTCGAGCACCTCGGCGCCGTGTACGATCTTTCGCGGCAGTTCGGATATCAGTTCACGGCGTCCGTCGCGCAGAACTCGGAATTCTATTTCTCGACGGACGAGAATCAGGCGGTCGATCCGCGCGCGCTCGACGAGGAGCTGCGGTTCGTGATGCGGCGCGAGCTCTTGAGCGCGAGTCCGAAGCGGTGGCTTCGCGCGTACTTCTACGCGGGCGTGCTTCGCTTCAACGCGGCGCGCACGCGCATGCTCTCCTGCCGCGCGGGGGGCGATTCGTTCTTCATGGATCCGGCGGGAATCGTCTATCCGTGCCTCACCCTCAACCGCGCGATGGGAACCGTCCGCGAGCGGAAGTTCGAGGAGATCTGGGAGAGCGCCGAGGCGGAGCGGGCGCGCGCGGCGGTGCGGGGTTGCGCGGCGCCCTGCTGGATGATCTGCACGGCGCGCACGGCGATGATGAGGCGGCCGCAAGAGCCGGCCCGCTGGATACTGGGGAGCTGGCTCAAACTCGCCGCGGGGAAGCGCCTCGACTGACCGCCGCGCGGCGGAGGTGCCGCTCGCATGGGACGACCGGGACGGCTGAGAATCGCGATGATCGGGTCGCGGGGGGTTCCCTGCGTGTACGGGGGGATCGAGCGCCACGTCTCGGAGACGGGGGAGCGGCTCGCCGCGCGGGGCCACGCGGTGACGGTTTTCGGGCGGCGGCCCTTTTGCGCGGCTGGGAAGCACCTCGGGATGAGCGTGCGCGTGCTTCCCGCCGTTCCGACGAAGCATCTCGAATCGGCGTCGAACACGCTCGCCGCGACGATCGCGGCTCTTTTCGGATCGTACGACATCGTGCATTTCCACGGCGTCGGCCCCGCGCTCTTCTCGTGGATGACCGCGGCGCGCGGGACGGCGACCGTCTGCACCATTCACGCGCTCGATTACCGGCAGAGCAAATGGAACGCGGCGGCGCGCGCGCTCCTGCGGCGCGGCGAACGGACGGCGCTCGAGCGCGCGGACGCGGTCGTGGCGGTCTCGAGGCTCATGGCGGAGGATCTACGGTCGCGGTACGGGCGCCCCGTTCGCTATATACCGAACGGCGCCGCCATCCGCGAGGCGCCGCCCTTCGAGGAGGCGCGCCGTCTCGGCCTCGAGCCGCGCCGGTACGCGCTCGCGGTGGGGCGCTTCATCGTCGAGCGGGGGTTCCATACGCTCCTCGACGCGTGGCGGACCGTCGATACGCGTCACCGGCTCGTCATCGCGGGGGACGCGCACTTCGAGGAGCGGTACGCGCGGCGCCTCGCCGCGCGGGCCGACGGCCGCGTCGTCATGCCGGGCTACGTGTCGGGACGGCTCCTCGACGAGCTCTACGCGCACTGCGCGTTCTACGTTCTGCCCTCCCTCGTGGAGGGGCTCCCGATCTCGCTCATCGAGGCGATGGCGTTCTCCCGTCCGGCGCTCGTGAGCGACATTCCCGAAAACCTCGAGGCCGGCGGCGAGGCGGTCGTGAGCTTCGCGCGCGGCGACGCCGGCGCCCTCGCCCGGGCTCTCGAACGCATGCTCCGGATGGACGGGGCGGAGGGGGAGCGGCGCGGGAGGCTCGGCCGCGAGCGCGTCGCGGCGGAATACACGTGGGATCACGTGGCGGACGAGCTCGAGCGTCTCTATGAGGATATTCTCGACCCGCGGCGGGTCCGGCCGGGGCGCGGCGGGCCCAATTCTGTTGACACCGCG
>DHHN01000146.1 GCA_002403295.1 bacterium UBP1_UBA4771 | reverse complement strand
TCGTTCGATGATCCAGCGGCCTCGCAAACGTCATCGTGCGACGCGTATCGCGACCGTTCCGCCGGCCGGGGCGTCCGGCTGCACGTCCGCGGCGTACTGGATGCGGCTCGGATCGCCGAGGATGAGCGGCTCGATCGCGCCGCCGATGCGTTTCGCGAGCGCGTCCGCCTCCTTGTAGGAGCGCGCCGTCACGGCGACGCGAATGACTCCGTCGGGACGGCCCGCCTGATTGATCCTGCTCGCGGCGTCGAGGAGGAGCGGCGGCGGGAGAGTCTCATCGCCGCGGCGGCCCGATGGCGCTTCGGCGAGACCCTCGCCCGAGAAGAGGAGAACGAGCTCCTTCGCGGCGTCGAGCTCGTAGGAGGGGAGCGAGAATCCCTTGCCGACGAAGTTGCGTTTGTTCCCCGCGCGGTCGTATGCCTCGACGACGTACGAGTAGGTGAGACCGGGGGGCATGGGGCTGCCGTCAGTCGCGCGGCCGTTCCAGCCGAGCTCCTTCGGCGGGGATCCCTTTCCCTCGAACTCCGCGATCTTTCGGCTCCTCGAATCGGCGATCGTGAGCCGCCACCGCTCGACGTCGGTGAGCGCGGGGCGGAACCGGACGATGTCGCCCGCCGCGAAGGATTCGAGCCACGGCCGCGCGAGGTAGGGCGACCGCTCCACGGCGGAGAGGGCGACGAACGGAGAGAGAAAGTCGATGTCGCACCGGCCGAGGACCGCGTTCGTGCTCTCCCAATCGAGGCCGGGCGCGGTGAGAGGATCGAGATCGAGCGAGAGCGCCGGGCGCTCGAACTCGATGCGGACTCTATCCTCGCCTTCGATCGTGAGGCTCTTGAAAACGGTGCCTTCCTCGCTCCCCTTGAGCACCATCGAGCTGTCGGCGGCCTTTCCCGCGGGGGCCTTCTTGCTCTCCTCGGCCGACGCCGGGGAACCGGAGGACGAACAGAGGGCGACGGCGAAGATTCCTACTGCCGCGACGAATCGTATATGCTCGGCACGCATGATTCCACTCTCCATCCCGTTCGGCGACGGTCAGCCCGCCAGCCGGTAGTTGAACGTAATCGATCCCCACTGCTCTCCGGTTTCTCCGCCGCGGAGCGGCTCGAACCGCCACGCGACGAGCGCATCGATGGCGTTTGTGTCGAAGTCCCCGAAACCGGACGTTTTTTCGATGAAAATGTTCTCCTTCACCGCGCCGTTCGGCAGCACGATGAAGTACAGGGTCAACGTCGCCTCCACGCCCTCGCTCTTCGCCCATTCGGGATACACCGGTTTGCGGTACGAGACGAGCATGCGGTCGGCGACCGGGCCGACGAGCGTCGCCCCGTCGATGATGCGCCGCGCGGAGGAGTCGGTCTTCTCGATCTTCGCCGAGGTGACGGCCTTCTCCGGGATCGAGCTCAGGGCCGCGGGTCTCGCCCGGCGAGGCTCGCTCCGCGCGAGCGTGACGGGAGCGTTGGACGAGCCCTCGCGGCGCGTGAGCGCGACGGCTTCGCGCGCGTTCGAACCCTCGTTCGGGACGCTCGCGAGGGACGGCCGCCCGAGCACGTTCGGCGCCGCGACCTCCGCGATCGAGGCGTGCGCAGTCGCCGTGCGCTCGAGCGCGACGAGCTTGCGCCTCAGCACGTCTTCGGTCGCCTCCCGGTCCTGCGGGCGAGGAGCGAAGTCGCTCTCGCTCGTTTTGCGCACGAAGTGCTCCGGGTTCTGCGGGGGCGCCGGAGGCACGGTCCTCTCGAGAGTCGGGCGCATCTTCACCGTGATCGTCGGCACCGGCATCGGGATCGTCACGGGATCGAGCCAGACGATCTCGGTGAGCGCCGGCGGCGGAGGTATGATCGTGTGGCGCAGGGCGAGGAGCAGGAAGAACAGGGCGTGAACGCCGAGGCTCACGAGCGTCACTTTCCTCGTCCTCGCCTGTATCGCCGCTATTTCGTACGTCAAGGCGTATGCGTTCATGGGTTCCCCCGTCATTTGCTCTGGAGTGTCGCCACGGCGAGCCGGTTTCCTCCCGCGGCCCGCGCCGTGCCGAGCGTTTCCCGGATCATCCCGTACGGGGCGTCCCGGTCGGCGCGCACGACGATGAGCATGTTTTCGTTGGAGGCCTTCGCGATCACGGCGCGAAGGGTCGCGGCGAAAAGCTCCGGCCGCACGACGGTTTCGTTGATCGCGAGCTCGCCGTTCTTGCCGAGCGTGATGCTCACGTTGAACTCGTTCTCGGCCCCGCGGGTCAGCGCCGTCGGAAGATCGACCTCGACGTCGGGGACGCAGAGCATCGGCGCGGTCATGAGCAGGATGATGACGAGCGTGAGCGAGACGTCGATGATCGGCGTCACGTTTATCTTGGCCGTCGCGGGAATACCGCCCTCGATGATCCGTTTCATGTTACCTCCCGAGCACGGCGATCTCCGCCGCTCCGCAGAGCTTCGCCTGATCGAGAACGTTGACGAAGGCGCCGTGCGAAACGGCGTCGCCGCATTCGACCACGACGCGCCGCTGGACCTTGTCCTGGAGGAGAGGCGCGAGCGCGCCCCCGAGCTCGGCCCGGGCGACGAGGCGGCGATTGACGAGCACGCTGTCCTCCGAGACGACGTTGAGCTCGATGCGCTCCTCCTTTTCTTCGCGGGCGGAGGCCCGGGCGCTCGCGAGGGCCTTGCGCACGGCGATGCTCGACTCGAAGGCGAGCGGCGTGAGCAGGAGCAGTATCACGACGAGCGTGAGCGAGACGTCGATGAGGGGCGTCATGTTGACCTCGTGAATGCCCTGCGCGGGCTGTGATTTCGTTGCGCGCGCCATACCCGACACCTCATTCCGAGCGGACGGTTTCGAGCTCGTCCGCGACGCGCTCGACCACGTTCCGCTCGATGCGCCGCCGGCGCTCGCCGGCGTCGCGGGCCTCTCGGACGGCCGGCCGGCGCTCGGGCGCGCCGGCGAGGGCGGCGCGGACGCTCCGCGCGTCGTTCTCGGCGACCGTGAGCATCACGTTCATGCGCCGGGCGAGGTTGTTGTACAGCATGAGGGCCGGCACGGCGATGATGAGACCGACGGCGGTCGTGAGAAGCGCCTCGGCGACGCCCGCCGCCACGATCGACGGCGCGGCGGAGCCGGTCCTCGACATGTCGTGGAACGCCCGCATGATCCCCCAGACGGTTCCCAGCAGTCCCACGAGCGGCGCCACGGCGGCCATGGTCCCGAGGAACCCGAGGTTGCGCTCGAGGAGGAGCCGCTGCTCGCTGAGGGCGATCTGGAGCTGCTCTTCCGCTTGCTCGCCCTCGACGTATTCGCCTTCGACGATCTGCGCGCTCACGGCGCCCATCGGATGGGCGCAGGAGGAGAGGATGCGCGCCGCCTCGCGGAGGTCGCCGCTGCGGATCCTGCGCAGCGCCTGATCGAGCGCCTGGTCCGGCCGCCCCTGCCGCCGCCAGTAGTAGTAGACGCGCTCGAGCGCGATGCCGAGCGTGAGGACGCTGAACCCCACGAGCACCCAGAGTATCGCGCTCGTGCGCAGCGCCTCGATGAAGTTGAAGTTGCTGGCCATGTTCACGCTCCTTGTCGTTGTGTGCGTTCGCTTACTTCGATTTCGTCTTGAGCTGCGAGGCCCGCTCGCGCGCGGCCAGCACCAGCTCTTCGTCCTTCGAATTCTCGATGAGATCGCGGTAGGCCGCGAGCGCCTTGCCCGTATCCCCCTTGTCTTCGTAGAGCGCCGCGCAGCGCGCGACGGCGAGGAGTCGGAACGGGTCGTCCTTGTCCGTCGAGCCCATCGCCTTGCGGTACTCGCGGATCGCGCCGTCCGCGTTGCCGCCCTGCTCCGTGCAGAGACCGGCGCGATAGTGCAGCTCGACGGCGAGCTCGTCCGCGGGCTTCGCGGCGAGCGCGGCGGAGAACTCCGCGAACGCCTCCTCGGTCCGGCCCGCCTTGTCGTGAATGTCGCCGAGCTGGTAGGCGATCTCCGC
>DHHN01000064.1:850-3023 GCA_002403295.1 bacterium UBP1_UBA4771 | reverse complement strand
ATCGTCACCCACAACATGCAGCAGGCGGCGCGCGTTTCCGATATGACCGCTTACTTCTACGAAGGGCGTCTGATAGAATTCGGCGACACCGGAGAGGTGTTCACGAAGCCGAGGGAGAAGCACACGGAGGATTACATCACGGGCCGCTTCGGCTGACGGACGGCGCGGCCGCATGGCCCCGCGGGAGCGCGGGCGGACCGGGCGGGAGGCGCGCGGGGCCGGACATTCAAAGGGGAAGGTGCGAATCGTGTCGAAGCATTTGGAGCGCGAGATCGACAATCTCAAGAGGCGCGTGCTCGCGTTGAGCGCCACGGTCGAGGACAATATTTACAAGGCGGTTCGCGCGCTCACCGAGCGCAACTCGTCGCTCGCCGAGGAGGTGATCGTCTCCGACGACCGCGACATCGACCAGACGGAGGTCGCCATCGAGGAGGAGTGTCTCAAGGTGCTCGCGCTCCATCAGCCGGTCGCGGGAGACCTGCGCTTCATCGTCGCCATTCTCAAGATCAACAGCGATCTCGAGCGGATGGGGGACCTCGCCGTCAACATCGCGGAACGGGCGGCGTTTCTCGCTTCACGGGAGCGTCCCGAGATCCCGCTCGATCTCACCCTCATGGCGGAAAAGACGAAGGAGATGGTCCGCACGAGCCTCGACGCGCTCATGAACCGCGATTCGCGCCTCGCCCGCGAGACGCTCGCGGCCGACGACGGGGTGGACGCGATGAACCGCGAGATGTACATCCGCATACAGGACGCCATCCGCCGGAAGCCGGAGCAGCTCGAGAGCCTCATCCATCTCCTCTCGTGCTCGCGCCACCTCGAGCGGATCGCCGACCACGCGACGAACGTCGCCGAGGACGTCATCTACATGATCGAGGGCGTCATCGTCCGGCACCGCGCCGAGGACTACCGCTCGCAGACGTGAAACGAGCCCGGCAGGGGCCGGGCTCGCTCGAAGACCGTGAACGCGGCGCGGTCCGCGCCTATTCCTCGAGAACGAAGATCACCCGCATCGTCACGCGGTACTCGACGATCTTGCCCTTGTCGATATGCGCCGTCTGCTTGACGACCTCGAGCCCGGTGATGCCGCGGAGCGTCTTGCTCGCGCGCATGAAACCCTCCTGCGCCGCCTCCGTCCAGCCCTTCGGCGAGGACGCGACGATCTCGCTGACGCGTGCGACTGCCATGGCGGTCCCCCTTTCGTGCAATATGCCAGAACGATGCGGCGGTGCCGCGTGCGTGCCCCGCGGGCGGGCGGACGGCGGCATCATACCACAGGGGGCGTCAGAACGCCACCGTCGAGCCGGTCGCGAGCGACCGTCCCGGCGAGGGGTATCCGGCGACCTCGTCGTATCGCTCGTCGAGGATGTTGCCGCCCCGGCAGAAGACCTCGACTCCCCGCGCCGGCCGCCACGAGATCGCCGCGTCGAGCAGCGCGTGGGCGCTCGTGAAGTGCTCCCCGAGCGGCCCGCCGAAGTCGTTGTCGAGCCGTCTGCCGACGAACGACGCCGAAACGAACGTTTCGACCGGCCCCGCGGTCACCGTCACGGCGGCGCCCCCGCCGTGGCGCGGGCGCCGGAGGAGCCACGCGCCGGTCGATCGATCCTCGGTCCGGGTATAGGCGTAGTGTCCCTCGATTCCGACCCGCGCGAGCGGCCGCAGCGACGCCCGGAGCTCCACGCCGTCGCTCGCCGCCTCGCCGACGTTGCCCGCCAGATAGGTCGCGAAGTCGAACGAAATCATGTCGCGGTACGTGTTGCTGAAATACGACGCCTCGACGCTCGCGCGGCCCGCGATGAGCTCCTGGCGCGCGCCGCAATCCCACCCGCGGCTGTGCTCGGGAGCGAGGGCGGGATTGCCGTAACCCGGGTAGTAGAGCTCGTTGAGGCTCGGCGCGCGAAAGCCGGTTCCGACCGACGCCTTCATCGTCGTTCCCGCGCGGGGCAGCGGGTACGAGGCGGCGCACCGGTAGGTCGCCGCGCTCCCGAACTCGCTGTGATCGTCGAGGCGCACGCCCGCGGAGAGCGTCGGCAGCCCCGGACGGTCGGCGATGCAGCTCAGGAACGCGCTCGCGTTCCGGATGTGGTCGTCGAAGCTCGTCGTGCCGAAGGCGGTGTAGCCGCTGTTCGTCGTCCGTTCTTCCTTCCATTCGGTCCCCGCGGTGATCCAGATC
>DHHN01000064.1:0-780 GCA_002403295.1 bacterium UBP1_UBA4771 | reverse complement strand
AGAGGAACGAGGTCCGGATCTCGTGGCTCCACGCGCCGCTCACGATCTGCCGGTACGTCGCGGCGGCGACGATCGAGCCGCCGCCCTGCCGGGCGTTCGGGTCGAAGTCGAAACGCGGGCCGCCGAGTCCCGTGTTGACCCTGTCGTAGCGAAGGCTGAGCGACACGTCGGAGGCCTCCGTGACGGCCGTCGAGACGGCGCCCGAGAAGCCGCCGCGGCGGTGAAAATCGTTCTCCGTCCGCCCGTCCGTCGTGAATCCCGCGAGCGTGTACGCGTAGCTGTGGGATTGGGCTCCCCCCGAGATCGAGACCGCCCCCTCAGCGCTCCCGAACGATCCGGCCGCCGCCGTGAAGCTCCGCCTCGCGCCGGCGCGCTTGGCGTGCGTGATGATGTTGACGACGCCGCCGATCGCGCTCGATCCGTAGAGCACGCCGTGCGGCCCCCGCACGATCTCGATGCGCTCGACGCCGGCGGTCGAGAGATCGGAGAAATCGAAGGCGCCGGTCGCCGGATCGTTCAGGGGCACGCCGTCGAGCATGACGAGCACGTGGTTGCTCGCCGCGCCCCGGACGAATACGCTCGTCGCCTTGCCGGCGCTTCCGGAGCGCGCCACGGCGAGGGATGGGACGCTCCGGAGCGCGTCGGCGACATTCTCCGCGCGGCGCGCGCGTATATCGTCGGCGGTGAGGATGGTGATGAATCCGGCCGTCTTCCCGACGGGCCATTCGATGCGCGCCGCGGTGACGACGATCTCGGGGCCGATGTACGTCCGTTCGCCGT
>DHHN01000209.1:29401-30751 GCA_002403295.1 bacterium UBP1_UBA4771 | reverse complement strand
GCGTGCCGCCGCCGCTGATGCAGATTGCTGACCCAGCCAATCGAGCGATCACGGGAAGGCACTCAGAATGAACGACGGGTTCACGCAATCCACCGCGGCTGACGAGGCGGCTGTCCGCGCCGTCGAGGCGGCCTACGACTCTGCCTGGAACGCCGGCGACCTCGCATCGATCCTGCAACTCCTCACGGATGGGGTGGTCATCACCAACCCCTACGGGGAGACGACCACCGGGCGCGATAAGGCTGAGCTGTTCTTCGCGGCGCTTTTCAACGGTGTGGGCAAGGGGTCCAGGCATTCGTCGCAGATACGGGGAGTCCACTTCGTCACGCCCGATGTAGCTCTGGTCGACGCCGAAGCCGCCATCTCGGACTTCGGACCGGGTCCGGAGCCTGTTCGGCACAGCTTCACCGATGTGCTCGTGAGGACCAGCGACGGATGGCGCATCAATCACGTTCGAGCGTATGTGTTCATGCCGCGACCCGGGACCTAGTTCGACCGNNGGCTAACAAACAATGAAAAGAGAGATTCCGCTGCTTCTGGCCATTCTTTCGGTTCTCGCTGGCCATCCCGCCGCGTGCGAGACGCTCGAGGATCTCGCGGCGCGGGTGCGCGCATCCGAGGTCGCATTCGCGAAGACGATGGCCGACCGGGATCTCGAGGGGTTCGGGGCACACGTGGCCGGCGATGCGCTCTTTTTCGGAAGCAAGGGCGCTCTGCGAGGCAAGGAGGCCGTTGTGGAGGGGTGGATGCGGTTTTTCGAAGGACCCGCGGCGCCGTTCTCGTGGGAGCCCGAGCAGGTGGAGGTGCTCGAATCGGGCGCGCTCGCGCTGAGCTCGGGTCCCGTCCGCGATCCCGAAGGGAAACGGATCGGCACCTTCAACTCCATCTGGCGCCTCGAGGCCGACGGCAGGTGGAGAGTCGTTTTCGACAAGGGCTGCCCGCCGTGCGAGTGCCCGCCGAACCCATGAGACCGCAGCGCGGCGGGATCGAGGGATGCCGCCGCGCATCGAACGAATTCGAGAAACGAGGAGTCAGAGTCCATGACGACCATCCGCCCCGAGACGCCCGGCGACGTCGACGCGATCCGCCGCGTCAACGCCGCCGCATTTCCCACTCCCCTCGAATCGCGGCTCGTCGACGCGCTCCGCGCGGCCGGCAAGGCGACGATCTCGCTCGTCGCGGAGGAAGCGGGCGGAGAGGTCGTGGGGCACATACTCTTCAGCCCCGTCACGCTCGACCCGCCGTCGCCGGGTGCCGCGGGGCTCGGACTCGCCCCGGTTGCCGTCGTCCCGGAACGCCAATCACGCGGCATCGGCGGCGAGTTGATCCGGCGAGGGCTCGCGCTCGCCG
>DHHN01000209.1:10488-29285 GCA_002403295.1 bacterium UBP1_UBA4771 | reverse complement strand
CGCCAGAAGAGGAGCGGATAGCGGGCCCCGGGATAGCGAAGCCGCACGGTCTCGATGGGCGAGCCGTCGGGGATGGGCGGAAGGCCGGGATGAAGAAGCGATTCGATGACGGACGAGCTTCGCGCGTGACCGATCATCCGGTGCGCCGTCTCGGCGACGAGCGGCACGACATACTCGCTTCCATCGATCGAGATCGCGACATCGTGCGTGCCGGGAGCGTCGATCCTGAGACGCCAGGCGAGCTCGCGCGTCCCGCTGATCCATACCGGACCGGCCTCCACGGCGACTCCCGGGCCGCAGGCGACGGAAGAGCGCTCCGCGAGCGCCCCCGCGCCCTCCGCGAGAAAGACGGAGAGAACGGTCGTCGAACCGGCGGGAAGGTGGCTTCGGCCGTACCGCTCGTCGAGCTGCATGAAAATGAGGGCGGCGGGAACGACGATCGCGAGGAACGGCGGCAGCATGTGGCGCAGGTAGACGAGATTCGCCCGGAGCGAGCGGAAAAACGAGGCGAAGATCGTTCCCGCGTCGTCGCGATAGATCCGCATCTCGAGGATGAACGACTTGCCGAGATCCTTGGCCTGTTTGATCTTTCTTGTGTCGGACGTGAGCTTGAAGACGAGCGCCATGCCCACGCCCGTGAGAAGCGAGAGCCACGCGAGGCCGAGCGCATGACGTCCCTCGCCGAACGGGATGAGCAGCGCGTCGAGCACGGCCGTTATGATCTTCGAAATGAGTTCCATAATCTCACGAATCAGGAGATATACCCCAGCCCCTCGAGTTTCTTTCGTATCTCTTCGTCGGTCGCCTCGTCGCCGCCGAGCTTCGACACTTCTCTCTCGAGAACGTGGATAATGAACTCATCGACCGACGAATAGCCCGCGACCTCGGCCGCTCTCTTGAGCTTCGCGTAGAGCTCCTTGTCTATCTTGACCTTCGGGTCGAACATCTGACCCCGCCCCTTTCCGCCGGTTAGAAGATCGAGCGGCTCGATGCCGGCGCCTTCGAGCCGTCGATGCCGAAGAGCGAGAGGATCGTGGCCGCGAAATCGCCGAGCCGCGGATCGCTCACGCGCAGTTTCCTGTTCGCGATGAGGATGCCGGGAACCTCCTCCGCGGCCATGCAGTGATCGCCGCTCCATTTGTCCATGTTCCAACCGAAGACGTCCCGCGTGAAATCTCCGAGCACCGATTGATCGCTGCAGCGATACCCCCGCCGGTATCCGATGACGAGGTCGGGGGCGTTCCGCGCTTCCGCGCCGTGATAGATCTCGCTCGCGCGATACACGCTCCGAATCGGCGAGGCCCCCGTTTCGGGATCCTTCGCGGCGAGGAGCTTGTCGCCGATTTCGCGGAGCAGCTCTTCGCATTCGGCGCCCGCGCGCACGATCCCCTTGCCCTCGCGTCCGCGAAGGTTCACGTAGAGTCCGTTGAAGCCCACGCCGTACGCCTTCGTTTTTCTCCAGTGGACGTTTTCGAAGAGCCGCGAGCGCTCCATCGCGGCCGGATCGACGAGCTCGAGATAGCCGTTCTCGAGGAGCCACGTGTTGAGGTTGAATTTCCGGTAGTAAGGAGAAAAGCCGTGGTCCGACATGATGATGAACGCGGCATCGGGCGGGATCCGCTCGAGCACGTGCGCGACGAGGCGGTCCATTTCGACGTAGAGGTTTTCGATTTCGTCCTTGTGCGCCGCGGCCTCTTCGAAATGAGCGGGGTGGGCGGGGTCCATGTTTCTCCACAGCATGTGCTGGCAGAGATCGAGCGTCGAAACGTAAAAGAAGAGCAAGCCGCCGTCATGCTCGTCGAGGGCCGCGTCGAGCATCCGCCGCTGCTCGCCGAGAACGAGTCTCGCCTGATGGATGAACTCCGCGTCGTCGAAGACGCCCCACTCGAGCGCCTTCGTGTCCTCGGGGTTTCCCTGCGTGTAGAAGTGTCCGATCGCGCGGGAGAGCTCGGCCGCGTACCTCGATGGCGTGGAGATCGGGAGCGCGGGATGCGCGGGGTGGATGTTGAGCGGCGTCACGTAGAGGCCGAAGTGCGGATCGATCGATTTCAGATAGAAACGGCAGATGCCCTTGAGCGTGTGGAGCGGGCCGATGAGGTCGAACGAGACCTCCGTCCACGGACTCCATTCACCGACCGCGAGGATCATCTCCGTCTTTCCCACGACGATCTTCGCGGCGCCGCGCGCGGCGTCGGCATGCACGATGAAGGGCGCTTCGAGAAGGGGGGCGCTCGTTCTCAGCGTGTTCGGCGGACCGATGAGAACGGCGGAGACCGCGCCGTTCTCGACGGCGACGGGATATATCGAGCCGCCGCTCACCTCGAGGCCGGCGAAGGCGGGATCGTTCGTGAAATACGAAAACGTTCCATAGCTTCCCGCGAGATCGGGCGTTCCGAGGCCCGAGAGCGTCCGGCCCTTGCACGGCACGGGCGGAAAGTTGGACGGCACTCTCGATATCGTGTATGGCACGCCGTGCTCGTCGAGTATCTGCCAGAAGGCCTTCCCCCGCCTGAGAAGAGTCGCCTTGCCGGCGGAGACGGGAATCACCCAGCCGCCGACGCGCAGCACGCGTCCCGGCTCGTCGACGTGCGTGAGCGAGAAGGAGGGCCGGTACGTCTCGAGATCCCTCCCGATGTAGTCGAAGATGCCGTGCCCGCCGGGATCCATGCCGGTGATGAAGTTCGACCACGCGACGGGGCTCTGGGGAGGGATGGAGGTCTCGAGAAGCGAATACGATTGCTCCCGCACGAGCTTTTCGAAAACCGGCATGCGTCCCTTTTCGATGAAACGTTCGAGCAGAATGGGATCCATTCCGTCGATTCCGAGAATGATGACGCTTCGCTCGCGCGGCGAGGCGCCGGCCGTCCCCGCCGGAAAAGCGCCGCCGTCGATCGCGAGCAACGCGACGCCCGCGAGCAGAACCTTGAGGTGCGCGATTCTCACAGGAGATCCCTCCCCGTCATGTATCGCGGCGGATCGATGCCGAAGAGCCCGAGAATGGTCGGCGCGATGTCCGCGATATTCGGGTCGATTGCCTCGACGCGCATGTTCGAAAAGAGAACGCCGGGAACGAGCGCGGGATCGATGCAGTGATCGCCGCTCCAGCTCTTCTCGTTATCCTCGATGACGGCGTCCTGCACGAGCCCCCTCGCGCAGTCCCAGGAAATCCGGTAGCCTTCCGCGAGTCCCACGATGAGATCCGGTCCCTCCGCGCGGTACGGGCCCGTGAAGTCCCGAGCGGTGTCGAACACGCGGCTCACGACCGGCGCCCCGCCGCCCTCATCCCCGAGCGCGAGGAGCTTCGATGCGATCTCTTCTTTCAGCATGGGGGCCTCCGATGCCTCGACCGTTCCGTGCCGCTCGCGTCCCTTCATGTTGAGATACACGCCCCCGAGCCCGAGCGCGTAGGCCCGCGTCTTCGACCAATCGACGTCGCGGAGGAATTCGTCACCGCGCGCGTCGGCGCGCAGCGCGAGATATCCGTTCCGCATGAGCCAGACGTTGAGATCGACGCCGCGCCTGAATGCCTTGAAGCCGTGATCCGAGATCACGAAGAGCGCCGTCCGGCCGTCGACGAACGCCGACGTCTTGCCGACGAGCGCGTCCATCTCGCGGTACATCTCGTCGAGCGTTTCGCGGCGCTCCGGCGCCGCCGCGCCGGGGTCGAGGTCATCCGCGAGATACCGGAAGAACATGTGTTGCATGCGGTCGCTGAGATCGAAGACGCACGCGACGAGGCCCTTCTTCTGCGTGCGCAGCGTGTGGAGGAACATCGCCTCGCGCTCGCGGTGGAAGAGATACGCCTGCGCGATAAAGGCCTCTTCGTCGAGAACCCCCTCGTTCAGCGCCCACGTGTCCTCGGCGAGGCCGAGCGTTCCGAACGGCCCGCCGAGGCGTTTGGCGAGATACACCGAGTAGAACGCGGGGTAGGAGACCGGCATGGCGGGTTTTTCTGGATCGATGTGGATCGGCGATACGTAGAGCCCGAAGTCGCCGTCGAGGCGCGTGATGAAAAACCGCGCGATGCCATGGAGCGTGACGCCCGGCGCGGCCTTGAAGGCGAGGCGGATCCACGGCGAGTACGCCCGCTCGGGGAGGAAAAAACGCGCGCCGGACACGCGAATCTCGGCGCCCCGCCTCTTCGCGTCGACGCGGATCTCGAGGGGGAGCTTCAAGGTTTCGCGGGCGACCGGGCTCTCCGGGCCGGGAAGGGACGCCCGAAGGACGCCGTCCTTCTCCTCGAGGGCGATCACCATGCCGCCGATCCTGCCGCCCGATTCGCCCCGGCGGAAATACGTGAACGATCCCATCGTCCCGCGCAGATCGGGCGCGCACATGCCGGAGAGCATGACGCCGTTCAATGGCTCCGGGGGAAAGGTGATCGGGACCCGGAGAACGGTGCTGAAGATTCCGTATTCGCCGAGCACCTTCCAGACGCTCGTGCTCTTTCGGAGAAAGCGGACGCTTCCTTTCCCGAGCGGCAGCCGAAAGGGGCCGAGCCGCAGAAACCGCTTCGACGCGGTGACGCGGCTCGAGGAAAGGACGGGGAGGTACGTGTTCGGATCCCGCGCGAGAAAATCGAAGATGCCGTGGCGCGAGGCGTCGACGCCGGTGCTGAAGGTGGACCACGCGACGGGTGACATCGCCGGCGTCGAGGTGCCGAGCCGGCGGAACGTTCCCGCGGCGGCGAGGCGCGAAAGGTTGGGGAGTCGGCCGGCGACCATGAGGCGCTCGCAGATCGCGGGGTCGAGGCCGTCGAGCCCGAGGACGATCACCTTGTCCGCGCGCGGCGCCCGCGGCGCGCGCTTGCGCCTCATCCTCTTCCAGAGCATGCGGAGCGGAAAGGTCAAGAGGGCGAGAAACGCGGCGAAGAACGCGAGCACGAAAGAGAGGAACGACGAAACGAGCGCGAAGCCGGCGCCGGGGCCGATATAGGCGTGCGCGGCGGCCGGCGCGCCGAGCGCGCACAGGATGGCGCATATCGAAACGCGGACCGCGCGCGTTCCTCTATGGTTCGACATCGATGCTCCTCAAGATCGTTTTCGGGACGTCCACGATGTTGAGATCGTTCGGATCTTCGATCGCCGCCGGGTCGAGCGAGAAAAAGAAGGCGTCTTCCCACGTGTGCATTCCCTGAAAGCGCCTCTCGCCCGATATCTCCGCGGCGCCGGGGCGGCCCTTGAGATCGAAGCCGTTTCGCGGAACGAGCACGAGATCCGGGCCGCGGCGGGCGAAGGGTCCCGAATACGCTTCTCGGCCCGTGAACCGCCGCCGCACGACCCGCTCTCCCCCGACCTCGAGCGCGTCGAATATCGCCGCGAGATCCTCGAGCAGGGACTTCGCGTCCGCCTCGTCGATGCGTCCCCGGGGGAATCGCCCCGCGCGGTTGATGTAAATGCGCGCGGGATCGAGCGCGAAGGCTTTCGTGCGCTCCGTGATCCCCTCGAGGGACGATGCGCCGGGCGCGAGATCGAGAAATCCCTCCGCGCGAAGGACGGCGTTCACGTACACCTCTCGTTTCGCGGCGCAGAAGCCGTGATCGGAGAGCATGAAGAAATTGCCGCCCGCGTCGAGGCGGCGGAACTTCTCGTACACGTGCCCCAGAAAATCGTCGATCGCGCGGTAATAGGCGAGCACGTCCTCGCGGCGGGGATGGTTCGCGTCCTCGCAGGCGTCCCACATGAAATGGTGGAGCCGGTCGGTGCCCGTTACGACGATCTCCATGAGATTCCACTCTTCCTTCTCCCACAGGGCGTCGACGACGGAGCGTCTTTCGGCGAGGCGCTTGCCGAGAGCGGAGAAGAGCTCGTCCGGGTTGTCCCTGCATTTCGCCGCATCGATGTCGATTTCGTAGTTCATGCCTCGAAGTGCGGCGAGGTAGGAGCGGGGAGCGACCGCCTTCTCGAGGTCGAGCGCGACGAAGCCCGATATCAAAACGCCGGGAATGGGACGCGCGGGGTACGTGGCGGGCTGATCGATGACGACGCTCCTCATCCGCCGTTCGCCGAGCCGGTCCCAGATCGTGGGCGCCCCGAGGTCGCGGAAGGAGGGGTAGCGCAGCGCGTAGCTCGCATCCTTGAAATCGGTGAAGCCGAAGATGCCGTGGCCGCCGGGATCGAGGCCCGTCATGAACGTTGACCAGCTCACCGAGGAGATTTCAGGAAGGGAGGCGGTCATCGGCGCCATGCGGCCCCGCGACACGATCTCCTTCATCCTCGGCATGACGCCGGAATCGATCATGCCGCGGATGAACGAGAAGGGGACGCCGTCGAGACCGACGACGCATGCGACCTTCTTCCTCCGTGTGCGCAGCGTGCCCGCTCCCTCTAGATGTATCCCAAATCCTTGAGCCGGGTCTTGATCTTCTCTTCTTCCTCCGGTGAATACTCGCTTTCGGCGGGTGCTCCCGGAATGAGACCCATGACTTCGAGCGTGCGGATGATCTTCGCGGTGCTGTCTTCGACCGTTTCCTTGTCCGATTCGATCAGGATCTCCGGGCGCTCGGGTTCCTCGTACGGGTCGGAGACGCCGGTGAAGTTCGTTATCTCGCCGGCAAGCGCCTTTTTGTACATCCCCTTGACGTCCCGTTTCGCGAGCACCTCGATCGGCGCCTTCACGTAGACCTCGACGTAGGCGGCGATGGCGCGTCTATTCTCCTCGCGGATCTCCCGGTACGGGGAGATGGCGGCGGCGACGGCGACCGCGCCGTTGCGGCTGAGGAGCTTGCACACGTAGCCGATGCGCCGGATATTCGTGTCCCGATCCTCCTTGGAGTATCCGAGGCCCTTGCAAAGGTTCTGCCGCACCTCGTCGCCGTCGAGGAGCTCGACGTTCATCCCGCGCTCGAGGAGGATCTCCTGAACGCGCCGCGCCAGCGTCGACTTGCCCGAGCAGGGAAGGCCGGTGAACCAGAGCGTGAAACCTTTCATTGTCATCTCCCTGTGAAACGGCGTTTCGCGATGCCGCATCCCGCGATCTATACCACCCGTCCGATCATGTCCGGAGGAACCTCGATCGAGAAGAAATCGAGGATCGACGGGGCGACGTCGTAGATCGATATCTTGTCTCCGGCGGGGCTCGACGTCACGCGTCCCGCGCCGCCGCGGTTGTGCCAGATGAAAATCCCCTCCTGCGCGTGATTCGCGTCGTCGGGCCCCGTGTCGTTCTCGAAGATGTGGATCGCCCCGTGTCCCACGCTTCCCGCGCTCCGCCAGTCGAGATCGCCGAGGTAGACGATGAGATCGGGCGGAATGTTTTCGCATCTCCGGTAGATCTCCTCGGGATAGAAGACGCGCGTGCCGATGTTCGTTCCGTTCTCGTCCGCGAGCCCCTCGAGACGGCGCTTCACGTCGGCGCGGACGCGTTCGTATTCGGCGCGCGGCACCGTTCCCTCGCTCTCGCGTCCGGCCACGTTGAGGAACACGCGCGCGTAGTAGCCGCCCTCGCCCCACGCCGCGGTCTTCCGCCAGTCGATCATCGCCGGCGTGAGGGAGACGGGTCGTTTCGGATACTCCTTGACGGCGAGGAGACCCTCCCGGATGAAGAACTCGTTTATGCAGATGCCCCCGCGCATCGCCTTGGCGCCGTGGTCCGAAACGACGATCACCGACGCGTCGGACGGAAGCGCCTCGAGCACCCGTCCGATCTCGAGATCGAGACGGGCGTAGTAGCGCCGGATGACGTCCTCGTACTCGTTCCCCTTGACGTATAGGCGGTGCGAGGGATCGCAGAACCGCCAGAACGCGTGATGGATCCGGTCGGGTCCCATCTCGACCATCATCGCGAAATCCCAATCCTCGCGGGCGAGAAGGTGCCGGAAGACCTTGAATCGCCGCTCCGTCATGACGTAGATCTGCTCGAGGAGCGATTTCTTATCGTCGGTTCTGAAGTCCTTGACGTCGATGATGTACTCGCCGTCCGCGACGCGGTCGATCTCTTCCTTGAGCCCCGGCGGGTAGGTGAACGTCGATTCCTTGCCCGGCGTGAGAAAGTCGGCGACGAGAACGCCATTGAGCGGCATCGGCGGATACGTCTGCGGGACGCCGAGGAGGATCGAGCGCAGGCGGTTTCTCGAGAGGTAATTCCAGACCGTCTTGGCCTTGACGTTGCTCGCGTTGACCGTGTAGAGCTCTTCGTACGCGTAGCTTTTCCGGTTGCGGAAACCGTAGATGCCGAGCATGCCGGGATCCTGCGAGGTCATCATCGACGTCCACGCGGGAACCGTGATGGGGGGCACGATCGAGACGAGATTCCCCCAGAGCGAGCCTTCGATGAGCCGCTTGAAATTGGGCATCCCGTCGAGCCCGCCGCCGTAGAGGAACTGCGGCGTCAGGCAATCGAGACCGATAACGGCGAGCTTTTTCGGCATCGCTCCATTCTCCGGCTCAGGATTCGTGCGGGCGCTTCGCGGCGCGCGCGGCATAATGGCGTTCGAGCACCTCGGCGATCTCCCGCCGGGTGAACTCGGGCGGGAGCGCCTCGTCCCGCGCGAGCATCTCGCGAACGCGCGTTCCGCTGAGCTGCAGGTGCGCGTCCTTCCCGTGGGGGCACGTCTTGGGAGAGCTCATCGCCGCGCACTTCGTGCAGTAAAAGGCGTGCTCGAACATCATGGGGACGATCTCCAGCTCGTCCGGCTCGAACGCGTCGAAGATGCGCTGCGCGTCATAGGTGCCGTAGTACGAGCCGACGCCCGCGTGATCCCGCCCGATGATCATGTGCGTGCAGCCGTAGTTCTTTCTCAGGATCGCGTGAAAGATCGCCTCGCGCGGCCCCGCGTAACGCATCGCGGCCGGAAAGACCGAGAGAACCACCCGGTCCTTCGGAAAATACTCGCTCACGATCGCCTGGTAACAGAGCATGCGGACGGCGGCGGGAATGTCGTCCGATTTCGTTTCCCCCATGATGGGATGGATGAGGAGCCCGTCCGTCATCTCGAGCGCGCATTTGAGGAGGTACTCGTGCGCGCGGTGGATCGGATTGCGCGTCTGAAAGGCGACGACCCGCTCCCAGCCCTTCGTCTTGAAGAGGATCCGCGTTTCCCGCGGGTCGAGGTGGAACGTTTCGAATTGCGGGTCGACCATCCGCTCGAAGAGCGTGACCGGTCCGCCGGCGTACGCGCCCTCGATCGAGCGGAGATATTGAACGCCGGGATGCGCGCCGTCGGTCGTGAGGAGAACCTTCTCGGCCTCGCGTTCCCGGTCGACCTCGTACACGTCGTCGACGCGCATGACCCCGAGCGCGGCTCCGCGCTCGTCGCGGAGCGCCGCCTCGAACGGCGGGCGCGTCCGGGCGGCGTCGGCGTCCTTGATCGACAGGGTGACGGGAAGGGTCCACGGGAGGCCGCGGGGCAACCGCATGGCGTCGAGAACGCTCTCGTATTCGTCCCGGACCATGAACCCCTCGAGCGGGCTCATGGCGCCGACGGCGATGAGGTGGAGATCGGAAACCTCCCTGCGGTTGAGCGTGATCGAAGGGAGCGTCTCGGCGCGCGCGACGAGCGCCGCCCGTTCGTGCTCGCCGGCGAGGCGATTCACCAATTGTCCGCCGTGGGCCTGTATCATCGCATGCAATCTCCCGCTGTCGGAACGGCTCGCGGCTCGTCATGACGCTGCGCGGCCCGTTACGAGGATGCGCAACTCTCTATGATGGCGTGCGCCGGCGGCGTTCACAAGGACTTTATCTCCGGGCGCCCGCATCCCGCCGGCACTGTTCGAGCGCGGCGCGGAAACGCGCGTTGTCCGGTTCGATCGCGAGCGCCGCCTCGAACTCCTTCGTCGCCCGGTCGAACTCTCCCGCATGCGCGTAGATCACGCCGAGGGAATAGCGCCCGTTCGCGTACTTCGGCTCCGTCGCGGCCGCCTGCTCGGCGTAGCGTCGAGCCTGGTCGAGCCGTCCGCTCTCCATGTACAGCACGGCGAGGTTGTTCATCGCGAACATATCCTTCGGCTTCACCTCGAGCGCCCGCAGGAAGGCCTCCTCCGCTTCCGGATAGCGCTTGAGCCTGCCGTAGGATACGCCGAGGTTATTGAGAGTTCCCGCGTGGTTGGGCCGCAGGGCGAGCGCCTTCTTGAACTCCGCGATCGCCTTTTCGAACTCGCCCTGATTCTGGTAGCGCTGTCCGAGATTGTTGAGGGCGTCGGGATTCTCGACCGTGATGTAGCCCAGGGCCTCGAGCTTTCTCATCTCGGCGTCCTCGAGGGCGCCTCCCCGCGGCACGGGCGCGCTTTCGGGGGCGCGGCGCCGCTGGAGCGTCGCGACCGAGGCCGGATTGACGGATGAAGCGAGCGACGGTTCGAACGCCTCGCCGAGCACGCGCCCCGGCATGTCCTCGACGCGCGGGAACCCCGCGAGCGCGAGTATCGTCGGCGTGACGTCGATGATGGAGGCGCCCTCGATCCGGCCACCGCGGCGGATGCCCGGGCCGTAGAGACAGACGATCCCCTCGGGATTGTGCCATTGCAGGGCGTGGCCGCCCGTGATCCCGGCGTCCGCGGTGGGTCTCGCGTCGAGGCTCTTGAAGCCGTGATCGCTCGTGATCATGACGACCGTATTGTCGTCGCACCGCTCGAGCAGCTCGCCGATGATCCGGTCCTGAAACACGTAGGTCTCCGTCATCGCGTCCTTGTACTTCCGGTAGTCCTCTTCGCTCACGCTCTCTCTCCGCGGCGGCGCGAACGGCATGAATAGATGACCGGCCGCGTCCACGAGCTCGAAATAGACGCCGAGGAAATCCGGACGATCCTTCTCGAGCAGGTGGAGGGCGATCGCGCGATAGCTCGACGCCGTGGCGTATATAAGGATCATGTCGTTCACGAGGTTGTGGGCGTCGAACCGGTCGGTGCGGCTGCGCTCGAGCTCGGCCTTGTCGACATGCATGAAACGCTTCATCTCGTCGAAGGAAACATCCCTGCTTCGAACGATGAGCCCATTGATCTCTTCCGCGCGCTCGGGGGGGGAGACGGCGCCGGGAAGGGGCGCGTCGCCCTGTCCGAGCGTCGCCGCATACGCGAGGTAGCCGACCCGGTCGGTGACCATCGTTCCATGTATCGTCTCGGCGGGATAGGTCGCGAGCCAGCCGATGACGGCGACGCTCCGCCCGTAATCGCTCATCATGTTCCAAAAGGCGTCGACCTTGCGGTACATCCGCGTGATCGGGATCTGCGCCCCGGTCGCGGGATCGACGGCGGTGCAGCTCAAGATCCCGTGCGCCTCGGGGAGCTTGCCCGTCGCCATCGTCGTCCAGAGAAGCGGGGAGATCATCGGATCCATCGATCGAAGGGGGCCCGTGGCGCCGCCCTCGACGATTTTCTTGAAGTTGGGGAGCCTTCCTTCCCTGATCAGGGGATTGATGATTCCCCAGTCGCCGGCGTCGACCCCGATGAAGACGATCTTCCGAAGGGGCGCCGCGGAGACGTTCGCCTCGGCCGCCGGCGCCTCGCCGGCGGCATCGCCCCAGGACTCGACCCTCGCGGCGAGGATTTCGACGCGCGCGCCGGAGAGGCTTTCCGCGAGGTCCGAGGCGACGGCTCGAGCGAAGGCCTCGGGCGCCTCTCCCCCGGCGCCGGTTTCCCACGACGCGGCCCGAATTTCGACGGCGTCGCGGACGATACGATCGAAGCCGGCGGAGAAGTTCCTCCCGAGGATTTCGTGCAGGCTTTGCGCCGAGCCGCGGGGGATCTTCAACCGAAAGGAGAGAGCGGCCGCCGTTTCGCGTCCGTCCCCGAGGAGCACGGCGGCGGTCCCGTCCTGCGGGAATCGCACGGAGACCTCGCCGACGGGATAAACGGCGAATGCTCCCGACAGCGGGCGTACGAAATGCCAGCCCGATCCCAGAATCTGCGGCTGTCCCCCCCTCGAAATCCGCAGCGCCTCGTTTCCGGGAGGGACGCGCTTGATCGAGGCGACGAGAAAGGCCGCGACGGCGGCTGTCGCGCACAGCGCGAAGACGGCCGATTTCGTTCTCTTCATGCAAGGGCTCCTTTGGCGTGCGATTGCCCCGGACATCCGATGCGTGCCGAACATGAATTATACCATACGCCCCCCGCCCGTTCAGCAGCATTCTGCGGCGTCCCTGCGGCGTTCCTATTCTGCGGCGTCCCTGCGGCGTCCCGCCGCCGCTCTTCGATAGTGGTTGAAATACCCCTGCCCCGCGATTTACCATCGCTGCAATATGTCGACGCGGGAGAAGCGGATGATGGATGGAACGAAGCGCGCGATCTGCGGGTTGCTCGCGATCGTCGTTCTCGCCGGCTCCGGCTGCCGGGGCGGCGACGATAAGAAATCGGACTCGAACGATCTCGAAGGCACGATAACGATCTCGGGCGCGTGGGCGCTCTACCCCATGACCGTCAGGTGGGCCGAGGAATTCGAGGCGATCCATCCGAGGATACGGATCGATGTCTCGGCCGGCGGGGCGGGGAAGGGCATGGCGGATGCGCTCGCCGGCGTGGCGGATTTCGGCGGCGTTTCGCGCGACATCTATCCGGCCGAGATCGAGAAGGGGGCCTGGTGCGTCGCGGTGGTCGTGGACGCCGTCGTTCCCACGGTGAGCGAAAACAATCCGGCCCTCGGGGATCTGCTGCGCGCGGGAGCGAAACGGGAATCGTTGATCGGCATATGGGTGACGGGCGAGACCGCGAGTTGGAGCGACGTCGTTCCGGGCGCCGCTCCGCGCCCCATCCGCGTCTACACCCGCTCCGACGCGTGCGGCGCCGCCGAAACGTGGGCGAAGTATCTCGGGAAGCAGCAGGATGACATGCGCGGCGTGGGGGTGTACGGCGATCCGGGGGTGGCTGAGGCGATACAGAGGGACGCCCTGGGGATCGGTTTCAACAATATAAACTTCGCGTACGACGCGGCGACGAAGCGGCCGATCGCCGGGCTGCGGGTGCTCCCCATCGATCTCGACGGCAACGGCCGGCTCGACCCGCACGAGGATTTCTACGGCAACCGCGACACGCTCGTCGCGGCGATCGCCTCGGGCCGCTATCCCTCGCCGCCCGCGAGGGATCTGTACTTCGTTTCGCGGGGAAGGCCGGCGCGGCGAGCCGCGATCGAATTCATCACGTGGGTTTTGACCGACGGGCAACGGTACGTATCCGAGGCGGGGTACGTGGGCCTGAGCCGGGAGCGGCTCGAGGCAGAGCTGCGGAAGCTCGAAGAGTAAGAAGCAATGATCAGGCTCGTCAAAGACAAGCTCGCCGGCGCGGGCATGCTGGCGCTCGCGGGCGTCCCCGGACTCGTCGTTTTCGCCATGATCCTCGGACTATACGGGAGATCGCGGCCGATACTCGCGGCGAAGCCCTTGTCGGAGCTCCTCTTTTCGAGCTCATGGCATCCCCTGCGGGGCGAGTTCGGGCTCTTCACGTTCATCATGGGCACGCTGTGGGTGACCGCCGTGGCCGTCGCCATCGCGATCCCGCTCTGTCTCCTCGCCTCGATCTATCTGGCGGAGTACGCCCCCCGCAGACTGCGGGAATGGACCGCCCCGCTCATCGATCTCCTCGCCGGCATACCGTCGGTCGTGTTCGGCGTCTGGGGAGTGCTCGTCGTCGTGCCGCTCATCAAGAATCACGTCGCTCCGCTCGCCGGCGTCTCGTCGAGCGGCTACTGCGTGCTCGCGGCGGGCATCGTTCTCGCGGTCATGGTGTTTCCGGTCATCGTTCACGTTTCGGTCGAAGTCCTCAAAACCGTCCCGAACGAAGTGAGAGAGGCGTCTCTCGCGCTCGGCGCCACCCGGTGGCAGACGATACGGCACGTCGTCATGCGCAAGGCGATGCCGGGCGTCATTGCCGCCGTCGTCCTCGGATTGTCGCGGGCCTTCGGGGAGACGATGGCCGTGCTCATGGTCGCCGGCAACGTGGCCGCCGTTCCGAAGACGGTATTCGATCCCGCCTATCCCCTTCCGGCGCTCATCGCGAACAAGTACGGCGAGATGCTCTCCGTGCCGATGTACGACTCGGCGCTGCTTCTCGCGGCGCTCGCGCTCTTGATGGTGGTGCTTCTCGTCAACGTCGCGGCGCGCGCGATCCTGCTGCGGGTCGAAAGGAGCGTGCAATAGCGTTGGACGCGAGAAAGGTGGAAGAGTTCGTGTGGAAGACCCTCGCGGCCGCCGCCGCCTTCGCGCTCTTCCTGAGTCTTTTTCTCATAATGGCGACGATCCTCGCGAAAGGATTGCCCTCCCTGAACATGGCGATGCTCACCCAGACGCCGAGGGGGGGATACTACCTCGGGAAGGAAGGGGGAATTCTGAACGCGATCGTCGGCTCGCTCTATCTCGCCGGCGGAGCAACGGCGCTCGCGCTCTTCCTCAGCGTCCCCATCGTGCTCTATCTCAACGTGTACGCGAAGAAACGCTCCCGCTTCGTGCTCTTCACGAGGTTTTCCCTCGACGTCCTCTGGGGCGTTCCATCGATCGTCTACGGAGCCTTCGGATTCACCATCATGCTTCTGTTCGGGCTCAAGGCGTCGCTCCTCGGCGGCATAATCGCCGTCGCGCTCCTCATTCTCCCCATCATGAGCAGGGCCATGGACGAGGTCGTCCGGACCGTTCCACACGAGCTTTTCGAGGCGTCGTACGCCCTCGGCGCGACGCGGCTCGAGACGGCCCTCAAGGTCGTGGCGCGGCAGGCCGTGCCGGGGATCGTGACGGCGACGCTCATCGCCTTCGGCAGGGGGATCGGGGACGCGGCCTCCGTCATGTTCACGGCGGGCTTTACCGACGCCGTGCCGTCGTCCCTTCTTCGCCCGGCGGCGACGCTGCCGCTCGCGATCTTTTATCAGCTCGGGACTCCGTTTCCCGAGGTTCAAAACCGGGCCTACGCGTCGGCGCTCATTCTCACGCTGATCGTCCTTGCGATCAGCCTCGTTTCGAGGGTTCTCGCGAGAAATCTCACGAAGCACATCGTGAAATGAGAGGCGCAATGGATCACGATCCGCCGATCAGAGTGAAAAATCTGAACATTTATTACGGGCGCGAACACGCCCTGAAGAACATATCGGTCGACATACCGGGGCGCACGATTACCGCGATCATCGGGCCGTCGGGCTGCGGCAAGACGACGCTGCTCAAATCCTTCAACCGCCTCGTCGATCTCGCCGACGGCGTCGCGGTTTCGGGCGAAGTGCTCGTCGACGGCGAGAATATCTACGCGCCCGGCGTGGACGTCACGCGGGTCAGGAAAAAGATGGGCCTCCTTTCGCAAAAGCCGTATCCGCTGCCGATGTCGATCTATAACAACGTGGCCTACGGTCCGCGAATCCACGGGACGAAGAAGCGCGGCGAGCTCGACCGGATCGTCGAGCGCCGGCTCAGGGAATCGGGTCTCTGGGACGAGGTGCGGGACCGGCTGCATGCGCCGGCGTCGAAATTGTCGCTCGGCCAGCAACAGCGGCTGTGCCTGGCGAGAGGGCTCGCCGTGGAGCCCGAGATCATTCTCTGCGACGAGCCGACCTCGGCGCTCGATCCGGTCTCGAGCAGGCGCATCGAGGAGCGCTTCCGGGAGCTGAAGAGCTCGTACACGATCGTCGTCGTCACGCATATCCTGCGTCAGGCGAAGCGTCTCGCCGACTACGTGATATTCCTGTACCTCGGCGAACTCGTGGAGCACGGGCCGGCGGGGAAGATCTTCGAGGAGCCGGAACAGGCGATGACGCGCGAGTACGTCAAGGGGAGCATCAGCTGATCGCGGGGCGGCGGGAGGCGAGCCGCGGCGCGCATCCGCGATATCCGGGGCGCGGACCCGGGCGGCGCCGTTCTCCTCGAAAAAGCTCTTGATTTCATGCCCTTCCCGCTGATACAAATACAGGCGAACTCCGTTCGCCGCCACAACCGCGCACCTGCGTTCTGCGCGGCGTTCCTTTTTTCGAATGAGGGCGGGAACCGTTCGGTATCCCGTTACAAAACAAGAAGATGCATTCTGCACGCGGGGTGACATGAACAAAATTCTCGAAAAGGAATTCATCACGCCGTTCGTCTTCCGCATGAAGGTCGAGGCGCCTGAGATCGCGCGCAAGCGCAAGGCCGGGCAGTTCATCATTCTCCGCACGTGCGACGCGGGGGAGCGGATCCCCCTCACGATCGCCGACGGCAACGCCGATGAGGGCTGGATCGAGCTCGTCGTGCAGGTCGTCGGAAAGACGACGAAGCAGCTTTCCGCCCTCGGCCCCGGCCAGGAGATCTGCGATCTCGCGGGACCGCTCGGGAAGCCGACGCACATCGAGTTCTTCGGCACGGTCGTCATCGTCGGCGGCGGCATCGGCATCGCACCCTCGCATCCGATCGCGCAGGCGATGAAGCGCGCGGGGAACCGCGTCATCTCGATCCTCGGCGGACGCACGAAAGACCTCGTCATCATGGAGGAAAAGATGCGCGCGACGAGCGACCGCGTGGTCGTCACCACCGACGACGGCTCCTATGGCATCAAGGGGCTCGTCACCGACGCGATACAGAAGCTCGTCGACGAGGGGGAGAAGATCAACCTCGTCGTCGCGATCGGGCCGCCGATCATGATGAAGTTCGTGAGCCTGCTCACGAAGAAGTTCGACATCCCGACCCTCGTGAGCCTCAACACGATCATGGTCGACGGCACCGGCATGTGCGGCGCCTGCCGCGTCACGGTCGGCGACCAGACGAAGTTCGTCTGCGTCGACGGCCCCGAGTTCGACGGCCACAAGGTCGATTTCGACGAGATGATGAAGCGGCTGCGCGCCTACGAGTCGGACGAGAAGACGTCCCGCGAGCGCTACGAGCAGGGCTGTTGCGGGAAGCACCGCTGAGCAAGGAGGCAAGCGGCGAGAGCCGCGCCACGCGATGGAAGCGAAGAACCTCACGACGAAGGAACGGCTCCAGATCCCGCCGGTCGCGATGCCGGAACAGGATCCCCGCGAACGCGTCCGCAACGTGAGCGAGGTCCCGATCGGTTACGACGCCGCGATGGCGCTCACCGAGTCGCAGCGGTGCCTCCAGTGCAAGAACGCCCCGTGCGTGAAGGGCTGCCCGGTCGAGATCGACATCCCCGCGTTCATCAAGGCGATCGTCGAAGGGAAATACCGCGACTCGATCAACAAGATAAAAGAAACGAACATTCTCCCCGCCGTCTGCGGCCGCGTCTGCCCGCAGGAAGAGCAGTGCCAGAAGGGCTGCGTCGTCGGCAAGGCCCACAAGGACGTCGACAAGGCTGTCCAGATCGGCAAGCTCGAGCGCTTCGCCGCCGACTGGGAGATGGAGCGGGGCGAGGCCGAGGTGCCCGTCATCAAGGCCTCGACGGGAAAGCGCGTCGCCGTCGTGGGCTCGGGTCCCGCGGGGCTCACCGTCGCGGCCGACGTGCGCCGCGAGGGGCACGAGGTGACGGTCTTCGAGGCGCTCCACAGGCCGGGGGGCGTCCTCATCTACGGGATCCCCGAGTTCCGCCTTCCGAAGCGCATCGTGATGCGCGAGGTGCGAAACCTCGAGCGCATGGGCGTCACCGTCCGCACGAACTACGTCGTCGGCAAGACCGCCACCATCGACGAGCTCTTCGACGAGGGGTTCGACGCGGTCTTCGTCGCCACGGGCGCGGGGCTCCCGCTCTTCATGCGCATCCCCGGCGAGAACCTGAACGGCGTTTACTCCGCGAACGAGTACCTCACGCGCGCGAACCTCATGGCGGCGTACTCGTTCCCCGAGTCCGACACGCCGATCGCCCGCGCGAGGAACGTCGCCGTCTTCGGCGGCGGGAACGTCGCGATGGATGCGGCGCGCACGGCGCTCCGCCTCGGCGCCGAGAACGTGTACCTCATTTACCGGCGCTCCAAGGCGGAGATGCCCGCGCGGGTGGAGGAGGTCCACCACGCGGAGCAGGAGGGCGTCCAGATGATGCTCCTTCAGAATCCCATACGGCTCATCGGCGACGACGACGGCTGGGTGCGGGAGGTCGAGTGCATCAAGATGGAGCTCGGCGAGCCCGACGCCTCGGGCCGCCGCCGCCCCGTGCCGATCGAGGGGAGCGAGTTCCGCGTCGCGATCGACGCCTGCATCGTCGCGATCGGCAACGCCTCGAATCCGCTCGTGCCCGCGACGACCCCCGACATCGCGGTGAACAAGTGGGGGAACATCGTGGCCGACGAGGAGACGCTCAAGACGAGCAAAAAGGGCGTTTACGCCGGCGGCGACATCGTGCTCGGCGCCGCGACCGTGATCCTCGCGATGGGGCAGGGGCGCAAGGCCGCGCACGCGATCAACGAATTCCTCGCCTCGGGCGCGTGGTGATGGGGGACGAAAAGGGACGGCCCCGCCCCGATCGCGCGCCGGCGGCGCCGCCTCAGGCCCGCTTCTCGATCTGCCTGATGAGGTCGTTGAAGATGACGTGGTGGAAGGGCACGAAGACGTACCAGTAGATCCTGCCCGCGAGCGATTCCGTGTAATAGTGGGCGACGATCGAGAGCCGGTTTTTCCCGTCGACCGGCTCGATGTCGAACTCGAGCCATGCCTTGCCGGGGAGCTTCATCTCGGCGCGGAGCAGGAGCCGCATATCCGGCTGCAGATCCTCGATCCGCCACCAGTCGATGACGTCGCTGACCTTGAGCGTTGTTTGGCTCCGCCGCCCGCGGCCGTGGCCGACGCCCATGAGCACCTTGTCCACCCAGCCGCGAAGCCGCCACATCCAATTGTGCGTGAACCATCCCTCGCTGCCGCCGATCTTGCAGATCGACGCGAAGATCCGCCACGTCTCCTTGCTCGAGCGGATGGAGAATCGCGCCGTGAACATACGTTTCCCCTCGAGCTCGTGGAGCTTCATGGCGAGCTCGTGCGCCGGCGG
>DHHN01000209.1:0-10423 GCA_002403295.1 bacterium UBP1_UBA4771 | reverse complement strand
ACCTCGTTCTTGAGCCCCTCCATGAGGCTCTCCGTGATGGCGGCCGGAATCGGCGTGAGCACGCTCGCGTAATACGAGTAGAAACCGATGCTCGTGATGGGCCACGGGAGAAAGAGCCGTTTCTTGTGAAGGATTCCGGCGAGCTCCTGCATCATCCCCGCGTAGGTGAGCACGTCGCCGCCGCCGATGTCGAACGACATGCCGGCCGTTTCAGGCGTCTCGAGCGCGCCGACGAGGTACTTGATGACGTCGCGGACCGCGATCGGCTGGCAGCGGTTGTTCGCCCACTTCGGCACCGGCACGACGACGAGACGCTTGACGAGGTGCTTGATGATCTCGTAGCTCGCGCCCCCGGACCCGATAATGATCGCGGCGCGCAGTATCGTCACGGGCACCGTGCCGCGGGCGAGCTCCTCGGCGACGCGGATGCGGCTTCGGAGGTGCGACGAGAGCTTCGCTCTCGCGTCGCCGAGGCCGCCGAGGTAGATGATGCGTCGCAAGCCCGTTTCCTCGGCCGTCCGGCGGAAGTTCTTCGCCGCGCGAAGGTCGGCCGCCTCGAACTCGCGCTGCCCGAGCAGAAGCGAATGAATGAGGTAGAAGGCCGTGTGAACGCCGGCGAGAGCGGCGCGGAGATCCCGGGTGTCCCGGGCGTCGGCGTCGACAACCTCGACGCTCGGCCACATCTCGCGGAACTCGGGGGATTGCCCGCGCACCATGATTCGAACCTTGTAGCCGCGCGCGAGAAGCTCCGGCACGAGACGGCCGCCGATGTATCCCGAGGCGCCCGTCACGAGGACGGTGCCGATCCAGGGGGCCGGCGTCGTGGGGAGGTCCGCCGTGTAGCGGTATTCCCGCCGGGAGAGAGTCGCGAGAAGGTTTCGCTGAATCGGTTTTTCGGCCATCGCCGCTCCCTATGGGTTGATCCCGGGCACGATGCCCTTTTCCCGGTAGATCGGATGAAGGATCACGCGCATCGACTTGATCCTGCATCCGAAGACGGCGGCCGCCGCGACGCACGCGGCGCCGCCGGCGAGTATCGTGTGCGGCGCGCCGATACGCTCGGCGAGCGCGCCCGCGAGCAGGCTCCCGAAGGGCGCCACGCCGAGAAAGGCCATCGTGAAAAAGCTCATGACGCGCCCCCGCTTGTCGTCGTCGACGACGGTCTGTACGACGGTGTTGCTCGAGGCGATGAGGAGGATGAGACCGAGGCCCGCGCCGAACATGATGAGGAGCGAAAAGGGAAACGCCCGCGAAAGGGAGAACGCGGCGAGCCCGACGCCGAACGCGGCCGCCGCGTACGCGATAAGCTTCTTGAGACCGCGCACGTTGCGCCGCGAGGCGAGGTAGATCGTGCCGGCGAACGCGCCGCAGCCCGAGGCGCCCATGAGGAACCCGAGCGTCCGCGCGTCGCCGCCGAGAACGTCCCTGGCGAAGACCGGCATGAGCACCGTATACGGCATCCCGACGAGGCTCACGACCGCGACGAGGAGTATGATGTTCCGGATGGGCGCGAAGCCGAAGGTGTACGCGACACCCTCGCGGACGCCGTCGATCATGCGGCCGTTGCGGCGGGGCGCGGCCTTCAGCGGGAGCTTCATGCCCGCGAGCGCCGCGATGACGGGCACGTAGCTCAGGGCGTTCGCGGCGAAGCAGGCCGTCTCGCCGACCGTGCCGATGAGGATGCCCGCGACGGAGGGCCCGATGAGGCCGGCCGCGTGCACCATCGACGAGTTGAGGGCGATCGCGTTCCCAAGATCGTCCTTTCGGTCGATCATCCGCACGATGAACGATTGCCGCGCGGGAAGGTCCACGGCGTTGATCACGCCGAGCGTGACGCTCAGCGCGACGAGGTGCCAGACCTCGATGGCGCCGGTCGCGACGAGGACGGCGAGGAGTGTCGCCTGCGCCATGGCGAGGATCTGCGTCACCATGAGCGCGCGGTGGAGGTTCCATCGGTCGACGAGAACGCCGGCGAAGGGGGCGAGCAGGAACATCGGTATCTGCATCGCGAATCCGACCTGACCGAGCGTGAGAGCGGAGCCCGTGAGGCGGTACGCGAGCCAGCCGACCGCGACGCGCTGCATCCACGTGCCGACGAGCGAGATGCTCTGCCCGCCGAAATAGAGACGGTAGTTGCGGTGGCGGAGCGCGCGGACGAGGTGCCGCAGGCCCGCCGGCTCCGCGCCCGGTTCTTCTCCGTTCCGGTGAATGAACGACGTCATCTCTATATCCGTCAAATAGTTGCCGCCGCGCGCCGGGCCGCGGCGGGGGTTCCCCGTCCGAATAAGGAAACGATTTTACTACAGAAGTGTTAAAGATACATATAAAATGAATCGTTCGAGTGTAACCGCGTTCCGGGAGGCCCGATGTCCGCTCCGAAAATTCGTCTTCACGCCCCCCTCGTTCTCGCCACGTGTCTCGTTCTCGCCGCCGGCTGCGGCCGGGGGAACCGCGACGAGCGCGCGTACGCCTCGCTCGAGAAGGAGTTCATCTCCTATTACCTGAAAACGAATCCGACATGGGCCACGATGCTCGGAGACCATCGGTATGACGACCGGCTCGACGACATGAGCGAGGAGGCCATCGACGCGTACGTCCGCGCGTGCGGCGGCTATCTCGACCGTCTGCGCGCCATCGATACGGACGCGCTTTCGCGCGACCGCTCGATCGACGCGCGATGCCTCGCCGATTACATCGAACTCATCCTCCTCGATTTCGGGGAGGAGCGCGTGCACAGGCGCAATCCGATGCTCTACGCGGAGATGCTCTCGAACTCGCTCTACGGCATACTCGCCAACCAATCGATTCCTCTCGAGGAGCGTCTCGATCGCATCTCCCGCCGCCTCGAGCACTTTCCCCGCTTCGTCGATCAGGCGACCGCGAACCTCGACAACCCCTCGAAGCTGCGCACCAGGACGGCGATCGATATGACGAAGGGGCTCGTCGCGTTCATCGAGAGCGACGTGCTGCCCGAGGCCGACAAGGTCCCGGGAATGGGGGAGCGCATGATGCGCTCGTTCGATCCCGCCCGCGAGGGGCTCGCGCGCTATACGGACTTTCTCGAGAAGGACCTCGTCAACCGGTCGTTCGGCGAGATGCGCATCGGCGACGCGGCGTACCGCAAACGGTTCAAACTCCAGCTCGGCACCGATTTGCCCCCCGAGGAGATGGTCGCCGCCGCGTACCGCGAGCTCGACGCGGTGCACGAACGTATGTACGCCCTCGCCGCGCCGCTCTACGAGGAACTCTCCGGCGCGAACGCGCCGTCCGAACCCGATTTCGAGGAGCGTATCCGGATCGTGGCCGCCGTGCTCGACGACATCGCGAACGATCACCCCCCGCGATCGGGGCTCCTCGCCGCGTGCACGGCGGCGTATGCGGAGGCGGAGCGTTTCGTCCGCGAGCGGGATCTCGTCTCCCTGCCCGAGGACCCGCTCCTCATCGTCGAGACGCCTTCCTTCCTGCGCGCGGTGCAGCTCGCGGCGACGCACACGCCGGGCCCGCTCGACAAAGGCGGAAATTTCTACTTCATGGTGTCGCCGATCCCCGATTATCTCGGCGCCGAGGAGGCGGAGCGCCACCTGCGCGAGTACAACAACGAGCTCCTGCGCGTCGTGACCGTGCACGAGGCGATGCCGGGTCATTACGTCCAGCTCGCTCGCAGCAACCGCGTGCCTTCGTTCGTCCGTTCGGCGTTCTACAATATGGCCTTCATCGAGGGATGGGCCGTCTACTGTCAGGGGATGATGGTGGAGGAGGGGTTTCGCGGCGGAGATCCGCGATTCGCCCTCGCCGCGGACAAGTATTACCTGCGCGTGGTGATCAACGCCCTGCTCGACTCGGGGATGCACCGGGAAAACATGCAGGAGGAAGAGGCGGTCCGCCTCATCACGCATGAGGGTTTTCAGGACGGTTCGGAGGCCCTCGCGAAATGGCGCCGCAGCGTCGGCATCCACCCGTGTTTCCTGTCGTCGTACCTCGTCGGCGCGCTCGAGATCCGGGCGCTTCGGGAGGACGCGCGGCGGGAGTGGGGCGGCCGGTTCACTCTCAAGGATTTCCACGAACGGCTTCTCGCGTGCGGGAGCATTCCGCCGAAATACGCCCGGGAGATCCTTCTCGGATCCGGCGAGTAGCGCGGCGCGGGACGCCGGGACGGACCGGCGCTCGATCGACGATCACGCCCGCCGGGAGCTAGAGCTCCGCGACGCCCCGGACGCCGCCGGTCGCCTGCAGCCTGTCGACGACCGCGTGGTGCCGCTCGTGCGAGGCGGCGTACTCGAACGTCGCCTTCCATTCATCGCCGCTTCGGTTCACCTCGACCGCTTCGCGATCGACGCGAAGATCCTTGAAAACCGCCGCGATCTCCCCGAGAACCCCCTCGCGCCGCTCGAGCGTCACCTGCAGGAGGTGGTGGGAGCGCTTCGTCGCGAGCTTGGCTTCGATGTATCCGATGGCGATGAGCGTGCCGGTGATGAGGAAGGCGACGAAGACGGAGAGGAGTATATACCCCGCGCCGATCGCGAGGCCGAGGGCGGAGAGCGACCAGATCGTCGCCGCCGTCGTGAGTCCGACGACGTGGAAGCGGGAGCGCATGATCGTGCCGGCGCCGAGGAACCCGATGCCGGTCACGACCTGCGCCGCGATGCGGCCCGGATCGCCGACGCGCGGCGCGGATCGCGCGATCTCGATCGAGATGATCATGATGAGGCAGGAGCCGATGCAGATGAGCATGTTCGTCCGCATGCCGGCCGGCTTGCCCTTGAACTCGCGTTCGAGACCGATGGCGCCCCCGACGAGGAGGGCGATCACGAGGCGCACGAAGTAGCTCGAAATAGGTTCTGTCATCGCGTCACCGTCCCGGTTCCATTTTTGGATATTGCACGCGTCCGCGGTGGTATATAGTAGGCACAGTCTAGGACGGTGTCGGGAGACGGTACAAGGGAAAAGAGAGCATGTCGATGCGGGTGAGCGATCTCGTTCGAACGCTGCGGCTCGCGCGAGATCCGTCGCGCCTGCGGCTCTCCGTGCGGGGGCGCGTGCAGGGGGTCGGATTCCGGCCGGGGGTGTACCGGATCGCGCGGGATGCGGGGGTGGCCGGGGCGGTGCGCAACACGCGCCTCGGCGTCGTGATCGAGATCGAGGGCGGCGCCGGCGCGATCGCGGCTTTTCTCCGGGGCCTCGAGGGGGATCTCCCGCCGCTCGCGCGCATCGACGACGTGTCGGCCGAGGAGATGGAGCCCCGCGGCGAGACGGGATTCGCGATCGCGAGGAGCGAGGAGCCGGGCGCCGCGGAGGCCGTCTTTCCCGTCGACGCCGCGACGTGCGCCGACTGCCTGCGCGAGATGCGCGATCCGGCGGACCGGCGCTATCGCTATCCATTCATCAACTGCACGAACTGCGGGCCGCGGTTCACGATCATCGAGGGGCTGCCCTATGACCGGCCGCTCACGACGATGCGCGCCTTCGCGATGGATGAGCACTGCCGCGCGCAGTACGCCGATCCCGCGGACCGGCGGTTCCACGCCGAGCCGATATCGTGCCCCGGATGCGGCCCGGCGCTGAGGCTCGTGGACGCCGTCGGACACGAGATCCCCGGAGATCCCGTCGCCGGGGCGTCGTCGCTCCTGGCCGCCGGTAAGATCCTCGCCGTGAAAGGGCTCGGCGGCTATCACCTCGCCGTCATCGCGACCGAGGAGGCCGCCGTGCGGCGGCTGCGCGAGCGCAAGCGGCGCCCGGCGAAGCCCTTCGCCTGCATGTTCCGCGACCTCGCCTCGCTCGAGCGGTACTGCGTCGCGGACGACACGGAACGGCGGCTGCTCGAATCGGTCGAGGCGCCGATTGTGCTGCTGCGGCGGGGGGAGGGCCGCCTGCCCGACGCCGTGGCGCCGCGGAACGCGTACGTCGGCGCGTTTCTTCCGTACACGCCGCTCCACCACCTTCTCATGGAGCGTTTCGAGGTGCTCGTCATGACCTCCGGCAACTTCACCGACGAGCCTCTCATCTCGAACGAGGGGGAGCTCGAGACCGTTCTCGGGCCGATCGCCGACGCGGCGCTCGTGCACGACCGCCGCATCGCGCACAAGTGCGACGACTCGATCTTCTTCGTTCCCGGCGGCGTGCCCGTGCCGGTGCGCAGGGCGCGGGGCTTCGTGCCCGAACCCATCCTGCTGCCGTTCGCCGCGGAGACGCCCATCGTCGCGCTCGGCGCGCAGGAGAAGAGCACCTTCGCCCTCGCCCGGGACGAGCGGGCGTTCGTTTCGCCGCACCTCGGGGATCTCGGCGACATCCGGAGCGACGATAATTTCCGGCGCGAGCTCGCCTCCTTCGAACGCATGCTCGCCGTCGCGCCGCGCATATGCGCGCACGACCTGCATTACGATTACTACACGACGCGTCTCGCCGCGGTGCTTCCCGTGGACGCGCGGATCGCCGTTCAGCACCACCACGCCCACGCCGCGAGCGTCATGGTCGAGCACGGACTCGCGGGCCCCGTGATCGCCGCCGCCTTCGACGGCACCGGCTACGGAACGGACGGAAAGCTCTGGGGAGGGGAGTTTCTGCTCGCGCGCTACGACTCGTTCGAGCGCCTCGCCTCGCTCGCCTACGTGCCGCTTCCCGGCGGAGAGGCGGCCATTCACGAGCCGTGGCGAATGGCGCTCATGCATCTGCGCGGACTGCTCGGCGACGGGATCCTCGGTTGCCCGCCGCGGGGCGTCTCGTTCGACGGATTTCCCGCCGCCGACGTTCTCTCGATCGCCCGCCGCGGCATCAACGCGCCCCACACCTCGAGCATGGGCCGCCTCTTCGACGCGGCGGCGTTTCTCCTCGGATGCGGCGCGCGCGTTTCCTACGAGGCGGAGGCGGCCGTCGCCCTCGAGGCCCTCGCGCTCGGGGCGCGCGATGCGGCGAGGAGTTACACGTTCGCCGCCGGGGGAGAGGATTTCGTCACGATCGATCCCTCGCCGGTCATCGCGGGGATGCTCGACGACATCGCCTCCGGCGTTCCCGCGCCGGAGATCGCGGCCGCGTTCCACCGCGCCGTCGCCGGCCTCGTGCTCTCGCTCGGCGCGCGTCTCGCGCGCCGGCACGGCTGCCGCGAGATCGTGCTCTCCGGCGGCTGCTTCCAGAACCGTCTCCTCTGCGAATACGTCACGGAGGGCGCGCGGGAGCGCCCGGAGCGATTTTGCATGCATGCGCTCGTGCCGCCGAACGACGGCGGCGTCTCGCTCGGTCAGCTCGCCGTCGGGATCGCCAGGCTCCGCGCGGAAGGAAGGATGTGACGGACCCAATGTCAGCCGAAACGCGAGAACGGATACTCCTCGCCCACGGGGGCGGCGGCATGCTCATGAAGGAGCTCGTCGAGCTCATCGTCGGGCGACTCGGCGGGCCCGGCGCCGAGCCGTTGCAGGACAGCGCGACGCTCCCCGTCGAGGCGGGGCGCATCGCCTTCACGACCGACTCGTTCGTCACGAGTCCGCTCTTTTTCCCCGGCGGGGACATCGGACGTCTCGCCGTGTGCGGGACGGTCAACGATCTCGCTATGTCCGGCGCGAGGCCCGCGTGGCTCTCGCTGTCCTTTATCGTCGAGGAGGGCTTTCCCCTCGACGATCTCGCGCGCGTTCTCGATTCGATCGCCGCGGCCGCGAGCGAGGCGGGCGTCGCGATCGTGACGGGCGACACGAAGGTCGTCGATCGCGGAAAGGCGGACGGCCTCTTCATCAACACCTCCGGCGTCGGCGTCGTGCCGCCGGGCGTCGAGCTTTCCTCGGCGGGGGCGCGGCCGGGAGACGCGGTGCTCCTCAACGGGAGCGTCGGCGAGCACGGCCTCGCGATCCTCAGCCGCCGCGAGGGGATCGATTTCGGGAGCGCGCTCGAGAGCGACTGCGCGCCGCTCTCGCTCCTCACCGTGCCGCTCCTCGAACGCTTCAAGACGGTCCGCGCCATGCGCGACGCGACGCGCGGCGGTCTCGCCTCGATCCTGAACGAGATCGCGGCCGATTCGGGGGTGTGCCTGCACCTCGACGAGGGGGCGATCCCCGTTTCGGAAGCGGTGCGCCGCGCCTGCGAGCTCATGGGGTACGATCCGCTCCACATCGCGAACGAGGGGAAGTTCGTGGCCGTCGTGGGGGGGGAGGAGGCGGACGAGGCGCTCGCCTTCATGCGCTCGCATCCGCTCGGAGCAGCGGCCGCTCGCATCGGCGAGGTGACGGAGCGCCCCGAGGGCATGGTCGTTCTGAGAACGCTCTTCGGCGGCGAACGCGTCGTCGACGTCCCCTACGGCGACATATTGCCCAGAATCTGCTGACCTTCCCGGCCGGCCCCGCGGCGGCCGCGGGCGGCGCGATCCATCCTGCGCGGTTGCCGCGGCCGCGTCCATGTGCTATCTTTCTTCAATTATGATCGACTACCACCTGCACGGCAACTTCAGCGGCCACGGAACCGGCGAGCTCGTCGAGTACGTCGAGGCCGCGCTCGAGAAAGGGTTCGTCGAGATCGGCTTCAGCGACCACCTGCCGAAGGTCGTCGATCCCGACCCCTACCACGCGATGCCCGCGGAACAGCTCCCGCGGTACGTCGAAACGGTGCTTTCGCTCCGGGAGCGCTACCGGGGCCGCATCGTCATCAAGCTCGGCATCGAGGCGGATTACTTCGCGGGGCACGAGGATGCGACGCGCGAGCTGCTCGCGGGATTTCCGTTCGATTACGTCCTCGGCGCGATCCATTTCCTCGGCGACTGGCACTTCACGAGCAAACAGGGTCTCGCGCGCTACGCCGGCGAGGATCCGGCCGCGGCCTTTCCGCTCTACTTCGAGCAGCTTGCCCGTATGGTGGAAACGGGGCTCTTCGACGTCGTCGCGCATCCGGACGCGCTTCGGCGTGGAGCCTTTCGCCCCGTCGCGTCGCTCGAGCGCGAGTATCGCCTCGTGGCGCGGTTGCTCGCCGGACGCGGCATGGCGATCGAGATCAACACCGGCGGCGTCCGCCGCGGTTGCGGGGGGCCGTATCCGGACCGCGAATTCCTCGCCGCGTGCGTTGCCGAAGGCGTGCCCGTCACGCTCGGCTCCGACGCCCATTCGCCGGGAGACGTCGGAAGGGATTACGACGCGGCGTACCGGCTCCTCGCCGATTTCGGGATCGCGGAGGTCGCCGTCTACGAGCGTCGAAGGCTCGTCTCGAGGCCGATCGCGCTCCGGCTCGACAGGGCTTGACAGCCGAGGCGGGAGAGGGTATTTTGCAGTAACCGAATTCGCGGAGCATCAACGGAACAAAGGTCTTACCGTGACGAGAGGAGGAAGAAGGGGCCGCCGCCGCCTTCGCCGCCAGTGAACCAGACCAAGGTGATCAAGGAAGGGCTCACGTTCGACGACGTTCTTCTCATCCCCGGCCTGTCGAAGGTGCATCCCAGGAAGGTCAACACGGCGACTCGACTCACGAAGAAGATCCGCCTCAACATCCCCATCGTCTCCGCGGCCATGGACACCGTGACGGAGGCCGGCCTCGCCATCGCGCTCGCGCGGGAGGGCGGCATCGGAATCGTCCACAAGAACCTCTCCGTCATGGAGCAGGCGGAGCACGTCGACCGCGTGAAGCGCAGCGAGAGCGGCATGATCACGAGCCCCGTCACCCTCTCGCCGGATCAGATCGTGCGCGACGCGCGGCAGATCATGAGGAAGTTCAACATCTCGGGCCTTCCCGTGACGAAGGACGGCGTGCTCGTCGGCATCCTCACGAGCCGCGACCTGCGTTTCCTCGACCGCGACGACATGCGCGTGTGCGACGTGATGACCGCCGAAAACCTCATCACCGCCACCATCGGCATCACCCTCGAACGGGCGAAAAAGATACTCCACGAGAACCGCATCGAAAAGCTCCCCGTCGTCGACGCGAAGGGCCGGCTCAGGGGGCTCATCACCTACAAGGATATCCAGAAGCGGAAGGACAACCCGAGCTCCTGCAAGGACGAGCGGGGCCGGCTCCGCGTCGGCGCCGCGGTCGGCGTCGCCGCCGACGGCATGAAGCGCGTCGACGCGCTCCTCGAGGCGGGGGTCGACGTGATCGTCGTCGACACGGCGCACGCCCACTCGTCGAACACGCTCGAGACGATCGCGAAGATCAAGAGGCGGCACCGCGGGCTCCCGCTCATCGCGGGCAACATCGCGACCGCGGAGGCGGCGCGCGATCTCATCAGGCTCGGCGTCGACGCGATCAAGGTGGGCATGGGGCCGAGCGCCATCTGCACGACGCGCGTCATCGCCGGAATCGGCGTGCCGCAGCTCACGGCGATCATGGACTGCGCCGCGGTCGCCGCGAAGGCGGGCGTGCCGCTCATCGCCGACGGCGGGATCAAGTATTCGGGCGACGTCGTCAAGGCGCTCGCGGCCGGCGCCGACAGCGTCATGATCGGGAGCCTCTTCGCCGGCAC
>DHHN01000177.1:3484-4890 GCA_002403295.1 bacterium UBP1_UBA4771 | reverse complement strand
CCGCTCGCCGAGATACGGGAGCACCCGGACCATGTCGAGCACGGGCACGCCCTCGGTGATGCAGACGACGAGCTTCGCGCCCGCGTCCGCGGCCTCGCAGATCGCATCCGTCGCGAAGGCGGCCGGCACGTAGATGATGCTCGTGTTCGCCTCGGTCGCGGCGACCGCCTCGGCCATCGTGTCGAAAATGGGGAGCCCGTGCTCGCTCTTCTGGCCGCCCTTTCCCGGCGTCACGCCGCCGACGACCTTCGTCCCGTAGGCGAGCATCTGGCCCGTATGGAAGGCGCCGTCCCGGCCGGTGATGCCCTGAACGACGACGCGGGTCTTTTCATCGACGAGTATGCTCACGAAATCTCCTCCTTATATATAGAGAGAGCGTCAGCGCCCCCGCGCCGCCGCGATCGCCTTCTTCACGCCTTCCTCCATCGTCGCGGCCGGGACGAGAGGGGTGCCCTCGAGCAGCTCCCGCCCCCGCTCCTCGTTCGTTCCGGTCAGGCGCACCACGAGCGGCACGTCGACGCCGAGCTGCGTTCGCGCCTCGATGAGGCCGAGCGCCACGTCGTCGCACCGCGTGATCCCGCCGAATATGTTGATGAGGATCGCCTTGACGCTCGCGTCGCGGAGTATGATCCGCATCGCGGTGAGCACCTTCTCGGGGCTCGAGGAACCGCCGATGTCGAGGAAGTTCGCCGGCTCCCCTCCGAAGTGCTTGATCATGTCCATCGTCGCCATGGCGAGCCCGGCGCCGTTCACGACGCAGCCGATGCTCCCGTCGAGCTTGACGAACGAGAGCCCCGCCTCGCGCGCCTCGACCTCGCCGCGGTCCTCCGCCGAATCGTCGCGGAGCGCCGCTGCGTCCTTCTGCCGGAAAAGGCCGCTGTCGTCGATGTTGATCTTTGCGTCGATCGCCCAGACCTCCCCGGCGGGCGTGACGACGAGCGGGTTGATCTCGGCGAGCGAGGCGTCGACGCCGAGAAAGGCCCGGTAGAGGGACGAGAGCATGCCGCCGATCTTCTTCGAGATCTCCTTGTCNNTGAGGAACGAGCTCATGCGCCTCGTCTGGAACGGCAGAACGCCGAACGCGGGATCGATGACGATCTTGAGGATCTTCTCGGGGGTCGCGCGCGCGACCTCCTCGATGTCGATCCCGCCCGCCGGCGAGACCATCATGAGGGGCTTGCGGCTCCGCCGGTCGACGACCATCCCGACGTAGAACTCCTTGGCGATGTCGACGGCCTTGGCGACGAGCACCTTTTCGACCCTGATCCCCTTGAGGTCCATGCCGAGGATCGCCTTCGCCTTGGCCGCCGCCTCGTCGGGGCTCGCGGCGAGCTTGACGCCGCCCGCCTTGCCCCTGCCGCCGACGAGCACCTGCGCCTTGACGACGACGGGGCAGCCGAGCTCGG
>DHHN01000177.1:0-3390 GCA_002403295.1 bacterium UBP1_UBA4771 | reverse complement strand
GCCTTCAAAAATCTCTTGAGCACGTCCGCGAGATCCGGATGCCCGATCTCCTGCAGGTCGTACATGACCCGCAGCGACGGCTTCTTGATCTTTATGTACCGGCCGAGATCGATCGGCGTGCCCACGATGACGAGGTCGCAATCGACCCGGGCGATCGTCTTCTCGAGATCCTTGACCTGCTCCGGCCCGTACCCCATCGCCGGGAGCAGAAGCCCGATGTCGGGGTACTTGCGATACGTCTCGGCGATCCTGCCCGTCGCGTAGGGGCGCGGATCGACGATCTCGCGCGCGTGATACTTGCGCGCCGCCATGATCGCCGCGCCGTACTTCATCCCGCCGTGCGTGAGCGTCGGCCCGTCCTCGACGCAGAGGACGCGCTTCCCCCGGATCCGCTCGGGCCGGTCGATCTTGATCGGCGAGGCGCCGTCGATCACGACGGCCCCCGGATTGAGGCGGGCGACGTTCGCGCGGACCTCCTCGATGGCCCCGAGATCCGCGGTTTCGATCTTGTTGATCACGATGACGTCGGCGAGCAGCACGTTCGTCCGTCCCGGGTAGTACGAGAGCTCGTGGCCGGGCCGGTGCGGATCGACGACGACGATGTTGAGATCGGGCTTGTAGAACGGCAGGTCGTTGTTGCCGCCGTCCCAGAGCACGACGTCGGCCTCCTTCTCGGCCCGGCGGAGGATCGCCTCGTAATCGACGCCGGCGTAGACGATGACGCCGCGCACGATGTGGGGCTCGTACTCCTCGATCTCCTCGATCGTGCACTCGTGCTTCACGAGATCGTCGAGCGTCGCGAAGCGCTGCACCTTCTGCTTCACGAGATTTCCGTAGGGCATCGGATGGCGGACGGCGACGACCTTCTTCCCCGCTCCGACGAGCAGCTCGGCGACCTTGCGGGTCGTCTGGCTCTTGCCGGCTCCCGTGCGCACGGCGCAGATCGAGATGACGGGCTTCGAGCTCGCGACCATCGTCGGACGCGCCCCGGCGACCGTGAAGTGCGCCCCGAGGGCGTTCACGAGCGCGGCCTTCTCCATGACGTACTGGTTCGAGACGTCGCTGTACGAGAAGAGCACTTCGTCGACGCCCTTCTCGACGATGAGTCGCGCGAGATCCTCCTCCGCCGCGATGGGAATGCCCTTCGGATAGAGCTTTCCCGCCAGGGCGGCCGGATACTTGCGTCCCTCGATATCGGGAATCTGCGTCGCGGTGAACGCGACCACCTCGACGTCCTTGCGATTGCGGTAGAGGGTGTTGAAATTATGAAAGTCCCTCCCCGCGGCACCCATGATGATCATTTTTTTTCGCGCCATAAGAATAGAGATTCACCTCCGTGCGTTACGTTCCTTTTCGAATGCGTTCGACGATGGCCGTCGTCGAATACCCCGGGAGCATGTCGATCCGCTCCACTCGTCCGCCGTGCTCCTCGACGAACCGGGCGCCCACGATCTCCCCATGCGCGTACTCGGCTCCCTTCACGAGCACGTCGGGGCGGAGCGCCTCGATCGTTTCGAGCGGCGTGTCCTCCCCGAACACGGTCACGAAGTCGACGGAGACGAGCGCGAGCAGGATCTCGGCGCGGTCCCCCTCGCCCGTGAACGGCCGCCCCTCGCCCTTGAGGCGGCGAACCGAGTCGTCGTCGTTCAACCCGACGACGAGCATGTCGCCGAGAGCGCGCGCCTTCGCGAGCAGATCGACGTGCCCCGGATGGAGAATGTCGAAGCATCCGTTCGTGAAAACGATCCGCTTCTCCCGGTGCTCCCGCCGGAAGCCGTCGAGCTCGCCCCGCGCGAGCACCCGTCCGCGCATTCCGGTCCCGCGCCTCAGGCGAACGCCTCCTCGAGCTCCTCGGCCCGCGCGGCCGCGGTGCCGAGCTCCTTGATGACGATCCCGGCAGCGGCGTTCGCGAGCTCGATCGACTCGTAGAGCGTGGCGCCCGCGGCGAGACCGGCGCCGAGCACGCCCACGACCGTGTCGCCCGCGCCCGTCACGTCGTACACCTCGCTCGCCCGCGTCGGAAAGTGCCTCGGTTTCTTGCGCGGCTCGAAGAGCGTCATGCCCTCTTCGCCCCTCGTGACGAGAACGGCGGCCGCGTCGAGATCGACGACGAGCGACGTGCCGACGAGCTCGAGCTCGTCGTCGGTCCGGATCTTCCTGTTGTAGAATCCCGCCGCCTCTTTTTTGTTCGGCGTCACGGCCAGCGCCCCGCGGTAGAGGGAGAAATGCCCCTCCTTCGGATCGATGAGGAACGGCATGTTCCTCGCCCGGAGAAGGTCCATGACCGCGGGCGTGACGACGCCCTTCCCGTAATCGGAGACGATGACGACGCGGGCTCCCGCGATCGCGCGACGCACGGCGGCGAGGAGCTTCGCCGCCGCCTCATCGGCGAGCGGCGCGCCCGACTCGATATCGGCGCGGACGACCTGTTGGTTGTGGGCGACGATCCGGATCTTCTCGGTCGTCGGGCGGCGCGGATCGACGACGACGGCCGCGGTCGAAATCCCCCGCTCGCGGAGGATGCGCCGGAGATCTCCGCCCGAGGCGTCCTTGCCCACGACGCCCGCGAGATCGGCCCGCGCGCCGAGCGCGGCGAGGTTCCACGCCACGTTCGCCGCGCCTCCGAGCCGGACGCTCGTCTCGGCGACGGCGACGACCGGCACCGGCGCCTCGGGGCTGATCCGCTCGACCTGACCCCAGATGTAGCGGTCGAGCATGATATCCCCGACGACGGCGATCCGCGCCCGCTTCATCGCCCGGCAGATCTCGCGGACTCTCTTTCGACGCATAAAAAGCTCCCTTTCGCGGAGCTTGCCATCCGGACGGCCAACCTGCGCGTACGCTATAGTTTAGACTCCCGAGAATATACCGTACGCCGGCGGAGCTTATCAAGGCTGAAATTCAAAGGTCCGCCGTCGGATGCGGGTGCGGAACCGAGTCCCATTCCAGGGAATCCGGGCTCATTCGACGGGGTCGAGGCCGGGAAGGAGCCTCTCCCCTCCGCGTCTCCATTGCTCCCAGATCCTCCGGAAGCGGGCGAGGTAGACGGCGTCGAAGAGCGCTTCCTTGCCGGGCAGCTCCCCGACGACGAAGGCGCGGAACCCGCGGATCTCGATCTCGACGTCGACGCGGGGCAGGTCGCTGTGGAGGATGAGCGAGACGATCCGGTCGGCGCGGCGGCGGATCTCGGCGCTGAGCTCCCAGCCGCGCTCGCGCTCGCGGCGGTCGACCGTCTCGAAGATCCCGCGCTCGAAGGCGTCCCAGCTCTCGTCCCGATCCATATTGACTCCATGCTTCGAAGCTGTTTCAATGATATCAGAAAAGAACGTTCCGGGGAAGGAGCCCACATGGACAAGATGCCACAGCAGCAGCAGATTCAGGTCGAGCTCG
>DHHN01000083.1:5486-6846 GCA_002403295.1 bacterium UBP1_UBA4771 | reverse complement strand
GCAAGGACAAGCCGAGCCTGTACTACTCCTTCATGCTCTGGACCGTCGCGGCGGCGGCAGGAGTCGTTCTCGCGGACAACCTCCTCATCCTTCTCATGTTCTGGGAGATCCTCACGGCGCTCCTCTTCTTCATGACGAACATGGGGGAGAAGGGGCACGAGAAGTCGGCGGCCAAGGCGTTCACGGTGCTCGGCCTCAGCGACGCGGCGATGCTGCTCGGAGTCGTCCTCATCTGGACGACGGCGGGCACCCTGACGATGTCCGGGCTTCGGATTTCGACGGCCGGCCCCGTCGGCGTCGCCGCCTTCGTCCTTCTCTTCGTCGGCGCGATCACGAAGGCGGGGGCGATGCCCTTCCACTCGTGGATTCCCGAGATGGCGATCTCGACGCCGGCCTCGATCATGGCGTTCCTGCCGGCCTCCCTCGACAAGCTTCTCGGCATATATCTCCTCGCCCGCATCTCGCTCGACATCTTCGCGATCCGCGCGGGCTCGGGGCTCTCGCTCATGATGATGATCGTGGGGGCGGCGACGATCATATTCGCCGTGCTCATGGCGCTCGCCCAGCACAACCTCAAGAAGCTCCTCTCGTTCCACGCGGTGAGCCAGGTCGGATACATGGTGCTCGGCGTCGGAAGCGGGATACCGATCGCGATCGTCGGCGGGCTGTTCCACATGCTCAATCACGCGATCTACAAGAGCAGCCTCTTTCTCGAAGCCGGCGCCGTCGAGAAGCGCGCCGGAACGACGGAGCTCGACGAGCTCGGCGGCCTCGCGCGCCTCATGCCCGTGACGTTCATCACGATGGCGGTCGCCGCGCTCTCGATCTCCGGCATCCCGCCGATGAACGGCTTCGCGTCGAAGTGGCTCATCTATCAGGGCATGCTCGAGGGCCGGCACATCGTCTTTCTCGTCGTCGCGATCTTCGGGAGCGCCCTCACGCTCGCCTCGTTCGTGAAGGTGATCCACTCGGTCTTCCTCGGGCGGCGGCCGGAGCGGTTCGCGGGCGTCAGGGAAGTCGACTTCTCGATGCAGCTTCCCATGATATTCCTCGCGATCCTCTGCGTGCTCTTCGGCGTCTTCGCCCAGTACCCGCTCGAGCGGTTCATCATTCCGTCCGTCGCGGGCGGGGAGCTCGTGAATATCTCCATGGGCAACATCGCGACCATGCCCACGGACGGGTTCTGGAGCCCCGGGGCCGCGACGGCGCTCCTCGTCGTCGGCATCATCCTCGGGCTGCTCGTCTACGCGTTCACCGGGAGGGGCGCGTACCGGACGGACGAGAACGTCTGGATCGGCGGCAACGTCATGGACAGCGAGGAGATCCGGGTGCCGGGCACCCATTTCTATAAAACGGTGAC
>DHHN01000083.1:4397-5454 GCA_002403295.1 bacterium UBP1_UBA4771 | reverse complement strand
GGGGACGGCTTCGTCCAGTTGCTCCGCGCGATCCACAACGGGAACCTTTCGACCTATCTCGCGTGGATCGTGATCGGGCTCGGGATATTGGCGTTCATGCTCATTTTCCAGCTGTAAGGAGCGGCGAGGGAGTCGCATGGAATCGTTTCTCTTGATCCTCCTGATCTTCATGATCGTCGGATCGATCATCGCGATCGAGACGAAGAACCTCCTCTCGTCCGTGATCTCGTGCGGGGTCGTGGGGTTCAGCGTGTCGATCGCGTTCCTCATGCTCGGGGCGCCCGACATCGCGATCACGCAGGTGGTGGTCGAGATCCTCATCCTCGTCGTCCTCATCCGGGCGACGATCACGATCGACAACACCTCGATCGAGGAGCACTGGGACACCTTCGCGGTCGTGTCGAGCCTCATCTTTTTCGGGCTCTTCCTCGTTTTCGCGTTCCTCGCCGTGAAGGACCTTCCTCCCTTCGGGGAGCCGAGCATGCGGGTGTCTCAGCAGTATCTCGAGACGGCGCTCCAGAAAACGGGCGCCGCGAACGTCGTGACGAGCATCATCCTCGATTTCCGAGCGTACGACACGCTCGGCGAGGCGACGGTGCTTTTCACCTCGATCGTCGGCGCGTTCGTCATCCTCCGCCGCCGCGGGCGCAAGCAGCGCTCGGCCGCGGACACGGAGAAGGTCGGCATCCTCAGCGAAGAGGAAATCAGGGAAGAGTACGAGGAGTTCAGGGAGTAACGCATGGAGACGAAGCCCGATCTCGTGAACGCCGCCAGCCCGAAGGGGATGACCCCGATCGTCAAGACGGTCGTCCGCTTCGCCATGGGGATCATCTTCATGTTCGGCTGGTACATCGTCCTCTACGGGCATCTCACGCCGGGCGGCGGCTTCGCCGGCGGCGTGATACTCGCCTGCGGCTACGTGATCCTGACGCTCGCCTTCGGCAAGGAGCTCGGGCTGCGAAAGATGAGCGACCGGGCGGCGTCGATTCTCGACAACTCGGCGGCGCTCCTCCTCGCCGTGATTCCGATATGCGGTTTTTTCGCCGGATGGTATTTT
>DHHN01000083.1:0-4331 GCA_002403295.1 bacterium UBP1_UBA4771 | reverse complement strand
GCGCTCTCGATCTTCGGGCGGTTCGTCTCGAAGCTGGTGGATGAAGAGGAGGAGGGGTAAGGGCATGATCCTGTACTTTCTCACGCTCGTGCTCTTCGTGATGGGGGTCTACTGCCTCATCGCGAAGAAAAATATCGTGAAGAAGATCATCGGGCTCGTCATCATCGATTACGCGATCAACCTGTTCATCATCCTTATCGGGTACCGGCGGGACGGCGTGGCGCCGATCCTCTTCGCGGACATGTCGCCGGCCGAGTTCGCGCGGCGCGGCGTCGATCCGTTGCCGCAGGCGCTCGTGCTCACCTCGATCGTGATCGGGCTCGGCGTGCTCGCGCTGCAGGTCGCGATCTGCCTGCGGCTGTACGAGAAGTACAAAACGTTCAACATGAGCGAGATCAACAGGCTCAAAGGATAGCGAGACGGAGTACCATGCAGGGACTGTATCCGTTATTCACGGCGATTCCACTGGCGGCGGCCTTCTTCAACCTGCTCGTGACGAAGGTCAACAAGAAGGCGGCGGACTACATCGCGTTCGTCGTCGCGGCGGCGCTCGCCGTCATGGCGGTGCGGATGCTCTTCGAGGCGCCCTTCTCCTACCGCGTCGGCGGCTGGCCCGCGCCGTACGGCATCCTGCTCGTCTCGGACGGGCTGAGCTCGCTCATGCTCGCCGTCATCAACGTCGTGAGCCTCCTCTCGATCGTCTACTCGTTCTCCTACATGAACGGGTACACGGCCAAGCCCAAGTACTACTCGCTCTTTCTCCTCATGATCGCCGGCATGAACGGCGTCGTGATGACGGGGGATTTCTTCAATCTCTTCGTATTCCTCGAGATCGCCTCGATCGCCTCCTACGCCCTCGTCGGCTTCGGCACCGAGCACGAGGAGCTCGAAGCCTCGTTCAAGTACCTCATCCTCGGCACGGTGGCGAGCACGGCGATCCTCTTCGGGATCGCGTTCCTCTACTCGATGACGGGGACGCTCAACATGCCCGATCTCGCCCGGCAGCTCGACCCGGTCTCCGGCACGGTTCCGTTCAACCGCGCGCTCGCCTTCGTGATCGCGCTCTTCATCATGGGGTTCGGGCTCAAGGCCTCGACGGTTCCCTTCCACGCCTGGCTTCCCGACGCGCACCCGAGCGCGCCGGCGCCGATTTCGGCGATGCTCTCGGGCGTCCTCATCAAGGCGCTCGGCATCTACGCCATCGCCCGCGTCATGTTCAGCGTGATCGGCCCGAACGCGATGGTCTCGAGCATCCTCATGTTCCTCGGCGCGCTCTCGATGGTCGTCGGAGTCTTCCTCGCCGTGGGGCAGAGCGATTTCAAGCGGATGCTCGCCTACCACTCGATCAGCCAGATGGGGTACGTGACGATCGGCCTCGGCCTCGGGCTCAACCCGAACGTCCCGCCGGCGATCGCGGCGCTCGGGCTCTTCGGCGGGCTCTATCACCTCGTCAACCACGCGACGTTCAAGTCGCTCCTCTTCCTGTGCTCGGGATCGTTCGAGTACCGGACGGGCACACGGAACCGGTACGAGATGGGCGGGCTCATGCGCAAGATGCCCGTCACGGGCACGGCGTGCTCGATCGCGTCGCTCTCGATATCGGGCGTGCCGCCGTTCAACGGTTTCTGGAGCAAGCTCGTCATCATCACGGCGTTCATTCAGGCGGGATACTACATATACGGCGCGATCGCGGTGCTCGTGGCGTTCATGACGCTCCTCTCGTTCATCAAGCTCCAGCGGTTCGTGCTCTTCGGCGCGCTGCCGAAGCGCTTCGCCGCCGTCAAGGAGGCGCCGTTCTCGATGACGATGCCGCTCGTCGTGCTCGCGATCCTCTGCGTCGCGCTCGGCGTCCTGTATCCGTTCGTCGACAAGGGCCTCATCGAAGCGGCGAGGCAGACGCTCCTCGATAAGATGTCGTACATGGGATTCATCATCGGCGGGTGAAACGGATGAAGCGGTTCCTGCATTTTCTCATAATCTACGCGGTCTGGCTGCTGCTCACGTGGTCGGTCCAGTGGCAGGAGCTTCTCGTCGGCGTGCTCGTCGCGCTCTTCGCGGAGTTGCTTCTCGGCGATATCTTCCCCGTGGAGGGAGTCAAGATCTTCCACCCGAGGCGCTTCTTCTGGCTGTTCGTCTATTTCTGGGTGTTCATATGGGCGATGATCCGGGCCAACTTCGACGTCGCCTACCGCGTGCTCAACATCTACCTGCCGATCAAGCCCGGCATCGTCAAGGTCCGCACGAAGCTCACGAGCGACATGGGGCGCACGTTCCTCGCGAACTCGATCACGCTGACTCCCGGAACGATGACCGTTGACATGATCGGGGATCATCTCTACATCCACTGGATCAACGTCCAGTCTCCCGATATCCAGAAGGATACGGAGATCATCGTCCGCCATTTCGAGCGGATTCTCGAAAGGATATTCGAGTGAACGTCTACATCGGATTGCTGATCCTCTGCATCTTCATGTGCCTCTACCGGGTGGGCAGGGGGCCCACGGCGCCCGATCGCACGGTCGCGATCGACATCCTCGGCACCCTCGTCGTCGGGTTCTGCGCGATGTGGTCGATCATCACGAAACGGGATCTCTACATGAACATCGCGATCTCGTGGTCGCTGCTGAACTTCATCGGCTCGCTCGCGCTCGCCAAATACCTCGAGGGGAGGGGTTTCGATGAGTGAGACGATCGGATACATCCTCCTCACGGTCGGGATCGCCTTCGACGTGCTCGGGTGCATCGGCCTCGTCCGGCTGCCGGACGTGTACAACCGCCTGCAGGCGGGCACGAAATGCGTCACGCTCGGCACGGCGGCGATTCTCCTGAGCGTGCTCTTCTTCACCGGATTCAACGCGATCAGCGTCAAGGCGCTGCTCTGCATCTGGTTCATTCTCATCACCTCGCCGACGGCGGCCCACGCCATTTCGCGCGCCGCCCATCGCTCCGGGATCCGCCTCTGGAAGGGCAGCGTGCTCGACCGGTACGCCGAGGACCGCGAGGGCGCCGAGGACAAGCAGTGAGCGCGGCATCGGGGGTTGTGAACTGACATGCGCAAACCGAAACTGAGAGAGCTGAAAGAGGCGGCGATCGCCCTCATCAAGGGGCCGTACACCTCCAAGTTCCCGAAGACCCCGGCGGTCGTGCCGGAGCATTTCCGCGGCGTTCCCACCTACGTGCCCGAGGATTGCGTCGGCTGCGGCGCCTGCGGACAGGTTTGCCCGGCGGGAGCGATCACGATCGTCGACGAGTACCGCGAGGACAAGAAACGGATGGTGCGGCGCATCGAGCGCAACTGGGGCAACTGCATCATGTGCAGCCAGTGCTTCGTCTACTGCATCACGAAGAAGGGGATCGTCCTCGACAAGGATTTCGACAAATCGACCACCGACACGGCCGATTTCGTCGACACCCACGACAAGGAGCTCCTCTTCTGCGAGCACTGCGGCTCGCCGATCACGGCGCTCGACCACGTGCGCTGGATGTGCGACAAGCTCGGCGAGCTCGCCTACGCGAACCAGACCTTCATGGTGGCGAGCCATCAGGCGCTCGGCGCCGTGGGCGAGGTCGTGCCTCGCGACGGACGGCCGCTCGAGCGGAGCGACTTCATCCGCGCCCTCTGTCCGAACTGCCGCGCCTCCTACATCCTGAGCGACGAATGGGGCGAGAGCTGAGAGAGCCCGCCTCATGGGGAGAAAGAGCAAGGCCCCCGGCCAGGGGCCTTTTTCACGTATGAACGCGAAGACGGCGAAAGAGATCTCGGCGCGCCTCGCGGGCAAGCGCTTCGGCGTCGTCGGCGTCGGGAACGAGCTCAAGGGGGACGACGGCGCGGGGCCGGCCGTGGCCGCGCTGCTCGAGGCGGCGAACGCCCCGTTCCCGGTCGTGAACGCCGCCGAGGTGCCCGAGAACTACGGCGGCTGGCCGGGAAAGCAGGGGCTCGAGGCGGTCGTCTTCGTCGACGCGGTGGTTTTCGACGGCGAGCCCGGCGAGTGGCGCATCATCCCCATCGAGGACCTCATGCGATCGGCGAGCAACACGCACCGGCTCTCCCTCCATTTTTCCATACAGTACCTCCGCGAGGTGTGGCGGGGGGAGGCGATCCTCATCGGCATACGGCCGAAGGAGATGAAGCTCGGAGCACCGCTCTCGCCCGAGGTGGACGCGGCGGGGCGAGAGATCCGTGACGCCCTGCTCGCGGCGGCCGCCCGGCCCGGCTGAGCCGCGTCCGCGCGGCGCTTATTTTCGCCTCCATCGGCGCATCCCCATCACGCAAGACCGCAATCCCCGTTTCCACGGAGTGAATGCCGTTGCCGCCGGTCGCCCGGGCGCGA
>DHHN01000079.1:8137-9086 GCA_002403295.1 bacterium UBP1_UBA4771 | reverse complement strand
GTCGCCCCCGCCCCCTTCCCGGCGTTACGCCAGTGGTATCGGGCGGGAGGCTCGCCATTCACAGTGGCGGGTCCGTGAGGGGGTCTCACCCTCTTCCCTGTTCGGCTCCTTGCGAGCACCTGAAGAAAGGATGTGTGCGGGGGCATGCTAGAACGGACCGCGGCCGGGTGTCAATTGAAATGAGGAATGGAAAAAACGGCCGGGCTCCCGAGGGCGCCCGGCCGTCGATGCTCGATCGTCCGCCGATGTCAGCCGGCCTGCTGCTCGGCTGCCTTCTTCAGCTTCTCGTTCGCCATGATGCCGACCTCGACGCGGCGGTTGAGGGCGCGGCCCTCTTCCGTGTCGTTCGTCGCGATCGGACGGGATTCGCCGTAGCCGTGGAGCGTCATCCGCGTCGACGCGACTTGCAGGTTCGCGAGGTAGTTCGCCACCGCCTGCGCGCGCTCTTGCGAGAGGGTCAAGTTGTAATTATCGGAGCCCTTCGAGTCGGTGTGGCCGTCGACAAGGAGGTCGGTGTCGGCGTACTTGTTGAGGATGACGGCGAGCTTGTCGAGGTTCGTCCGCGCCTCGGCCTTGAGGTTCGACTTGTCGAAATCGAAGAGAATGCCCGAATCGAAGGTGATCATGATGCCCTCGCCGACGCGCTCGATCCGAGCGCCCTCGAGGTCGCGCTGCATCTCCTCGGCCTGCTTGTCCATGTAGTTGCCGATGTACGCGCCCGCGGCGCCGCCGACCGCCGCGCCGATGATGGCGCCGGCCGCGGTGTTGCCCGTCTGCTTGCCGATGACCGCGCCCACGGCGCCGCCCGCCGCGGCGCCGATAGCGGTGCCCTGCACGGTCTTGCTGAGCCCGCACGACTCGTGCACGCCCGCAAGGAGCGCCGTGAGGAGCACGAAAACGACGACGTTTCTCATGGTGAACCTCCTTCTTTTCCTGCGAGCAGTATGGC